>NZ_JAKKUT010000002.1:1228886-1583329 GCF_029582805.1 Candidatus Synechococcus calcipolaris G9 | reverse complement strand
GGACGAGGGTGGGTCGTCCCAAATCGGCAATGACGCGGGCAATGGTATGGGTTTTGCCGGTTCCGGTAGCCCCCAAAAGGGTTTGGAAACGCTGGCCCCCTAAAATACCTTGGCGCAATTGGGCGATCGCCTGGGGTTGATCCCCGGCCGGTTGAAAGGGGGCACAAATCTGAAAATCTGCCATGGTATGACCCGTGATTCCTGGTTAATCGTTAGTTTTATGACTGGAAATCATGACTGGAATTATGACTGAAAATAGATTACTGCTGGGGATAGGTAGATTTGGGTTTAATACTACGGCAGCGACTAATGGCATCCCCTAGGTCTTCCAGCTTAATGGGTTTGCTAATATAGTCATCCATTCCCGATTGAAAACAACGCTCGCGATCGCCCGCTAGGGCATTGGCGGTCATGGCAATAATCCAGGGCCGTTGACTGGTGGGCCACATTTCACAGATCCGTTCCGTTGCCGTCAAACCATCCATCTTGGGCATTTGTACATCCATAAAAATCACATCGTAGGGGCGGTGTTGGAGTGCGTCTAAAACTTCTAAACCATTAGCGGCCACATCCACCCGGTAGCCCATCCGCCGGAAAATATGCAGGGCTACTTTTTGGTTGACAGCATTATCTTCCGCTAAAAGGATCCGCAGCGGGTAGCGTTGACTCATCTCATGATCGATCGCCAGCCGTTCCGTCTTTCGCTTGGCCTCAGTGGTGGGTTCAACAATCTGACAGAGAACCTGCTCCAGTTGCTTTGGTTTCAGGGGTTTAGTGACATAACCGGCACAGAGATTTTTTGCCGTAGTCGATTCCAACCAACTCAGGGGAGTCATTAGCACGAGGGGAATATCTGGACGTTGATTGTGGAGTTTTTCAGCCAATTGGAGACCATTCATTTCCGGCATTTGTAAATCAATGAGGGCGAGTTGCCAATTGGGTTCGGCCGCTAAGACCGCAGCACCACTGGGAAACATATCCGGCGCCATCCCCCAAGACTTTAACAGGGTTTGCAGGAGTTGCCGACTGGCCCCATTGTCATCCACGACTAAAATACGATGACCCGCCAAGAGCTTGAGCCGTTCATCGGGCTGCGATCTCTCCGAAAAGGCGGCCAACACCTCCACTTGAATGCTAAAGATAAAGGCCGTTCCCTGGCCCGGATGACTCTCGACCTGCATCTGCCCGCCCATCAACTGACAGAGCCGCTCACTAATGACAAGACCCAGACCCGTGCCGCCGTACTCCCGCGTGGTGGAGGCATCCACCTGACTAAAGGGCTTAAAGAGTCGATCCAGGCGATCGCTGGGAATGCCAATACCCGTATCCACCACCCGAAAGAAGATCTCTTGCCGGTCATTGGCTTGCACTGGGCCCCCGTCCAGATGAATACTCACACTCCCTGCGTGGGTAAACTTGAGGCCATTGCCCACCAAATTGACTAAAATCTGCCGTAGTCGGGTAATGTCGCCGCGCACTAAATCCGGCGTTTGCGGTGTAATGGTATAGAGAAGTTCAAGACTTTTTTCCTCGGCCTTACTGGCTAACAAACTGAGAACATCTTCTAGGCAGTCCCGCAACTCAAAGGGCTGTTGCTCCAGAACCAGTTTGCCCGACTCAATTTTAGAAAAGTCAAGAATATCATTAATAATCGAAAGGAGGGCATCCCCTGCCTGGTAAATGGTTTGGACAAAATCCCGTTGCTGATCATTGAGAGTCGTATCTAACAATAGGTTGGTAAACCCTAGAACCGCATTCATGGGGGTGCGAATTTCATGGCTCATGGTGGCCAAAAATTCACTCTTGGCGCGGTTGGCCAGTTCGGCACTGAGGCGGGCCTGCTCTAGTTCCTGGTTTTGCTGCTCAAGTTGTTGCCGTTGTTCCGTTTCCTGCTCCAACAGTTGTACCTGGGCGAGGCCAATCCCCACCTGGGCCGCCACACTAGCAAAAAGCTCCTGATCCGCCGGACTCCAATCCCGATGACGACCACATTGATGGGCAATTAAAATGCCATTGGTCTGGCCCCGATAGGAGGTGCGACTTAAGAGGACGGATTTCACGCCGAGTTGCTCACAGCAATCGTGGAGATTGGCTAAACTGGGTTCTTGGTAGACATCCTTGATCGCCATGACCTGATCATTTTTCAGGTCAATTTTCTCCTGAAGTTGGAGTAAGTGGGCCTCAATGGCACTGGATAAGGTCTGCACCGAATCAATGCCCGTATCTCGGTATTCGGCAACTAGACTCAGGGCTGGCGTGGGCTGGGGATGATAGCAATAAATGATGCAACGACTCGCTATCAAGGCCGGCCCCAATTTTTCCACCGCCGTTCGGCAAATATGATCCCGCTCTAGGCGTTGGCGAATTTCTTCGGTGATCTGGCGCAGGAGGGTTGCCCGCTGCATTTGTTTCCGCAGGCTGACTTCGGCCCGTTTACGCTCGGTGACATCACTTTGAATGCCAATGTAGTGGGTGAGTTCCCCCTGGTCATCGTAAATGGGTGAGACTGAAAGTTCATTCCAAAAGGGGCGGCCATTTTTGCGGAAATTTCGTAAAATTACCCGACAGGATAATCCCTTGGCGATCGCCCCCCGTAGGGCCTGTAGCCCCGCTTGATGACGATCTTTCCCCTGTAAAAAGCGACAGTTTTTGCCCAAAACCTCAGCGGCCCGATAGCCAGTGATTTTCTCAAAGGCAGGATTGACATAGATCATTGGCCGATCGGGCAAGCGATGATCCGTAATCACAATGCCATTGGTACTGGCGGCGATCGCCCGATCCCGTAGACGTAGTTGGGCTTCAATTTTTTTCTGAATAGAAATATCATTGGCAATGCCCATGAAGCCAGTGATATTGCCCTGGGGATCTCGAGTCGCTGTCACCGATAACCGTACGGGCCGCCGACTGCCATCCCGACCGATGTAAGTCCATTCCTGTTCATCCACAGCCCCCAAGCGGGCCTTGGCCACAAACACTTCAAAACCAGGGGCAATATTGTAGCCAAATTCCTTACTCAGGGCGATCGCCCGCTGGGCTACCTCCGTTGGATCATGGAAGATGGCAGGCGTTAAACGACCGATCACATCCTCGGCTTCGTAGCCCAACCACTGCTCTGCGATTCGATTAAAGAGGGTAATAAAACCATGGACATCGGTGGCAATAATCGAGTAATTGGCACTATTCAAAATAGCCAACTGAAGGGCCATCACCTCTTGGTGGCGATCGCGGTTGCTTTGGGCTTCCAGTAAATGCCGCCGTAACTCTAGTTGATTCACTACCTGATGGGCCAGGGTTTTGATGGTGCGCTCTTGGACAGCCGTTAATTGCCGTGGCTTCTGGTCAATCACACAGAGGGTTCCCAGGGCAAAGCCATCCTCCGTAATCAGGGGCATTCCCGCATAAAAACGAATCTTAATGCCATCGGTGACAAAGGGATTGTCAAAAAAGCGTTCATCCTCTAGGGCATCGGGAATAACAAATAAATCGGGTTGCAAAATCGCATGGGCACAAAAGGCAACATCCCGACCACTTTCGCTGGCATCAATTCCCACCTTGGACTTAAACCACTGCCGCCCAGAGTCCACTAAACTCACCAGGGCGATCGGAACATCACAGACCGCTGCCACCAGTTGGGTTAATTCGTCAAACTCCGCCTCTGGATCCGTATCCAGAACGTGATAACTGACCAGGGCCTGGAGACGTTCAAATTCATTTTCAGGGGTTGGGGCGCAGCGCATTGCCGACCAGGACAATAGGGGTTTTATACTCGGTATCTACATTATAGGCATTGATACTCCCTGCCCTGGGTTGAAGCGTTTTTAATGCAGGTTTTAATACAGGACAATACCTGAAATTTATCTATCTCTACAATGGGAATTAGTTCTGTAATACGATCCGCTATGACATCGACCAATAATGCACCCTGGGATATTAAACGTTTTGCCCAGACCTTGGCCTATTTTGAAACCCTACCCTTTATCGGTAACTTTAGTGGCTTACTTAGTGATATACGGGCCGGGTTGGAGCCATTCTTGCCACTTGAAATGAAAGGGGTATCCTACGGCGGCACGGGCCTCATCTTGGTTTTGGGAGCAACGGGGGGCACGGGGCGACGGCTGGTGAAACAGTTACTTGGCCAAGGATATGGTGTACGGGCCCTAGTGCGCGATCGCCAAAAGGCGGAAAAGGTTTTACCCCATTCAGAACTACTGGAAATTGTCACGGGGGATGTCACCGAGGCGGACAGTCTGCCACCGGAGTTAATGACCCATGTGCGTACCGTGATCTCCTGCTTAGGAACCATTATTCGTCCAGTGGAACCCGACCCAGACGAAAAAAAGTATGCCCAAGGAATTAAGTTTTATCCCCCCCAGGTGGTTGGCCCCAGTCCGGAGCAGGTGGAATATCAGGGTGTCAAGGCGGTGTTAGCCTTAGCGGTTCCCCATTTTGCCCAGGAGTCATCCACCTATCCTCTCTTTGACTACCGCTATCCTTCTCCGGTGCTAGGGGAGGTTTGGGGTGCCCTAGATGATGTGGTCATGGGCGGCGTGAGTGAAAGTGGTCTGCGCCTACTCAGTACAACGGCCCTGTTTACGGGAACCGTCTCCACCGCCAATTCCGGGGGCTTTGTTTCCATTCGCACGCGGAATCTCTACCCACCCTTAAATTTAGTGGGCTACCAAGGGATTGCCCTACGGGTGAAAGGAGATGGTCAACGCTATAAGTTTTTCCTGCGGAGTGAGGAAGCCTGGGATGGGGTGGGCTACGCCTATTCCTTTAACACCGTTGCCGATGAATGGATCACGGTGCAAATTCCCTTCCGAGAGCTAACCCCCGTTTTTCGGGCGCGAACGTTGCCCAGTGCCCCACCCCTCAATATTGGCCAGATCCATTCCTTGCAGTTGATGCTCAGTAAGTTTGAGTACGATGGCAACCTAAATCCCCACTTTAAGGCGGGCCTCTTTGCCCTGGAAATCGAATCCATTGCTGCCTATGGGGGGCCGGATTTACCCCGTTGGATCATGGTTAGTTCTGCGGGGGTAACTCGACCCGGGCGATCGGATTTAGACTTGGCCCAGCAACCCCCAGCGGTGAAAATGAATGATCAATTGGGGGGAATTCTCACTTGGAAACTGGCCGGAGAGAATGCCGTGCGGGAGAGTGGTTTGCCCTATACCATTTTACGTCCCTGTGCTCTAACCGAAGAACCGGGCGATCGCCCCCTACAGCTTGCCCAAGGGGATCGGTTGACGGGAAAAATTAACCGCGATGATCTCGTGGCATTCATCGTTTCCTTGATCAATGCTCCCCAGACCTGCGGCCGCACCGTTGAACTGGCCGAAGCCACCGCAGAATCCAAAGATGGAGGCGGATCTTCAGCCTGGGCCAGTCAAATGGGACAATTTTTAGCCGATGTTTGAATCAGCCCCACCCTCCCCTGAAGATTGAGCGCTCTGACGGCAGGCTCCCGGATTGTTCTAGAGTAGATCGATACAGGTTGTCTATAGGTTCTTCTAACTGATGCTCATGTTTTGGCCATGGCGATCGCTTCTCGCCGCTATCTTTGCCACAGGGATGATTTTAGGGTGTAGCCCATCGGTACAAACCCTGGAAGAGGCCCCATCAGAGCCATCCCCGGTGAACCCTGTTAATGCCGATCCCGTTGTACCCGATCCCGTTGTAGCTGATCCGCCAACTCGCTATGGGGTCGTGGATGAATTTTCGAAATTTCGTTACTGGATCGATGGAGATCAATACTTCCGCGATCGCCCCTTGCCTTCAGGAAAAATCCAAACCTCCCCGATGAAACTCCTCCAGGTTCTCCGGAATACCCGTCATTACTTTGAACAGTTTCAGGAGAGTGATCCGGTGATTCAGCGGCCGGGGGTTTTAGCCTCCCAGGGCGTGACCCTTGAGGATGTCCTCCAAACCCTAGATTTTATGATCCTCACCCTGACTGAAGATATTAGTCAGAAACGTCCGATGCGGCTGCAAGATGGCGACTTTATCAATGAACATTTTCGTGTCATTCAGTGGTTGCCCTACCAGCCGAAAACTGAAAATTCCCAAGCTCAGCAAAGAAGACAGCAGTTGCGGTTAACCAACTATGCTATTTTTACTCACCCAGGCTCTCGCCAAAAGACCGGAACCTATAATGTCGCCCTCTATGCCCTACCCAATGGGGATGAGACAGAACTGTTTTATAAGCAATACACAAAGCAGGATGTACTCCAGGGTATCTATGAACCAGGGGGCAAAGAAGCGGGTCGGGTTAAACCCCTTGCCTACCTAACTCGGGCCGCCTTTGAAGATGCCTTAATGCAGGGCACAATTCTGATTAATTTTACCGATGGCACATCCTCATTTTTTAATGTGGATCGCAATAATGGAATTGCATTTGTGCGTGGCGTTGATCCCTACCAGCAAAAACGCTATTGGTATTTTCGTCCCGTGGAAGCGATTAAGGGCTACGGCAGCCATATTGACAACAAAATTAATATTGAGCCAGAGGTCACCTTTGCTGGGGATGTTTTTAATATGGGCCTGGGTCGGGTGGTGCTATTAGAGGACCAACGGCGAGGACAACGCATATTTCGCCTGGGGGTCATTGCCGATACTGGTGGTGCATTTATTCCCAATCTCTATCAGTTAGATTTCCTGACGGGAACCTTTCCAACCTATCAAGCCTATCAATCCTATGCCAGGCAATTACCGGACTATGTGGGAGCCTACATTTTAATCAAGAAATAGTTTAATCAAGAGATAGTCAACTGTGAACTGTTATATGATGGATTTAGCCATGGCAGAATCGTGGATATGGAGTCTTTGAATAGATCCCACCATGCATTAAATGGCAACAGATGCCAAAATAGAAACTTAAGTTATTGGGCAATACGCTATGGTCTTTGATCCTGAAAGTGTAAATTTTCACTCCTCTGTGGGCGAGGATGCTCAGGCCAACTTACTGTTGAAGTACCTTCAGAGTCAGTCTCCAGAAATTTTAACTCGGGTTGCCCGTTCGGCAAGTCCGGAAATTCGTCAGATCATTAGTCACAATGTCCAGGGCTTAGTGGGGGGATTGCCACCGGAAGCCTTTAATGTGCAAATCACCACCGATCGCGACAATTTGGCCGGACTCCTCGCTTCGGCAATGATGACGGGCTACTTTTTGCGGCAAATGGAACAACGGATGGAACTGGAAACAGGTTTCAGTAATTCCGTATCAATGCCATCGGATGCCGATCGCTAAGCTTAAGAGGCTGGAGTGATGCTTAAATATTCCCTCGCGTCCTTAATGAAGTAGGGAAAGTTCTGGAAAACGAAGGGCACGCATTCCCCAAAAGACTAAATGGGGATCCAGAATAGGGGGGGGATCGACCGTTACAGATGGGTTTTGAAGAGTTTGGAGAAGCTGGGCTAGGAGATGGCGATCGCCACCGGTGAGAATCACGTTGCCCGATGGAAATTGGCTATGCCAGTCATTGATATAGGCCTGTACTCCTGCCCCTACCGTATATAAAATGCCACTCTCCATAGCCCTGGGTGTGGTTTTCCCCCAGCGATCGGGTATCGTCGCCATGGCTTTGAAGGTAATGGAGGGTAAACGGGCCGTATATTCATGGAGTGCCGTTGCCATTAATCCCAGTCCAGGTAAGATGGCCCCGCCAATAAAATGGTGATCCTGATCTACCCCGGTCAAGGTCAAGGCAGTACCACTATCAATGACGAGGGCCGGGCCCCCATACTGGGCGATCGCCCCCCAAAGGGCCAAGGCCCGATCAATCCCCAAGGTATCGTAAGCACCCGTTAGGGGAACATCTCCTAAACGGACATCATAGATCGAGGCGATGGGCAGGGGGATGAGTTGATCTAGGGGAACAACGGACGCTCGCCAGAGAGACACATTTGTCCCCAATGGGGGGAATGTATCAGGCCAGGGGACATTCTGAGAATTTGGCTGAGAACCTGGCCTGGAATTGATTTCCTGGCTGATTCCTTGAGTGTCCCCTTGCTGAATTTTTCTGTCATGGGTCGTCGTTTCACCATTGCCCCGCAGGGTTGTCCCCGAAAACCAGGCCCAATGATGATGGGTATTCCCCACCATGAGAGCGAACCAATCATCCATCGATCAATTCATAGATTATTCAGATCAGACGTGATGACAGGGACTAATCCCCGTCTTCCTGATAGCCATTTTCACTGCTTTTGCCATCTTCACTGGCTTGATAGAGATGGATATGTTTGTAGCCTAGCTTAATGTTAAATTCATCCCCCGGATTCAATTTCATTGCCCTGGTATAGGCCGCACCAATCACAATTTGACCACTTTGATGGACACTCACCCGAAAAGCCGGATCTCGACCCCGATTTTCAACGGTATTTTCACGTTCTAGGGGTATACCGCTTGCTTCCACGACTGCATCGTAAAAAGAACCTAAATTAACGCGGATATCACCGGAGCGAGTAAATTTATAGTAACCACAAAGCCTTGCGGCTTCACGGCGAGGCTGATCACCAATATCTTTGAGACGTTGGAGAAGGGCCTTTCCGGTGAGCGGAGTGGGTATGTCTGTGTTATCAACCATAAGCCATTTAGAATAATAGACAACGCTTGAAAAGGTGATGTCAGGAAAAACAAACTCAAGGATTGTTAAACCAAAGCATTCAACTGCCTTAAGATTTTAGGCACGCTTTACTCTTCAAATATAACTCCATTAGTCCCAGGAGGGAATCGATTTTTACCCATTTCTAAGTAAAAATATGAAATACAGCCCTAAAGAAGTGATTAATTTAACAGTTTTAATGGTTTTTGCCGAGAAAAGATTGCCCTAAAATTCCCATCAGGACTAGGATAGAAGATAATTTCAGCTAGTTTCTATCTCGTTATTCTCGGCCCCACCTACCGTCCTCCTTCTCCCCGTAACTATATGCAGGTCATTTTTAAGATTAAACGCCAGACCTTACGGCAACCAAGCCATGAACAAACCTATACTCTGGATATTGAACCAGGATTGACGGTTTTAGATGCCCTCAACCAAATCAAGTGGTATCACGATGGAACCCTGGCATTTCGGAAAAATTGTCGAAATACCATTTGTGGCAGTTGTGCGATGCAGATCAATGGTCGGGCGGCCCTGGCCTGCCAAAATAGCATCCGTCAAGAATTAGCCCAGGCGATCGCCCCGGATACGATTACCATTGCCCCCATGGGAAATATGCCAGTGATTCGGGATTTAGTGGTGGATATGCAGGGATTTTGGCAAAATTTAGGGGCTGTGGATCCCTACGTGAGTGCCCCGGCCCGCCAGCTAGGGGAGGGGGAGTTTTTACAGTCCCCTAGGGATCGCGAAAAATTAAACCAGGCGGGCAATTGCATCCTCTGTGGGGCCTGCTACTCGGACTGTAATGCCCGGGAAGTCAACCCTGCCTTTGTGGGCCCCCATGCCCTAGCCAAGGCCTACCGTGTCCTAGCGGATAGTCGAGATCAGGCCAGGGGAGATCGCCTAGAGGCCTACAATAACGTCCAGTCTGGGGTGTGGGGCTGTACCCGCTGCTTTAATTGCAATACAGTGTGTCCCATGGATGTGGCTCCCCTGGATCGGATTAGTCAAATCAAGGGGGCGATTTTAGAAACCAAAACGGAGGATAATACCGTGGCTGCCTCGGCCCTAGATCGTCCCCTGCGCCATCGCCTCGTTTTAATTAACTTGGTGAAGGAGGGGGGATGGATTGATGAGCGCAAGTTTGGCCTGCGGGTTTTGGGCAATGGTTTTCGCGATTGGCGGGGTCTGGGAAGTCTCATCCCCTTGGGGGCGCGGATGCTAGGGCGGGGTAAGTTCCCCTTTCGCTTTCATCCTTCCCCAGCACGAGGGGTTATCCGCCCATTGATCGAAGCTGTGCAATCCTGGAGAAAAGGCGGCTCCAGGGTTAAATCCTAAGCTAGATTACATTTGTTCTTGTCGTCTGCGTCCTTTGCCGTCTCATTTTTGGAACTCCCCTATGACTGAATCGAATGCCCCAGAATCCCAACCTACCCCTTCCTTTGGCTGGTCACGCTATGCCGAACTCATTAATGGCCGCTTCGCCATGATTGGTTTTGTCGCCTTGCTCGTTCTAGAATTATTTACCCGTCAAGATTTTTTTACCTGGATGGGTTTACGCTAATCCATGGCTCGGGTTTGCTTAGAACAGGTTAGCCGTCGCTTTGGAGGAACTGCGGCCCTTGATCGGGTGAATTTTGAGGTACCCGATGGTGAATTTTGGGTATTGGTGGGCCCCTCTGGTTGCGGTAAATCGACGATTTTGCGATTGATTGCCGGATTGGATCAGCCCAGTATGGGGTCGATTTTTATTGGTTCAACTCGGGTCAATGATCAACCGGCCCGCGATCGCGATGTGGCCATGGTGTTTCAAAACTATGCCCTTTATCCCCACATGACGGTTCGGGAGAATCTGGGGTTTGGCCTAAAAATGCGGGGAATGGATCCGGCCGCTGCCCAAGGGCGGATCCAAACCGTTGCCAAGATGTTGGGAATTGACTCCCTCCTAGGCCGCAAACCTCGACAATTATCGGGAGGACAGCAACAGCGGGTGGCACTGGGCCGGGCGATCGCCCGCAATCCCCAGGTCTTTCTCCTGGATGAACCCCTCTCTAATCTGGATGCCCAACTCCGGGATGATACCCGCGCCGAACTCAAGCAACTCCATCAACAACTGGGGATTACGACCCTCTATGTCACCCATGATCAGGTGGAGGCCATGACCCTAGCCGATCGCATTATCGTCCTTGAAGGAGGGCAAATTCAGCAAATTGCCACACCCAAAGAGATTTATGAGCGACCAGCCAATCAAATGGTGGCTCGTTTTTTAGGTCATCCCCCTATGAACCTATTCCCTATCCATCTTGAGGCGGGACGGTTGCGCTGTGGGGATCAAAGCCTGCCCTGTCCGCCCCAGTATCAATCTAAGTTGAAGCCCGATCACCCCTATACCTTGGGCATTCGCCCCGAACACCTTCAAATTTGCTTCCCGCCTGATCAGATGTTGGAATCCCAAGCCTTAGAATCTAACAAATCTAACTCTATGGCTGACCATGAACTCTACATCAAGGCCCAAGTGAGCCTAGTTGAACCCCTAGGTCGGGAAAATTTAGTGCGGTTCCATCTATGGGATGATGCCGATAGGCTGCTGAGTCTTGTGACTACCGCCGGTACGAACATCCAGCGGGGCGATCGCCTGTGTCTGGGTTTTAGTAGTACCAACCTCCATCTTTTTGATGCCGTTTCCGGGCTATCTCTATGTCTAATGTGAATTCGGTTTAAGCAACTTCTAGACTAAACATAGGGCAACCAGAGGGATGAGAATTTAGCACGTTAAGCCGATCTATTCTGTCCCTCTCTTCTCCCGAACTCACGTTAAAGTAACCCAAAAGAGCTAAGTATGGGGAATGGCAGTTCCATCAATAATCCACCGGTTGATCTGACGGTTACTCGGATTAAGTTTTTGCGGGAACCCACCTCTAGGGCTTGGCTGGATCAGGCGCTCGCCCATTTGGATATTATTTTGTTAGATCACTCCCACTGCGAGCGGAAGGCGGCGGGAGTTGCGCTGAATCTAATGTTTCGCTATCCGTCCAATGTAAAGTTGGTGCGCCAATTAACGGCCATTGCCCAAGAAGAACTCCAACACTTTGAACAGGTGAACCAGCAACTTCAGTTACGGGGAATTCCCCTAGGGCCCCTAGCGGCCCCGCCCTACGGCGCAGCCCTAAACCGTTTAATTGCCCGTCAAGAACCCCAACGTCTGCTGGATACCCTCTTGGTTTGTGCCCTGATCGAGGCCCGCAGCCATGAACGGCTCAATCTCCTGGCCCACCACTGTCCCGATCCGGAATTAGGGATTTTTTTTGGTAGTCTTGTTGCCTCGGAAGCCCGACACTACGGTGTGTATTGGCAGTTAGCCACCGAATCCTATCCCCTGGTGCAAGTCACGGAGCGATTAACCCAGTTAGCCCAAGTCGAAAGTGATATTTTAGCCAGTCTTCATCCCCAGCCCCGCATCCATAGTTAGGGCGATCGCCAGTTTAGCTCGAATAGCACTTCCATCAACGGTCGTGAGAAAATAAGAATGCACTCCACCCAGCGGTTTATTAGATTTTGACTACCTACGAAGCAGCCACCACAGCGATCGCCCGCCAACTCCTCTCTGCTACCCAAGAATCCCGAAATATTTTTAGTCAATTGCGGGATCAGATGCGTATTGAAGACAAGCTTCTGGGTTGGGCCATGGAACATCCCGGCCTGCGGGTACAACTGTTTCGGATGATTGATTGTTTGCCGTCCCTCCACAGTAAGCCGGAAATTGCCCGCCACCTCCAAGAGTACATGAGTGATCCATCGGTGGAATTGCCGGATGGCTTAAAAAAACTCCTCAACTTTGCCCAACCCGATTCCCTGCCAGCAACGGCCGCAGCGACCACGTTTACAACGGCGGTTCAGGCCCTAGCCCACAAATATATTGCGGGAGAAAATAATGCCCAGGTGATTAAAACCATTGAGCGTCTGCGGAAAAATGGCATGGCCGTCACCATGGATATTTTGGGGGAAGCGGTGATCACCGAGCGGGAAGCCCAGACCTACCGCGATCGCTACCTGGAGCTAATGGTGCAGTTGAGTGGGGCGGCCCAGAATTGGCCCTCCATTGATGGCGTTGATCGGCTTGGGGATCAAGATTTACCTAAGGTTCAGGTGTCGGTGAAATTAACGGCCTTTTATTCCCAGTTTGATCCCTTGGATGACCAGGGCAGTCGGCGACGGGTGGGGGAAGAAATTCGCAATTTACTGCGGCGGGCGGCAGAGTTAGGGGTGGCGGTTCACTTTGATATGGAGCAGTACGCCTACAAGAATGCCACCCTCGGCCTATTAAAGGATTTACTGTTAGAGCCGGAATTTCGCGATCGCACCGATATTGGTCTGACGCTCCAGGCCTACCTGCGGGACAGTTACCAAGATGCCCAGGGCCTTGTCAGTTGGGCGAAGGAGCGGGGCTATCCCGTCACCCTGCGTCTCGTTAAGGGAGCCTATTGGGATCAGGAAACCATTAAAGCGGTGCAAAAAGACTGGCCCCAACCCGTTTATACCCACAAGGTGGATACGGATGTGAACTATGAGCGGATCACAGAACTCCTACTCACCCATCATCAGGTTCTCTACACTGCCATTGGTAGCCATAATGTCCGTTCCCAGGCCAAGGCGATCGCCATTGCCCAAGGCTTAAATGTGCCACCCCAAGCCATGGAATGCCAGGTTCTCTACGGCATGGCAGACAAACTGGCGAAGGCCTTAGTGGGGATGGGGCAACGGGTGCGGGTCTACTGTCCCTACGGCGAACTCATTCCGGGGATGGCCTACCTGATTCGCCGTTTACTTGAAAATACCGCTAACAGTTCCTTCCTGCGCCAGAGCTTAAGTGCCACGGATCAAGAGAGTTTAATTGCCCCGCCCCGCGCCACCCCTGACTTTAATGCTACGGATGTGCATCTGACCGCTGGCAAAACCTCAAGTTTTCTCAATGCCGCTGATAGCGACTATGCCCGAAGCGATCGCCGCCAGGCTATCCAACAGGCCCTAAGCACGATACGCCAGGAGTTGGGACAGACCTATCTACCCCTGATTAATGGCGATCGGGTCAATACCTTGGAGTCAAGTCAGTCCCTCAATCCCTCTAGCCCCAGTGAAATCATTGGTATTGTCGGTCGGGCCACCATTGAACAGGCCGATCATGCCGTGCGCGCCGCCAAAGCCGCATTTCCGGGGTGGAAGGCGACTCCCCTTGGCGAACGAGTCGCGATTCTGCGGCGGGCCGCCGATCTCCTGGAAGAACGCCGCCATGAACTGGTGGCCTGGATGTGCCTAGAAGTGGGCAAAGTGGTGCGGGAAGGAGATGGGGAAGTCTCGGAAGCCATTGATTTTTGTCGCTACTATGCCGATGAAATGGAGCGATTGGCCCCTGGCTATGGGCGGCATTTTCCCGGCGAGACCAATGATTACCACTACCAACCCCGTGGTGTTGCCCTGATTATTTCTCCCTGGAATTTTCCCCTAGCCATTCCCATGGGTATGACCGTGGCTGCCCTAGTGGCGGGGAACTGTGCCATTCTCAAACCCGCCGAGCCGTCCGCCGTCATCGCCGCTAAACTCACCGAAATTCTGGTGGAAGCTGGCATACCTGCGGGGGTTTTCCAATACCTGCCCGGACGCGGCTCCCTGATTGGCCCCTACCTAACGAAACACCCTGATGTCCACCTCATTGCCTTTACCGGTTCCCAGGAAGTAGGCTGTCAAATTGTGGCGGAAGCAGCCATCCTCCAGCGGGGCCAAAAACACCTGAAACGGGTGATTGCGGAAATGGGGGGAAAAAACGCGATCATTATTGATGAAAGTGCCGATCTGGATCAAGCCGTTGCCGGTGTGGTGCAATCTGCCTTTGGTTACAGCGGCCAAAAATGCTCCGCCTGCTCCCGGGTGATTGTCCTAGAGCCGATTTATCAAAGCTTTGTGGAGCGATTAGTTGAAGCCACCAAATCCTTAAATGTTGGCCCCGCCGATCATCCCAGTACCACCGTGGGACCGGTTGTCAGCCAATCCGCCCGCGATCGCATCCTTGAGTATATTGCCAAAGGCCAACAGGAGGCAGAATTAGCCCTAGCGGTTCCTGGCCCAGAGTCCGGCTACTTTATTGGCCCCGTTATTTTTACAGAGGTTGCCGCCACCGCCGCGATCGCCCAGGAAGAGATTTTTGGCCCCGTGTTAGCCGTGATCCGGGCCGAAACCTTTGCCCAGGCCCTAGAGATTGCCAACGGCACTGACTACGCCCTCACGGGTGGACTCTATTCCCGCACTCCCTCCCACATTGACCTAGCCAAAACCAGTTTTGAGGTGGGGAATTTATACATTAATCGGGGAATTACCGGAGCCATTGTGGATCGCCAAGCCTTTGGCGGCTTTAAGCTATCGGGAATTGGCTCAAAAGCCGGGGGGCGTGATTATCTATTGCAGTTTCTAGAGCCACGGGTGATTACGGAAAATGTGCAACGCCAAGGGTTTGCCCCGATCGCCGGTGTGGATAGCTAACGCTGCTCTTTCAGACCACTCCAACCAATGGTAATAAATCCAATGGCGAGGAGGAAGGCCCGTAGGCCTGACCGTAAACGATTGGTGAGGGCCTCATTTTGGGCTTGATCTACCGCTTCTTTCTGGCGATCGCGAATTTGTTCCCGAGCTTGACCCGCCTGCTTGTCTAAGGCTTGGGGGTCATCCTTCAGTTGTTGGAGAATGGCCCGTTGTTCCGGCGGTAGCTGCTCACTGCCAATGAGTTGCTCCAACTGCCCCGTACTTGCCAGCATTTTAATTTGCTGCTGCTCCTGATCCACGCGAATTTCCGCTTGGGCCGCTTCCTGATTCACCTGGGCGATCGCCTGATCCGTAATTTGGCCCGTAATTGAGATGTAGAAAGGAATGCCCAGGAGACAGAGTAGGCCCATCAAGCTGGAGAGGACAAACACCCAAAACCGCCAATCTTTCCAAGCCGCATCACCACCATCATTTTTTAGGCCTGATCCGGCGACGGATTGAATCCAAAAGCCCGTATAGATGAGGGCAAAACCAATTAAAGGGGTAACACCGCGATCGATAAACTGATTCACGACCGTTAATTGCCACTGACTATTACTAAACTGGGGAGAAACAAAAAGAGCGGCCCAATCTACTAAAAAAGTGAGTAGGAGAATAACACCCACCAATTTCAAGAATTGGGCAGCTAGGGGCGTAGGGCGTTTTACCGGAGGAGTTTTAGGCGGTGTCATTAATGACTCATTTCGCAACTTACTTGATCAACCTTACTGGATTTGGGGCCTTTTCTTAACCGTCCCCAGGTTGCTAATGCTGAAGGTTGAGATTTTTAGAGTGACCCCAGCCAGATTTTTAGGTCATGGAGTGACTCTGACTGACAAACAGCCCAGGAAATGGGTTTGACGATGCCCTACGCAAATGGGTGAAACAAGCGACCTAGGACAGTGGCAGCCAAGGGGCATTGACCACGCAGGAACGGGCGCAATAGCACACGCCAAACCATGGTAGCGTTCTCCAACATAATTCATCACCACACCGCCGTTGCCAGTTTTTTGCAGTACCCTTTTGTTTTACTTAAATTGCTTCATGCCTGCGGCTTCAGGATTGAAATTTGCCGGAAATTTGGTTTCCCGATCATAAATGGCATCGCGGCGATCGGCCCCGGAAAGATTACATTGGCGGAGATCGGCTCCCGTAAAATTTGCATTTTGCAGTTCGGCCATGGAGAGGTCTGCCTTGACCAAGATCGCCTTGGAAAAATTAGCCCCTTGGAGTTCGGCAAACATCAGGTTCGCGCCGGTCAAGTTGGTTTGGGCAAAGTTGATCTGGTTGAGTTCGGCGGCCTCTAGGTTGATCCCTTCCAGGTTATAGCCAACAAAGGTGCGATCGCCCAGACCATAGCGACGTAACAGTTCCCCAGGGGTTAGGGTGAGCACTAGGGGTTGATTGGGCGCGGCCTGAACCGCCATTGGTTTTTGAGTCGGCGTTTTTGGAAGGGGGGGTGGTTCCGGTTGGTGATGGCGATAAATTTGCCGCAGATCCGCCTGCTTGAGATTGGCCCCCAACAAACGGGTATTAATTAAATTGGCACGGGTGAGAGTACTCTGCTCTAAATTGGCATTCCGTAGATCCGCATCCTGGAGATTGGCCCCTGTGAGATCAGCGGCACTGAGATCAATGCCCTCTAATTTAGCTCCCCGCAGATCGGCCCCCGCTAGATTCACGCCCCGAAACTGGCGATCGCCCCGCTCATAGCGTTTTAATAGTTCTAGTGACGTAATTCGCTGAGTCGTAGACATATAAACCTGGCTACACTCTTAATCTTGACCCTCTATGTCTAAGCGTAATCCCTTAGAATACGAAGTGTTGTTGTCTGCCATACATAAAGCAGCATAAAACTAAATTTCACGGGATCGAAGCGGATCAAATTGGATTAAACTGGCGGAATTGTCAACGGGAGAACGGATTTTATGCAGGGTTTTTGGGAGAATGTCCTTCGCTATCAACGGTATTTCGTTACCGTTCTTTTAGGGGTGGTCTGGAATGCGGTTGAACCCCTAGTTCCGCTGTTTAAGCGGCCGGCAACGGCGATCGCCATGATTAGTACCCTGGTGGCGATATTAATTTTTGTATCCTTTACGCTCCAAGCCATGCTCGGACTGTCTGTGAATTAACCTAGAACGAGAGGCCCCCTGACGAATAAAATTCCATGACCATTGCGATTCCTTCGGAACCCGGTACGCTAAATACAATTAAGGCCCAGATTGATCTCATTTTGCTTAGTCTGGAAGCCTTGGCGGCGGTGGGTTCCAGTGAAATCTTAGGGGCTGCCGAGGCCATGGGCTTTGAGGCCTACATTTCCGATCGGGTGGGCCTATGGCGATTGCGTCAGTCCAGCCCCCTGCGGCGCAGTCGCGGCGGTCGGCGCAAACTAGATGTGGATGAGGCCCGCGCCCTGGCATTAATTTGTACCCGCTTGGCCCAAAATCATCAGTCCTTAATTCGTGAGGCCATTGATCAGTGGCAAGTCCTGGATGAACAGGGCCGCCAACCCCATCAGCATCCTCTACTGGGGGACTACCTAGATCGTTTTACCACCCTATACCAGGAACGAATGAATGCGGCCCCCCTACCCACTGATGATCTAACGACCCTGGCCCTAGACCTGCTCATTGACTTGCTTTTTTACAGTAATAGTCAAGGCTATCGTCGTCTCTGGTTAACCCTGCTAGAGCGCACCGTTCCCCCAGAGCCACCCATCCTGAACTCCCTTAATCGTGCGGAAGATAGTGCTAACGAACATAGTTTCTCGAATACCCTCCCTGGATTATGAAGCGAACCCTAACCTACGAACAACCCTCCTGTACCCTAGATGTTGCGGCCAATGTCTTGCCCCTGGGGAATCGTCTACCGCGCCAGCCGGTGCGATCGCTTCAGTTTAAGCTGATAGTACGGCCTGACCCTTCCAAGCCAGAACATTCCAAAAATGGGGGGAATGGAGCGATAGCAAACGGATACTCCCCCGACCCAAGCGATACCATTGAACTCACGGGGAATGATCAAGACCTCTATCAGTTGGCTACGGTGGTGGAAGACTATGTTCAAGCTCTATTAATCCGTCGATCGCCATCCCTACGGCCCCCAGAAGCTGCACCAGTGGAGCAGAATCATCATAATTTAAGTGATTTAGATAGTTTAGGTGACTTAGATGATGTAGATGATGTAGAGTCCCAGGTCCATACCCCCGATTTTGACATCGATTCCTTAGATTTTGATGCCTTCCCTGAGGATATGCTGGAGCCAGACCCAGAGGAGATGACGGATATTCCCCTCATTCCCCTGAATTTGCCGCCCCCGGAAAAAGTGATCTACCTGGAATCGGAAACACCCCTCTGCCATCGGCTCTATTTAGGGCCCTTGGCTACCCCGGATTCGGGTGAACAGCTTAAGTTGCGCCTCACGGAGCTATTTGATTTGGCCACGGTCTTAGAAGAGTGGTCAGCTATGATGCAGCCCCTACCGGAATTGCTGGCAACCTCGCGATCTCAACTGGAACGCCTGCCCATTTGGGCCCGAAGTGCGGCGGTGGCCCTGGTGGTCTTGGGTTTATCCGCTGCCTTAATTCAATTGGTTGAACGGCCGGTTTTGATCAGCCAAGATGCCGCCGAAGCCCCAGAAATGATGGAACCGGGGATAGATTCCCCTGTGATTTTACCGCCCCTAGACTTGGAGCAATCCCCCCTCCCCCCCCCTAGAAGGCGATCTTAGCTTAGTGCCCTTGCCCCCAAGTAGTTTGCCAGGGAGTCAAGAGGCATTACCACCCCTGCCACCTCTCCCCGAAGCTGTCCCCCCCCGCAGCGATATCGCCCGGCTGGTGATACCCTACCGCCCCCACCGCCCCCGGAAGGAACTATTATCCTAGAGCCAAGTCAGCCCTTACCTCCACCCCCTCCATCTGCCCCTGCCCCCAATCAAGGGCGATCGGCTACCCCCCAATCCCCATCGAATCAATCTCCAGTAAATCAAGCTCCCACCGCCGCCCTACCCCAAGGACGTAGCCAAAGTTTGGGGATTGGTGCCCCTAGCCAAACGGTTCAGGAGATTCGCACCTATTTCCAAGATCGATGGCAACCCCCAGAAAGTTTGGATGCCACCCTGGAATATCGGATTGTCCTCAGTCCCGATGGCACATTGTTCCAAGCCTTACCCTTAAATGGTGCGGCGGCCCGGTTCATCGATCGCACCCCCATCCCCCTGCGGGATACGCCAATGACCAGTCCCTTTGAGAGCGAGTCCACCGTGTTATTGCGGTTGGTGCTCCAGGCCAATGGTACGGTTCAAGTCTTTGCGGAATAGGAAAATTAGGAGTCGTTGCCCTGCGTGAAATTCCCCATTGTCGGTACAACCCAACTCCTGGGTGTGATTGGCGATCCCATTGGTCATACCCTTTCCCCGGTGATCCACAATCGGGCCCTAGCTGCCCTCGGTCTGGATTATGTGTACCTCCCCTTTGCCGTTAAACCAGCAGATATGGCGGTGGCGATCGCCGGTCTAGGGGCCCTAAATGTTCAGGGATTTAATGTCACTATTCCCCATAAACAGAGCGTTATTGCCCACCTAGGGGAAATCACCCCCCTCGCGGCCCAAGTGGGGGCCGTCAATACGGTCTGGCCCACAGAAAAGGGCTGGGCCGGAACCAATACGGATGTCCAGGGATTTCTCGCCCCTCTGCGCTCCCTATCCCAGTCTTGGCAAGAGACCCAGGTGATGATCTTAGGCTATGGTGGCGCGGCCCGGGCGGTGGTGGCGGCCTGTGACCAGTTGGGTTGCCAGGGCATGACCATTGCGGGTCGTAATCCTGAAAAATTAGCTGCCTTTGGCCAAAGCTGGCCCCAGTTAAAAGCACCTCTGAAGACGATTCTCTGGGAACACCTGACCCCGAATTTATCCGAGGCTGCCCTAGTGGTGAATACAACCCCCATTGGTATGGCTCCCCATGGGGATCAAAGTCCCCTCTCCCAAGAACAATTAGCACAACTAGCCAGCACTGCCATTGTCTATGATTTGATCTACAAACCTCGACCTACCCGCCTATTGGCCCATGCCCACGCCCAGGGATTACACACCATTGATGGCTTAGAGATGCTCATTCACCAGGGGGCGATCGCCCTGGAGCAGTGGATTGGCCAACCCCCAGATATTACCGTGATGATCAATGCCGCCCAAGAATTTTTAGGACTTAATTGTTAGAAAGTAATGATTAAGTAGGTAGGCGCAATTACTTGTAAGAGAAGGGAATCGCAGTGTAGCTCCCATCCAGGGAGATTACCGCCTTTTTCCCTGCCAGCATGTTTAGGTTAATTGAACCCAGCCACTTATCAGCTTACCCCTCTCCTGGCTACGCTTCAGCCAAGAACTGATGTTTGATTAATCACTACAACCCATAAATAACCTTTTCCACGTCTCAACAGGAGAGTGGTGGTCTAACGGCTAAGTTGAACGGCGGCTAGTATCCTTTGCATCCCCACCAATATCTCTCGCCCGTCCGCTCCAACGTGTTGTTAGACCGGATTTTCGCGACAAATTCACAACTTTTCTGCCACTCTCAGCTTGTTGCTTTTGCAGATCAGCGAAAAGTGCCTTTAAGTTATGGTTGAATGACTGTGAATACTCTTCGCGAATTTGGTGAATTTCTTCTACAATTGCATCATGGTACATAATTAACCTCCGAGCAGTTCATAGGGTGTACAAAGAATCGGTAACTCGTATCCCAAATCAAGACTAATCTCTGCCAGTTTTCTTTGAATCTGAGCATTAGCAATGTGCTTACAATTCCATGTGAGTAGATAATCCATACCGTGAACAGTTGCGGCTGCAATATGAACAGCATCAACATCAGCTTTTGAGGGAAGGCTACTGCGTTCCAAAAATTGCTCTGCTAAATCAAGTACAGATTGGTTCAAATCGAGTAACGCGAGGTTGCGAATGATTTCGAGCCGTTGAGATGCGATTTCGGTATCTCCCTGTGAGGTTTCTTTGACAACTGCTTGGGAGGAGTAGAGTTGGAAAGCAATGCGGCGCGTTTCCCACCATTCCCGCGTAACCTCAATATTGGCAGCCACAACAATATCTCTGCTGGGTCGAGCAGTCAAATAGCCCAAGATACTGGTTTCGATGTAAACGGTTTCACTCATGCAGGAAAATAAAATGGGCACCAGCTTTCTCTATTTTAGCTCACATCCCTGCTCGTCCTGCTCAGATCATATTGTTAGACCGCACGGTTTTCAATAAGAATACAGTTAAGGGTACCTCGATTAATTCAAAATTTGGGGGGATCTCAAACGAGATTTCAATGGTTTCAGCCTCTATTTTTAGCAGATCGAGCAATTCTTCGAGGTGCCCTTAATTACCACCTGCCCTAGCAAGTGGTAATTGATTTACTACTCTTCTACCCCGACCAGAATGTTCTCTCCCAAGGCTCCTAGCTCAAACAAATCTCCGTTAATCTCAGATAGATTAACCAAGAAAAATCTAATCTTACCGTTGTAAATATCCCAACATTTAGATATTCCCCATTTACCAATACAAAACTTGATTGAAACACCCAAACCTTTAAGGGTTGAACCACTCAAGTCAATATCAGTGATACACACTTCAAGGCTAGCAATTCCAATGATGTAGGCTGGATAGCAAGTGTTAATCAAACTGTATTCAATGACGGCACCTAGTAGCTCTAACTCTACAAAGTAACCTGAATCTTTCTGCACGATTCGTACAGCACCACCCGCCTTTACACATTTCTTGAATCTGCCACTACCAATACATAGCTCTTCTTCAAAGCCCTTTTCCCAGATTACACGTCTTAGAATGCCGACTGGTGTTTCCATACTAAAAATTCTCCTGGCGACTTACTGATTCAAAAAAGTCCCCATTGATAACTCAGCGGTCTAACGGTTCGCTTGAGCGGCTGCAAATAGCTCGGACTCAACACCAGCGGCTTTCAGCAGTCCGCTCCAAGCGAATTGTTAGACCGTGTTCTTACAGGTACTAACTGTCAATTTCGTTTCCCAGATGTTCAAAAAGATTATCACAACCCTGAGAATAGGAAGTTATTGCACACCATCTCCGTACCATCGCACGCCATAACTCATCACCCCCAACCAGTAGATGATCGGCAATATCCTTAACCCAGTTGTGGTGATTCTGCTCTGTCATAACTCGATTGCAGAGATCCACCATGTCAGAATGAGAACGTGCAAGCTTATCTGCAATTGATTGCCATCCATCTGCTTGCAACTCTGAAAAAACTGTAACTTCGGGAGCATCGTTTCCAGGTAGTTGCAAACAACCAGTTGAGGGATCTTGATCACCATCAAGCACCACTAAAGTTTTTTGACGAAATCTGTTTTCAGATTTCATTAAACCTAATGCTTTTCCAACAGAAGCTTTTCCAAAGGGAGTTATGGTCACTCGTGACAAATATTCTAGCCCTCGACTTGCAACAATCTCTTCAATAAGAATCTTCGCGCGTGTATCTTCAACATAAATTTCCAGTTCTGGAACTGCTACGTCATCCATTTTTGTCAAAGCAAACTCTGGAGAGACACCAAAAACCACACGTTTGTTATCGGTGTTACCCAAAACATGAACTCGCGCTTCGGGGGGTAGCTCCTCCATAATGTATGGGCTGTGAGTAGTAACAATAAATTGTGCTTTCTTTTCTCGACTAATATTTGCCAAATCTCTCATCAGTCGCCGTTGTGCGCGGGGATGCAGGCTTGTTTCTATTTCATCAATCAAAACCAGTGAGTAATTAGGAATGTTTAGTGCAAGAAGCTCAGCAATAGTAGACTCTCCAGCACCTTGATGGAAACCCGAATATCTTAGTGAACCTACTTCAACCACAGGAACTGGTCTATTTGGCGAGTCCTTTAAAGTAGCACTTTTAGCTGATGTATAAGATTTGCCAACAATAGCTGAGAAGCGTTGGAGAGTTTCATCAGAGAAAATATTGGCAACACCCTCAACAGGATTACCTCGAATTAGTTGTGAGTATCCTAATTTTGCATAAAGAGGCTGAGTACGTCGAAGATCTAGGAAAATAACTGTTCTCTCACTGCGCTCAGGATTACCCCTCCAGCGATTGGTTGGTTTTCTTACAACATGGTTTATAGTCTGGCTTCCTTGTCTGAGAGACACCCTAATAAATACGTTAGTAACCTTTTCCCAGGGGGTATCTGGGAAAAAGTCTGATGCATAGTAAGGATTCAAGCCTTGTCTTTCATTTTTATACGCTGATGCCGCTGCTTGAAGAATAGTGCTTTTCCCAATTCCGTTCTCGCCCGAAATGCAAACAATTGGAAACTTAAAGTCTATACGCTGACCAGTCCATCCACGTATACCGTCAATTTCAATCCACTCTAAATGCTTTGGAAAATCACCTCGATCCCAAGTATTTTGTAATTGTCTTACTTCTCTCGACAGCATCGTAATCCCTTATTCAGCTAGCGGTATGGCTCTACAAAAGCAAATGACTGTTCAGATCATAGCCGATGCCGCTGATTGCCTTATAGAACCAAGCTAATGCCACTCCAATTTTCTTTGTATGCTTGCCCCACTGATGATTTTAAGGCATTACTTCCCAGAAGAAGTTCAGCGGTCTAACTATTGATTAGACAGCGATTAGCAGCCTAGCTAATTTAGTAATGGAAAACCAGAACTCTCTACTCATAAGGATAGAACCCACTCTAGCACATGGATATAGAGGTATCAAAAACTGCTAGATATAGCATATACAAAACTTCATTTTTGTCCAAACTCCTTAACAAGCAAAGTTTTTAGCGTAAGTAGGTAGGCGCAATTACTTGTAAGAGAAGGGAACCGCGGTGTGGCCCCCAGGCAGGGAGATGATAGCCTTTACCAGTATTTTTAGGTTAATTGAACCCAGCCACTTAGGACGTTCGGTTAGGAGGTTCGGGCGGAAAACCCACTGGCCCCTAGAAAAAAAATAAGCTGAGTGACGACAATCGTTGGCCCAGAGGGTAAATTCACGGAGGCAGAGACGAGCATCCCCAACACAGCACTGAGGGAACCCAGGCCTGCCGCCCAAAGAATATAGTGATTAAATTGACGACTACAGAGACGGGCAGCACAGGCGGGAATAACCACAAAGGCACTAATGAGTAATACGCCCACGGTTTTAATCGAAACCGCAACCACCAGGGACAACAACACCACAAAAATGGTGCGGTGCAACCTCACGGATACCCCCCGAGCAATGGCCAGGGATTCATTCACCGTCATTAACATTTGGGTACGCAGGGTCAAGCCAATGAAGATCAATCCCACCAGTAACAGAAGGCTACTTAATACAAGGTCTAGGGGCTGTACCGCTAAAATATCCCCAAATAACAGATTATTTAAGCCGCCCCGATATTGACCCATAAAGCTGAGACTAATCACTGCGATCGCCAAGGATGAAGAATAGATAATATTTAGGAGGGCATCAGTCCATAGCCGCGTATGTTCCAAAAGGTAGGTGACACCCAAGGCAAATAGTACGGCAAAGGGCAATAGCACTAAAGACGGATTCACACCCAACCATAGGCCAATGACAATCCCCAGTAAGGCTGAATGGCCCAGAGCATCACTAAAAAAGGAAAGCTGCCGCAAAATCGTAAAGCTACCCAACATTCCCCCCAAGGCCCCCGTTAAAATCCCCGCCATCAGGGCCCGTTGCATAAAGGGCAGTTGAAAGAGTTCAAAAACCCGCATAAATTCAGCTTGCAGCATAGAAAATAAATAATTGAACTATCAAACAATTAATGAAAATGATGGTAGCGCACCCCTTCTAATCCATAGGCCCGGGCTAAATTATCACGGGTGAGCATAATATCCGGTAGCCCTTCGCACAGCAGTTGCCGATTCAAACAGAGGACGCGATCGCAGTAGTGACGCACCCGATCTAAGTTATGGGAAATCTGCAAAATGGCCCAGCCTTGCTCCTGTTTGAGTTCATCCAAAAGTTGGTAAAATTCCGCCTCCCCCCGCCAATCCAATCCCGCTGGGGCCTCATCCAAAATCAACAGTCGTCGCGGCCTCACCAAACAATAGGCCAACAAGACCCGCTTGGTTTCGCCCCCGGAAAGATCACTAATCAGCTTATGGCCCAGATGGTCGCCCCCCACCCGACTGAGACTCTCAGAAACCGCCTGCTGCCGCTGCCGATGGTGTTGCCAGGGCCATTGCCAACTTAAATAATCCCAGCCCAAACCCACCAGTTCTTCAACGGTCATGGGAATCCGGCGATCGCAGAGGAAATTTTGGGGCAGATAGGCCACCTGTTGCCGTAGACGACGGGATTGGGGCCCTCCTTTCTTTAGGGGTTGTCCCAAGAAAAAAACCTGACCCCTTTGACTGGGAATCACGCCTAAAATGGCCTGTACCAGGCTACTTTTGCCCGCACCATTGGGGCCAATAATGGCCGTATCGGTTCCGGCTTCCAATACAAACGAGACATCCTCCACCGCACAGTGGCTTTCTCGATAGACGGTGAGATTCTGTACCGCCAATACGATTTCTGAGATTTCTGACAATCCCGGATCCTCAATGATCAAAGAAATACATCACAACACCCAAGACATAACCCAAAACAAAAATAGCCCCCATCCCAAAATAACCCTAAAACCATACCCCTAAAATCTGAGTCCTTGGGAAACCACCGCCACCGATGCTGGGGAAAACCAGAGGGGTTGATAGGACTGCTGGGTTGTTCCGCCAAAGGCCGAGACAATATTTTGCACATTTTGGTTCATCGTGGTGATGTAATACCCTGGCTCTATGGCATCCGTCGGCCCCGTTTCCAGGGGATCAAAGGTACTGATGTTTACCCCCAAGTCCTGGGCTAGGGCTGCAAAGGAGTCTCCCGCACCCGGTTCCGTGAGTAGGGTTTTCAGATCGCTCTGTTGAACCGTGTTCATCACCCGCTGGACATCCGCAGGTGAAGGGTTATCTTCAGGTACATCCACCAAAAATTCCGCATTCAGACCATAACTTTCCGCAAAGTAGGGAGCAAAATCATGGAATACCACAAATGTTCTGCCCCTAAAGGGCCGTAGTTGCTCTGTGATCTGTCGATCCAATTCCTGAAGCTGTTGAATGTAGGCGGCGGCATTGGCGGTATAAATCTCGGCATTTTCTTCATCAACGCCGATCAGGCCATCCCGAATATTTTCCACCTGCTGGATCGCCCGTTTTGGATCTAGCCAGATGTGGGGATTATATTTACCGTGGTGGTGATGATGGCCCGCTGTCTCACTTTCCCCATGATCGTGGCTGTGCCCGTGATCATGACTGTGATCGTGCCCATGATCATGGCCGTGGCTACCGCCGTCAATGTCATCGTTTTCAATGGTGGCAATTCCCGCGCTGGTATCAATCACGGTCAGATTGGAATTATCGGCATTGGCCACTAAATCCTCTAGGAAATTTTCCATTTCCAAACCATTTTTGACCAGCACATCGGCTTGGGTCAGGGTTTGCACATCCCCTGGTTTCGCTTGAAAATCGTGGGGGTCAACATTCATGGGCAAAAGTTGGGTAACCGTGCCGCGATCGCCCACAACGGCCGTCGTAAATTCCGTGATCGGCAGAAAGGTGGTGACAATGGTGATACCGGTATCGGCCGCTGCCATACTTTCGGGAGACTCTCCTTCCTCTGACGCGGGTTCTCCCCCGCAACTACCCAAGCCCACCGCCAAGGTCGTCATAATCATCATTGAGCCAATACGTCCAATAAAGGATTTGGGGATTGAGATTTTCAATGAAGTAAGAAGGGCCGCCATTGATCCATTATCCATGAATATGAGAACGATTCTCATTTTATACCATGGACGATCTTTATAAACATCCCTGCCCGACTTTTGCCCAAAGCGGGGGGCGATTTAAATTTAATCGGCGCGTTCCTGTATCAAGCGCATCCCTAGCTTGCCGGATCAGAATTACCAAAATCAAACTAGACTTAGTTTACTGACTTAGTTTTATAAAGGTATGCAAACCGTCAATATCCATCAGGCTAAGACAAATCTTTCCCGACTACTATCCCGTGTAGATCGAGGAGAAGAGATTGTAATTGCCAATCGAGGTATCCCCATCGCCAAGCTAGTTCCCTTTCGGACATCGATAGATCGTCGCGCTAGCTTAGGGCATGACCAGGGGCAGATTATTGTCCCAGATGACTTTGATCAGCCTTTACCGGAGGAGATTTTAGCGGCCTTTGATGGTGATGGAGAGTGAGGCTTTGGGCGTTTAACTCTATTTATCGCTCTTCAATATTTTTAGAAGTAATCCCCAATATCCAGATTTTTTTCCAGGCCATCCGCCGCATTGAGAACCACAACTAAACTGGCGTAGAGGGCTTCCGATTCGCAATCTGCGGCCACCTTCGTACAAAACACCGTTAAAAATTTATTGGTGGACACATGGCGCAGTTCCCAGGCCCCAATTTTGAGATTGGCATTTTGGAGTAATAGATAATTGGCCAAATCCTTGTCTAGGGGTTCTTCGGAGCTATAGCCAATGGACCACACATCCCGAATTTCAAAGGCACCTAATTGGGAGGTACGAGAATCAATAAAGGCTAATTGCGATCGCCCGTCTTCTAGTTCAAAGACAGCCCGATAATCACCGTCATCATCCACATCGTATTTAATTTTCAGGGAATCTAATATCTTGCTGACCCGTGGATCCGATTGAACCTTCCGTTGACCAAACACCCTTTTCTCCCTATTTATTGGTAAAGTTTTTAATTTTTTTCCTTCCCTAGCGATCGCCCTAGGGCTTGATTTTAGCTGGGTTTGCCCTAAGGATCAGGGATAAAAGCTATCCTAGTATCCATAAATTCAAATTTTATCTCCAGTAGAGGTCATGGCCATGCCCCACGGAAGCTGCTTTTTTTGGGACGTTCCTTTAACAACGCTCCATGCTTCTGGGGATATCTTCGTGGCGATCGCCTATTTTTCAATTCCCCTTTTGCTATTAATCAATCGCCATTATGTTACCCCCGATCTGCGGCCAACGCTATTCCTATTTGCTGGGTTTATCCTCAGTTGTGGGATTGGCCATGGTGTTGCCGCCTGGAATATCTGGCATAGTGACTACTGGTTAGAGGGCAGCGTCAAGATATTTACTGCCGGAATTAGTCTCCTGACGGCTTGGCAATTAAGCTATTACATTCCAATTTTTTTACGCACCCGCCAAGATTTGGCCCAAACCCAAGAACAGGTGTTTACGGATGCCCTCACCGGCATTGGCAACCGTCGCGGACTAGATCAGGCCATTGGGGCAGGCTGTGTCATCCAGACCCAAAGCGATCGCCCCTGTCGTGCCGTCTTAATGTTGATGGATTTGGATAACTTTAAGCAAATCAACGATACCTATGGCCATCCCGTGGGCGATCAGGTATTGCAACAGGTGGCAGAACTTCTCAATCGTAATACCCGATCCGATGACTATGTGGGCCGCATCGGTGGCGATGAATTTGCCCTGCTGATTTCTGGTTGCGACCAAGACCAAGCCCAGAAAATAGCGCAAAAACTCCAGAGACTCATCTGTAATCTGCACGTAGAGGGAAACGTCCCAGCCAATTCTATCCATCTAGGAGTCAGTATTGGCATCATCTGGATTGACTGTCAGCAATCTCCGCAACAATTGTATCGAGCCGTAGATGCGGCACTCTACCAGGCAAAACGACGCAAAAACTCTATTTGCTGGGCCCAAGAGGTTGAGGATTTACCGGATGCAACGATCAACATAAATATACTACAACAAGAATAAATAAGAAGAATAAATTAAAACTGGGGGCGATCTTTATTTTATACCAAAAAAACTTAATTTTCCCTCAATAATCTGGCATCATGCTCTTAATATGACTCAATATGACCCGTTCCTCTGACCTCACCTCAGTGGCCCTAGGCTCTCTTTTCCGTTTCAAGAAAAATTCGACACCCTATGTTACAACTTAATCCCATTCTGACTTCCCCTGATGCCTCCTCCGCTAAAAGTGTCGTCATGGCCGTTGGCGGAGCCGAAGACAAAGTGCATGGCCGGCAAATTTTAACCACATTTTGCCAGCGATCGGGGGGGCTGGATGCCACCATTGGCGTGATTCCCTCTGCTTCTCGGGAACCGGATGCCATGGGGCGACTTTACCACGATATTTTTATGGAAATTGGGGTCAAGGCGGTAGAAGTTCTCCTTGTGAGCGATCGCAGCCATGGGGAGAATCCAGACCTACTAGAGCGATTAGAGCGGTGCAGCGGCGTGTTTATGTCCGGTGGGGATCAGCTACGACTCTCCTCCCTTTTGGACGAAACCCCTCTCCTGGAAAAGCTGCGCCATCAAGTCTGGCAAGGACAGTCCGTATTGGCAGGAACCAGTGCCGGGGCCGCCGTCATGGGAGAGCGGATGATTGCCAGTGGTGGCAGTAACGAACCCCCCAACCGCTCCCTAGTGGATATGTCTACGGGTCTTGGCTTTTTGCCCGATGTGATTGTGGATCAGCATTTTCATAACCGCAATCGTCTAGCGCGGCTGATCAGTGCCATTTCTGCCTACCCAGAGAAGCTAGGGGTGGGCATTGATGAGGACACCTGTGCCCTTTTTGAAGCCGACGGCCATCTCAAGGTTTTAGGTCGGGGTGCCGTCACCATTGTGGATCCTCGGGATGTGAGCTACACCAGCTATCCCCATGTGGACTTAACGGATCCCGTAAGCATTTATAATCTGCGCGTCCATATACTGAGTGATGGAGACTGCTATAATTTGCTGACCCATCGCGCTCTCCACAAAACTGTCTAGTAGAATACAGTTTCTCAAACCATCCCCCCTGACACTGAAAATGGTGTATCCACCCTCCTCCCATTTCATCGGCATACTATGAAAATTCTCAAATTACAAACATTACGTGGGCCGAACTATTGGAGCATCCGACGGCAAAAGCTGATTGTGATGCGCCTCGATTTAGAGACCCTCGCGGATAGTCCCTCGAATCAGATTCCCGGTTTTGTGGATGGCTTAATTCGTGTCCTACCCAGTTTGTATGATCACTTTTGTTCCCTAGGCCATGAGGGAGGGTTTTTGACCCGTTTGCGGGAAGGCACCTATTTGGGCCACATTATTGAGCATGTCGCCCTAGAACTTCAGGAACTTGCGGGAATGCCCGTGGGTTTTGGGCGTACCCGTGAAACTGGCACCCCTGGCATCTATCAGGTGGTCTTTGAATACCAAACGGATCAGGCCGGTCGCTATGCTGGTCGGGCCGCCGTTCGTCTCTGTCAAAGCATTATTGATACGGGAACCTACCCCCAGCACGAGCTAGACCAAGACATTAGCGATTTACGGGATCTGAAAGCAGAAGCCTCCCTCGGCCCCAGCACCGAAGCCATTGTCAAAGAAGCCGAAGCCCGTCATATTCCCTGGTGCGAACTGAGTAGTCGTTCTATTATTCAATTGGGCTATGGCTCAAAAAGTCATCGGATGCAGGCAACCCTCAGCGATCGCACTGGAATTTTAGCCGTTGAGTTAGCGGGGGATAAGGAAGGGGCAAAACAACTCTTAGCCGATGCCGGTATTCCCGTTCCAAAGGGGACAACCATTCGCTACCTAGATGAACTGGAAAATGCGATCGCCGATATTGGTGGCTATCCCATTGTGATAAAGCCCCTAGATGGCAACCATGGTCGTGGCATCACCATTGACATTGATACCTGGGATCGGGCCGAAGAAGCCTACGAAATTGCCAGCACGGTTTCTAAATCTGTGATTGTCGAGCGATTTTACCCTGGTCGTGATTACCGTGTCTTAGTGATTAACGGCAAAATTATTGCGGTGGCAGAGCGGGTTCCGGCCCATGTCCTGGGAGATGGTCACTCCACGATTCAAGAACTGATTGATCTAACCAATACCGATCCCCAGCGAGGCGATGGTCACACCAACGTTTTAACCCGAATTGAAGTCAATCACGATACCTGGGAATTATTAGATCGCCAAGGATTTAGCTTGGATACGGTTCTCAAGGATGGCGAAATTTGCTATCTCCGGGCCACGGCCAATTTAAGTACGGGCGGCATTGCCGTGGATCGCACCGATGAAATTCATCCCCAGAATAGTTGGATTTGCCAGCGGGCAGCCCAGGTCATTGGTCTAGATATTGCCGGGATTGATGTCGTTTGTCCCGATATTTCCAAACCGATGCCAGAGGTGGGGGGTGTCATTGTCGAAGTGAATGCGGCCCCAGGGTTTCGGATGCATACCAACCCCAGTAAGGGCATTGCCCGTAATGTGGCCGAACCGGTTCTCAATATGCTTTTCCCGCCGGGAGTCTCTCCCCGCATTCCCATTTTTTCCATTACCGGAACCAACGGCAAAACTACTACTACCCGCCTCGTTGCCCATATCTGTAAGCAAACGGGCCAGAATGTAGGCTATACCACCACCGATGGCATCTACATTGGCGACTATCTGGTAGAGAAGGGGGATACTACTGGCCCCCAAAGTGCCCATTTAATTCTCCGGGATCCCACTGTGGATATTGCGGTGCTAGAGACGGCCCGGGGGGGCATTCTCCGCTCTGGCCTAGGCTTTGATCACTGTGATGTCGGGGTGGTCTTGAATGTCCAGGCCGATCACTTGGGTTTGGGGGATATTGACACGATCGAGCAGTTGGCGGATCTAAAAGCTGTGGTGGTGGAGTCTGCTTGGCCCAATGGCTACGCGGTGCTGAATGCCGATGATCCCCTCGTGGCGGGCATGGCTCGTCAGGTGAAGGCCCAGGTAGCCTATTTCTCCATGGATGCCAATAGTCCGGTGATTAAACAGCATATTCAGCAGGGTGGTTTGGCCGCAGTTTACGAAAATGGCTATCTGTCCATCTTGAAGGGGGACTGGACCCTGCGCATTGAGCAGGCAGTGAATGTGCCTGTGACGCTAGGGGGACGGGCGAATTTCATGATTGCCAACGCATTGGCCGCCAGTTTAGCGACCTTTGCCCAGGGAATTGCTATCGAGCATATTCGAGCAGCCCTGACCACTTTTCGCACCTCGGTGGAGCAAACCCCCGGTCGGATGAATTTGTTAGAGCTGGGTTCCTTCAGTGCCTTGGTAGACTATGCCCATAATCCAGCCGGGTATGCGGCCGTGGGTGAGTTTGTCCAGAAATGGCCCGGTCAGCGGATTGGTGTAGTTGGTGGCCCGGGCGATCGCCGCGATCAGGATCTTGAACAACTGGGGGAACTGTCTGCCTCAATTTTTAACTGGATCATAATCAAGGAAGATGATGATCCCCGTGGCCGGCCCCGGGGGGATGCGGCCCATTGGATTCAGCGCGGTGTGAGTCACCATGCTGTTCAACCGGATTGCACCATTATTCATGACGAAGTGGAGGCCATTAATCATGCCCTGAGTCAGGCTCCTGAGGGCAGTTTAGTTGTTATTTTGCCCGCAGACGTGACTCGGACAATCCGCTTAATTGAAGAGCATCGCCAACGTCAAGGAAATAGTCTCAACGGCACCAATGGAAATGGCTATTATTTAGCGGAAGCGGCCCCTAGCCCTGACCTCAATCCAGCAACAGGAGTTTAGGAGTTGGACGTGACGACTCCCCTGGTACTGCCTTAGAATCCCCGCACCCAAGGAAAGGAGAATAGAACATTATTAAGGTTGATCTATGGATTTAAATGTGTCTTGGTTACTGGGATGCAGTTTGCTGGTAGCTACGATCCTGATTTACTTTCCCTATTGCTTTGTGGTTGCCGGGCGAGTTCAGGCTGGATTTGATCCGGCGGCTCCCCGCGCCCTATTTGATAAATTGCCCCCCTATGCCCAACGGGCCACTTGGGCCCATGAAAATTCCTTTGAAACCTTTATGCCCTATGCCGCAGCAGTTCTTTTGGCTCTGGTGACGGGGGTGCAGACCCAAACGGCGGCGATCGCTGCGGTTGCATTTATCGGGGCCCGGTTTTTGTTTTCGATTTGTTATATTGCCAACATTCCCCTGGGCCGCTCCCTCATGTTTGGTATTAGTACTGCTGCTACCTTGACGCTCTTTGTCCAAAGCTTGCAAGTCCTCTAGGAGATTACGGGTGATGGATTGTACTGTGTTGAGGCTAGGATATGAACCAGACGAGCAGAAGACCATAGGTTACTATAGAGTAATGTCTATTTCCCCAAAATCTACCTATGCTACGAGAAAATCTGAAAAAAGAATTAGACAAGCTAAATGATAATCAACTTAAAAAAATTGCTGATTTCATAGCCTTGATTGAGTTTCAGTCTAGAGAAGTTTCCTTGCCTGCACCACTTTGGCAAAGAGCAGCATCGTCCGACAGGGCTAGGGAATTTCGTGAATGGGTTTTACAACTTCCCAAAAGCAGTCCAAGCCTACCAGACAAAGCCTTTAGCCGTGACAGTATTTACGAATAATGACGGGATATGTGCTTGACACTAATGTTGTCATGCGATTCTGCAATTCGTCTGACGTACAGCATAAGCTTGCAACAGATGCAGTTTCTCCTCTACTCATGCAATCCGATGAATGCTTCCTTGTGGCGCAAGTAATTATTGAGTTTTGGGCTGTTGCCACAAGACCACCTCAAGTCAATGGCTTAGGCTGGTCTGTCGAACAAACCAGAAGCACGATAGACCAACTTCTTGATCGTTTTCCGTCCTTGGAGGAATCTCCGCAACTTTTTCCAACTTGGCTGAATTTAGTCACAACCCATAGAGTCATGGGCAAACGTACTCATGATGCTCGTATTATTGCAGCCATTCTTGCCAATGGAATTACACACCTCTTGACCTTTAATCCAAGTGATTTTGCAGGCATGTCAGGTATTACAATTATTCATCCCCAAGATTTGTCCCTGTTTGATACTGATGATTTATAGCGTTGGCGATCGCCGCCACCTTGACGCTCTTTGTCCAAAGCTTGCAAGCGGTCTAGGAGTGACTCTTTAGTATGAACGCCTCCCTGAACCCACCTAAGCTAAAATGGTATAGATCATCTATTGAGATTGATAGATCTCGAATTGAGTAATATCAATGACGTTGGATAACCTACGCAACCTATATCAGCAAGTAATCCTAGAGCATTATAAAAAACCACGCCATCGGGGCCAGGCAGATCCGGTAGATCGTCAGCAACGGGGCCATAACCCCTCCTGTGGGGATACGATTGATCTAACCCTGAGTTTGGAAGTGAGTGCAGATACCTCCGAGCCTCGCATTAAACAGATCAAGTTTGAAGGGGAAGGCTGTGCGATCGCCATGGCCTCAGCGGATTTAATGGCAGATGCCTTGCAGGGACAAACGATTACAACGGCATTGAAAATGGTTGAGCAGTTTCAAACCATGATGAAAGGACAATTTGAGTTTCCCCGAGAATTTCGTAAGCTCAATGCAATGCAGGGGGTTGCCCAGTTTCCGGTGCGGATTAAATGTGCCACATTGACCTGGCATACATTACGGGCCGCCCTGGAGCAAACAGAACCATCTCCCACCAATGAAGCCAGTGGCTTTGTCACTAACGAGGACGAATATTAATGCTTTCCACCACAGATTTTCTGACCTATAGCCGTTGGGTTGGTATCGGTACCCTAACCATGGCTGGGATAGCCGTGATTGCCTTTGGTTTCAAGTGGGGCATTCGCTTTCGTTTAGTTGGTGTCACGGGCTTTATGGGGGTCTTGACGGCGGGCCTATTTGCCCTTAGCCTGGTTCCCCTCACCCATACCCAAATTCCTGGAGCAGCAAAGTTTTCCCTCGTTTATGATAATGGAGCCACCCAGGCTGTCATTACAGTTCCGCCGGATCTGACCACCGAGGGTTTGACGGCAACATTACAACAGGCGGCCGCGGATTTATTTTCCCCTGGACGCTTGGGTCTGGGCCGAGATCAGCTGATCATTATTGCCCGCACAGTGATTCATCCCCAACCCGGTGTATCCCAGCCCTTAGTCTTGGGTCAGGTGACTCGTTCCTTGACCAGTCGCAGCGATGATGACATGGTGATTCAAATTAATGCCCCTAATTTGCAAAAGGCCCAAGCAAGTGTCAGTTGATCAACAATGCTCTAATTTTTCCCTATGGCTCGTCCAAAGCTTTTGATTGCGGCCAGTGGCACTGGCGGCCATCTATTTCCAGCCCTTGCGGTGGCCAAGGCACTCCCGGATTATGACATCCACTGGTTGGGTGTGCCCGATCGCCTCGAAACCCAATTAGTTCCGGGCATCTATCCCTTGCACCAGGTTCCCCTCCAGGGCTTTCAAGGGCGTAACCCCATTGCCCAACTGCGGCCCCTAGGGCAACTTTTGGGGGCAATCCAAAAAACCCGAACCCTGATCCGCCAAGAGGGTATTCAAGGAGTTTTTACTACGGGGGGCTACATTGCCGCCCCAGGAATTTTGGCGGCCCGCAGTCTCGGCTGTCCCACCCTCCTCCATGAATCCAATGCCCTTCCCGGTAAGGTGACCCGGGCCCTCGCACCTTGGTGCAGTCAAGTGGCGGTGGGCATGGCAGAGGCGGTTCAACACTTGGACAAAAAAACGGGCAGAACCATTGCGGTCACGGGTACCCCAGTACGGCCGGAGTTTTTAGGGCCTCAAGCCCTTGATTTAGCCATTCCGGAAGATAGCCCGCTGATTGTCGTCATGGGAGGGAGTCAAGGGGCGGTTGCCCTCAATCAAAAAGTACGGGAAGCCATTCCCCATTGGCTAGAAACGGGGGCCTGGGTGGTTCATCTGACGGGAACCAATGATCCCGATGCCCACAGCCTCAGTCATCCCCACTATGTTGTGTTGCCGTTCTATGACAATATGGCGGGTCTACTGCAACGAGCAGATTTAGCCATTAGCCGGGCCGGCGCCAGTGCCTTAACGGAATTAACCCTCACTGGCACTCCTGGGTTGCTCATTCCCTATCCCTATGCCGCCGAAAACCATCAACGTCACAATGGGGACGTTTTGGTGAAGGCCGGAGCCGCAGAAATGATCTCCCAAGGGGATCTAACGGGCGATCGCCTGCAAAAATTAATTTTAGATTGGTTAGGGAATCCCACCAAACTGAAGGCCATGGCCCATCAAGCCCGATCCCTGGCGGTTCCCGATAGTACCGAACAATTAGCGACCCTAGTGCGCCAGTTGATCCCACCCACCCACCCTAATTAAAATCCATGGCTATTAAACTTTTATTTGTCTGTTTAGGTAACATTTGTCGTTCCCCCGCCGCCGAAGGCATCATGTTAGACCTGATCCAAAAAGCCGGCCTCAGTGATCACATTCACTGTGACTCCGCCGGAACCAGTAACTATCACATTGGCGATCCTCCCGACTCCCGCATGGTGATGACGGCTCGACAACGGGATATTCATCTTCAGAGCCTTGCCCGTCAATTTCATGGCTCAGATTTTGAAAACTTTGATCTGATTTTGGCCATGGATCGGGAAAACTACCAGGATATTCTCCGCCTAGATACCGATGGCAAATATCGCGATAAAGTTCATCTCATCTGTGACTTTTGCCAATCCCACGCCCAGAAAGATGTCCCCGATCCCTACTACGGCGGCCGGGATGGCTTTGAACTGGTGCTAGATCTCCTCACCGATGCCTGCCAGGGCCTTCTCGTCCACCTGAAAGAGACCTACCCCGATCTGGGTTGTTCTTAACATGGGGGTTCTTCTTAATATGGGGCTTGGTCTTAATAATAGGAAGCATTCTTAATATGGGGCACGCTTAAGATGGACTATCGCCAAGCGGGGGTCGATGTGGCCGCCGGTCATGCCTTTGTCCAGGGCATCCGCAGCCTTGTTGATGCCACCCACCGTCCTGAAGTCGTTAGTTCCTTGGGAGGGTTTGCCGGGTTGTGTGATCTTCCCTCCGGCTACAAAAAGCCCCTTTTAGTCTCTGGAACCGATGGGGTTGGCACTAAACTGAAGCTGGCCCAGGCCCTCAACCATCACGATACCATTGGCATTGATCTAGTAGCCATGTGTGTGAATGATGTCCTCACCTGTGGGGCAGAGCCTCTATTTTTCCTAGATTATCTTGCCTGTGGAAAGCTCAGTTCTGACCTACTCACCCAGGTGGTGGCGGGGATTAGTCAGGGGTGTCAGCAGGCAGGGTGCGCCCTCCTAGGGGGAGAAACGGCGGAAATGCCCGGCTTTTATGACAAAGGGGTCTATGACTTGGCCGGTTTTTGCGTGGGGGTTGTGGAAAAGGATCGGGTACTCACCGGGCAACAGGTACAACTGGGGGACATTGCCCTTGGACTTGAAAGTCATGGTGTGCATAGTAATGGCTTTAGCCTTGTCCGCAAAATCATCAGCGATCGCCCCTACGACTGGTCTGACTGCCCGCCCCTGTTAGGGGGGATGAGCTTGGGGGATTGTCTCCTCACCCCGACGATGATCTATGTTTCTGCCATCCGGGCGGCCCAGGCAGCCAACTTAGACATCCATGGCATGGCCCACATTACCGGCGGGGGATTACCGGAAAATCTGCCCCGTTGCCTGGGCCCAAACCAATCCCTACAACTGTTTGCCGATGCCTGGCCCACTCCAGCCATTTTTACATGGTTAGCTGAAGCGGGTCAGGTCTCTAGGGTGGATATGTTTGCCACATTCAATATGGGCATTGGCTATGTGGTTCTGGTTCCTGAAGATCAGGTGCAGGGGGCGATCGCCCTCTTTGCCAGCCAAAACATTCAGTCCTATGCCATCGGCGAAGTCATTGAAGGGACAGGGACAGGTTCGCTGCTGGGTCTACCTACTGGGGATTGACATTCAGGCTATTATTCAGGGTCAGGGTCAAGTCCATGGCTGGATCAATGACCACCACCCGCTCAACGGCCGGATTAATAGCCCCGCCAATGGTGGCTCCGGCCCCAGCCCCAATAATCACCTTTTCCGGGGTAATGGTTTTGTCCCCCGTGACCGCAGAAACACCTGTGGCGATCGCCGCACCAATGAGGCTATCCCGGACAATTGCCCCTGCGGGCCGGCCCATATTCGTTTCAATGGCGGCCCCAGTGACGGCTCCCGTGAGAACTTTTTGGGCCGTGATCGTTTGATTCCCCGCCAAACCGGAAATCCCAGCGGCCACCGCAGAGCCAATGGCAGCATTCCGAAACACATTGGCAATATTTGGATCATTGGTGTTTTTGATCGTCGTGATCACCCCAGATGTGGCCGCGAAGGGAAGCTGTTGTTGATTGACGACAATGGAGCTAGCCACAAACTGGGAACCACCCTGGGCCGGTTGAATTTGGCCATAGACTGGGCTGCCAGCGGGAATGAGCATTCGCCCTTGGGTATCGACCACATCACTGGCGGTCAAGAGTCGTACCGGCACCGTTTCGTTGGGAGCAACAATAATGCGTTCTGCATCAGGATAGCGTATAGCAATCCGGGTTCCGGCGGGAATACTCACCACCGAAGGGGCGGAATAGCCGGCAATGTACTGGGTGGGAATGAGGGCTTGGGTTCCCCCACTGGTGGCCTGGCAGAGGAAGGCGGCAATATCGGCCCGGCTGGCCAATTGGTTGGGTTGGAGTTGACGCACATTAGGATAGTTGACCACCACTTGTTTTTCCGTCGCCGCTGCAACCCCAAACCGCGCATAGTCAGGAATGGCGGCAGCATCATTAAAATCGCTGAGGGTGGTTTCAATGGCCTGGGCCGGTGTAAATTGTAAACCGCTAGAGAGGGCAACAATGGCCTGTACACGGGGGATATTTTGACTCGGCCGGAATACATTACCGGGGTAGCCACTTAAAAAGCCCGTGCGGTTTGCGTTTTGAATGGCATTGTAGGCCCAGAAATTACTCGAAACATCATTAAATTGCATCGGCGATCGCACCGCATTGGCATTGGGAAAGGCCTTGCCAACCATCGCCGCAAACTCAGCCCGGGTAACGGGAGAATTGGGACGGAAAGTACCATCGGGGTAGCCACTAATAATATTCCGACTGGCGAGGGAATCAATACAGGCCTGGGCCCACACCCCCTGGGTATCATTAAAGGAACTGGTTTGGGCTTGGGCTGTTAGGGGCAAAAAGGGAATCCCTAAACTGCTACTGGTTAAACCTACGGTAAAAATGGTCGCAAGACGATGGAACCAAGATTGAAAACCTTGCATCTGAGTGACTCCAAAAGTAACGAACAAAAGTAATTAACTAACTAACTAGATAGGGAAAAATGAATGGCAAAAACTCGTCTGAGGTAGAACGATTTAGGTAGCGCATACCTAACTAAACCCCAGGAGGGAAACAACACAGACTCCAAAGCCGCTTGTTTACTCACGTGATATTCCAAGACGCAGAAATAAATCAGAGGTTCCCCAGAAAGGGATGTCGTTATTTTCTGGAGTTAGATTAACCTTGACTCCTTAACTCCTTAACTACTTCTGAGAATCACTCGCTGATTTTGTCGGGCAATCAGGGAAATCTCTAGGGGCCCCGACGTATACACAATCTGGGGGGCAATGGCACTAATGTCGATGTTTCCTTGGTGTTCCTTTAGTTCTAGGACAAACTTAATCAATTCAATCTGCCGAAATGACCCCACCGAACCAGTGACGGGATCCGGCAGCATTCCTGAGGCGATCGCCCGCTGATTGGACACCGTAAAGAGTTGATCCAACCGCTGGAGAATTTGATCATCGGTCATAGTTGAGGGATTCAGGGCAATACTGGCAATATTTTCCCCCTCTTGAAAAACCACTTGATTGGGGGCAACCTGGGGGACCACAAGAACATTACTTTCCCCCTGTAGGTAATTAGCTGCCGCTAAAATCCGCACCACATAGGATTGGCCATCAGCAAGTTGATCCACGAGCCGATCCACATCCTGCTGGGTAATTTGTACCACCTGATCCGTGGGTTGAATTTGTTGAGGATTGTTGAGAACAATGGCATTGCGGCGGGCTTGACGCAGGAGTTCTTCAACGGCACTGGTGGCTTGGCGGCGATCGCCCATATTTTGGAGTAAACCCGAAGCAAGAATTTGACCCGCTCGAATGGTAATCGTTCCCCGCCGTAACCCTAGGAGCAAAATATTGACGTTTTCTTCTAGGCGTTGGCGACTGGCCTCTAGGGCAGCAATTTCTTCCCGTAGACTGCGCTGCTGACTCAAGAGGAGTTGCTGCTGCTGATCCGCTTCATCCAGTTGGGTCTGAATGCGATTAATTTCTCCTTGCAACGCCTGCTTTTGGGATTCCACCTGACTGAGGCGATCCTTGGCCACCTTAATGGCCGCTTCTAGCTGTTCTTTTTGCCCGGCAACCCCCCGCAGCCTAGATTGCACCTGATCCCGCTCCCGTTGTAGCCGCTGAATTTGCCCTTGCAGGGTACGGCTTTGGGCCTCGAAATCCTCTAGTTCTGCCTGGGCCCGGCTATAGCGACTTTGCAGTTGATCCAGTTGCTCCTGGGTGAGGGACTGACGATTGACGGCCCGCTCTAGCACCTCATTGGTTTGTAGGAGTCGCTGGCGAATATCCCCTAAATCATTTTGGGAACGGGCCAACTCTGCCTCGATTTCTGCTTTTTCTGCACGGGTTTCCTCCAGTTCCTGTTTGGCGGTTTCCTGCTGCTCCCGGATCGATTCAATCCGTAGCACCGCATCCTGTAATTCCTGGCTCAGGGCGAGGAGTATCCCTAGGGTGGCAGCGGAAATCAGACTACCCGTCAAAATTGTAATTAACACAGCAGTTTGCCGCGGCCGCAAATTAAACAGGCTCAAACGGGCCTTACCCACCTTTGAACCCAGTCGGTCGCCAACGGTTGCGATCGCCCCACCCAGGACAATAACCGCCAAAATTAGAATATAACCAGCCATCGGGCCTTACCCGCCCACTCCCCGAAAATGAATATTTATAGAAAGGAACTAATTCAAGTATGACCTTTCTTTGCTAAGTATGAAGATTTTAGTCAAAGGATGGTGGTTATTTTTTAATCTAGCCTAATTTTTCAACCTAGCCCCGCTGCTCAATCACCCCTTCCGCCTCTAGAATCAGAGACCTTAGGGCCGCCAGTCGATTTTGATCTCCTTGCCACATTCCCCGTTGGTGGGCCTCTAGGAGCCGCTCTGCCATATCCCGGAGGGCCCAGGGATTATGTTGGCGCACAAAAGCTTGTACCGCTTCATCTAATACATAGGCATCGGCAATACCGCTCATCATGTAGTTAAACATCTCCTCTGAAACACAGCGAGTGGTAGCCTGATAGGCAAAGAGATAATCCACGGTTGCCGCCATTTCAAAGGCCCCTTTATAGCCATGGCCCATGACTCCGGCAATCCATTTGGGATTAATGACCCTGGAGCGATATACCCGGGCCAGTTCTTCCTGGAGGTGGCGCACGCGGGGCTGATCCGGGCGGCTATGATCGCCAAAATAGATCTGGGGTTGCCGGCCCTGAAGAGATCGCACGGCGGCGGTGAGACCCCCGTGAAACTGATAGTAATCATCGGAATCCAGGAGATCGTGTTCGCGGTTATCTTGGTTCTGGAGAACGATTTGAATTTGTCCTAATCGCTGTTGAAAGGCTTCGGGGGCCGTATGGCCAATCCCCTGGCCCTGGTAGGCATAACTACTCCAGTTGATATAGGCACGGGCTAAGTCCTGGTCATCCTGCCAGTTTTGCCCCTCAATCAGTCCCTGTAATCCGGCTCCGTAGGCCCCTGGTTTGGAGCCAAAGATGCGAAAGTGCGATCGCTCTCTGGCCTGTTCTTGGCTCAGTCCCGCATCCTGCCAGGTTTGTGTCTCCTCTGCCACTTGGGCCGCGAGGGGGTTTTGCTCTGGGGGTTCAGCTAGATTAGCAACTAGGTGGACGGCATGATCAAATAGCTCAATTAAATTGGGAAAGGCATCCCGGAAAAACCCGGAAATCCGCAACGTGACATCCACCCGGGGTCGCCCCAACAGGGAGAGGGGAATCACATCCAGATCCACGACTCGACGTGAGGGGCCATCCCAAACCGGTTGCACACCCAGAAGGGCTAGGGCCTGAGCTAAATCATCCCCCCCTGTCCGCATGGTGGAGGTTCCCCAGATGGACAACCCCAAGGATCGGGGGTACTCCCCTTCGTCTTGGCAGTAGCGTTCAATCACCCGTTCAGCGGCATGGCGGCCAATGTCCCAGGCGGTTTCCGTGGGGACACTGCGTAGATCTACGGCATAGAAATTCCTGCCGGTGGGTAAGACATCGGGCCGACCACGACTGGGGGCTCCCGCTGGGCCGCTGGGGACATAGCCTCCCCCTAACCCCCTTAAGAGATGGTCAATTTCCTGGTGGGTTTGTTGCAGGGCCGGTAATAGCTGGGTTTGGATCCATGCCAGGGAACGTTGGCTGGCTGGGCCCATCTCCAGTTCCCCGTCGTTGCCCCCTAAAAGATGATCAATGATCTCCTGGGCCTGGATTTCTAAGGCAGCTTGCCATTGGCCAATCGTCCGGTATTGGGAATCCGGGGCGGGGTGGCTGGGATCCCCATGGAGGGGGTTATCCCTAAAACCTTGATCTTGAGCTAAGGCTGGAATTAAACCAGCATCATAGCTATGTTGACCACGGGCGATCGCCAGAATCAGATCTCGCAGTTGGCGGCCCTGGGGACATTGACCAAAAATATGTAGCCCATCCCGGATTTGGGCATCCCGGAGTTCACACAAATAGCCATCCGTCGTGGTGAGCCAATCAGCCCAGCTGCGATCGCCCTGGTGCTTCAGATCCTGATCTAAATGAATGTCCCGGATCAGGGTATCAATCCGCTGGCGCAGGGGAGCTAATCGGGGCGGATCCAACTGTTCGGCCTCGTAATATTCTTCAATGAGATGGCTTAACTGCTCCAGGGGGCCGTAGAGTTCGGCGCGGGTGAGGGGGGGCGTTAAATGATCAATAATAACTGCCTGAGATCGACGTTTAGCCTGACTGCCTTCCCCAGGATCATTGACAATGAAGGGATAAAAATGGGGTAGGGGCCCCAATGCCACCTCTGGAAAACAGGACTGGGAGAGAGCAATACTCTTACCGGGGAGCCATTCTAAATTTCCGTGTTTGCCAAGGTGAATTAGGGCATCGGCCCGAAAGTGCGATCGCACCCAGGCATAAAATCCCAAGTAGGCGGGGGTTGGCTCTAGGTCCGGGGCATGGTAATTCAAGCTGGGATCCTGATCGTAGCCCCTAGAGGGTTGAATACCAATGAAGATATTCCCTAGGCAAAATCCAGAGATGGGAATGGGGCGATCGGGGGCAGGCCAGCGGTCTAACACCTGTCCTTTAACTTCATCGGGTAGGGCCTCAAAATAGGCCTGGTAGTCGGCCAAACTCAACTGCTGATCCACCGGCCGCAGGGATGCTGATTCGGGGTCATTGGTGATCCGCGCCGTCAGCCGCTCAATGAGAGCCTGGCCATCCACGGGTATGTCTTTACTTTCTCCTAGGTGATAACCCGCTGCCTTCAGGGCATTCAAAATTGCGATGCAACTGGCCGGTGTATCCAGGCCCACTCCATTGGCAATGCGGCCATCACGGCAGGGATAGTTGGCCAAAATTAGAGCAATCCGTCGCTCCTGCGGAGGTTTTTGTCCCAGGTTGACCCAATTTTTGGCAAGATCTGCCACAAAGTCGCGGCGATCGCCCAGGGTTTGATAGGAGCTAATGGGGGTCTCCAATTGGGGATGGATCTGCTCCAGGGTCTTAAAGGACACCGCCCGGGTAATAATCCGACCATCCACCTCCGGTAGTACCACATTCATGGCCAGGTCTCGCGGCGTTAAGCCCTGCCATTGACCTTGCCACTGGCTCTGGGAACTGGAACTGAGAATCACCTGCAACACGGGCACATTCAAGGCCTGCCAAAATCCGAGTTGGGGCTGCTCCTGACTAAATCGGGCTAAGGAAAACCCGGTTGTATTCAAAATGAGATCAATCTTGCCCTGCCATTGCTGCAAAACTTCTGTTTGAATATCTGGATCCTGAAGGGATTGAACGAAAAGGGGGCGAGGCACTAATCCCCGCTCTTCAAGGGCCCTGCAAAGCTCCTCAATCACCTGGGTATTGGCCGCCAAATAGTGGGCCCGGTAAAATAAAATGCCCACCTGGGGTTGATCAAGAGCTGGGATTTCTGGCTCTCGATATGTTCCCAAGCGAGGAATAGACCTAGGGGGTTGAATTTGATCGGGGCGATCGCAGCCAATCTGGGCTAAAAATTTTAATCCCTCAATGATATTGGCAACGCCGCCCTCTCGGAAATACTGCCACAGGATATCTACCGACTTCAGGGAGCAGGTGGACAAGCTCATTAACTCCAAATCCGGGCGATCGTCCCCCGGCAAGACAATCAACTGGCTCCTTTGGTTTGTAACAATTTCTTGAACAACCTCTAGACCGTAAGGCCAATAGGCCCGCCCCCCCAATAGACGAATTAAAATCACCTGGGCCTTAGCTAAAACCTGTTCGGCGTAGTCATCAATGACAATTTGCTGCTGGAGCCTGAGAAGATGAGCTAAACGTAGGTCTGGAAAATTTTCGGGGAGATGGGGCAGGGCTTGGGCAATCAGGGTAATATCTGTATCCGCTGCGGTCAGGCAAATAATGGGGGCGGGATCCTGTTGAATAAAAACAACACTCTGGGGGTGATCGTCTAGGGATGCAGTGGCAGGACTGAGAATTCGATGCATTGGGTTCTCTAAGGATTTGGCAGGACTGACTTGGAATGATTTGTAGCTATTGATGAATAAACATTAAGTTTTGATCGGTATTTCCTAACATTAGGATCGAACTGTTAACAATTTGATGCCTTCTCCCCATCGGATAATTCGGATAATTAAGTAATTTAGTGTATTTAGCTTCTAGGGGAGAGTGACAAGCTACAACAAAGATCGTGGGATAGCTTCGACGAACTCCGCAACCGACCCACCGCAAATGACTTTGTATTGACGCTATTTTCTGCGCCTATGACTCCTTCTCTCCCCACCTTCGATCGGGTGCTACCGGCAATTGTCTACGAGCAATTTGCCATGGAGTTGGCATCTCAGTCCGTGGCAACTCCAGGGAGTATCATTTTATCTCAAGATGATATTAATCTCGGTTCCTTTCAGCCCCCTTGGTTTACGGTCTTGATCCGGCCCGATTTAGGGGTTCTCCTCCAAGGTGAAGAAACGGACTTGGCGGGGGTCTATCGTCTACAGTTAACCTTCGACTCCGAGGCGATCGCCCACTTTTTGGCCCGTTTAGATCAGGCAACCCCTGGGCAGTCTCAACAAAGGTGGGTCTACAGTGCCCAGAATGCTTTAGCTAAAACAGATCAACATTCCCAGGGGACGGCCCAGGCCCAAGTCACCTTCAGGTTATTAAATATAATCTCCACGGATCTATCGACCTACTCTACCTCCTGCCAACCCATGGTTCGCACTGCCTTAGATCAACGGGTCGAGCGGGAAAAACTCTTGCATCAAGTCACGACCCAAATCCGCCAAAGTCTGGAATTACCGGATATCCTCAAAACCGCCGTTGATCGAATCCGCCAATTTCTTCAGGTGGATCGCCTCCTCCTAGGTCAGTTTACGGGTCTAGATACCGGTACGATTACCTACGAGTCCCTCAGTTCTGGCCAGATAGAATCGGTACTTGGCCTGACAGATGATTGCTGGGGCGATCGCCAGGCGGCCTGCTGGCAGCGGTTGGCCTCTGGGGACTTGATTGCGGTGGCGGATATGCAAGCCCACTACGGCCATTCCCCCTGTCTAGGGAATTTGATCCAGAAACTCAAAATTCAAGCCTGGTTAGTAGTACCAATCTTAGTGCAGGGAGATCTTTGGGGGGTCTTAATTGCCCATCAGTGCGATCGCCCCCGGCAGTGGCAGCCCCAGGAGCAGGAATTTCTACAACACCTGAGTAATCACCTGAGTATTGCCATTTATCAATCCCAGTTATACGCAGAAGTCCAGGCCCAAAAAGCAATCCTAGAGCAGCGGGTTACGGAGCGCACCCAGGCCCTGCGGGAAGCCCTCATTTCCATGCAGTCTGCCCATCGGGTGAAGAGTGACTTTCTCGCCACCATGAGTCATGAACTCCGCACCCCCCTCACCTGCGTCATTGGCATGTCCGCCACCCTACTGCGGTGGTCCTTGGGGCCCTTAACCGATAAACAACGCCATTACCTGCAAACCATCCATGACAGTGGCACTCACCTCCTGGAATTAATTAACAGCATTTTAGACCTCTCTCAGGTGGAATCCGGCCGCGCTCGGCTCAACTGTAGTGAATTTTCCCTCACACAAGTGTCCCAGCAATGTCTTCGTTTATTGCAAGAACAGTCCCGCAGCCATGGAATAGAATTACGCAGTCAAATTTTGATTTCACCCAGCCGCGATCGCTTTTGGGGAGATTATCATCGCATCCAACAAATTCTCCTGAACCTCCTCAGTAATGCCATTAAATTTACCCCAAGTACGGGGACGGTGATTTTGCGGGTTTGGTGTGATGACAGTGGGGTCATTTTTCAAGTTGAAGATAACGGCATTGGTATTCCCGAACATCTTCAGCCCCTACTGTTTCAAAAATTTCAGCAACTAGATACCTCCTACGGCCGTACCTATGCCGGGGTGGGGTTGGGATTAGCTCTGACCAAGCAAATGGTGGAGTTACACCAGGGCACCATTGGGGTGTCCTCTTCCGAGGGAAAGGGAACGCTGTTCACCGTGACATTGCCGAGCCTGCCACGGGAATCCTTAGGGACGGAGACTCGTTCTGTCGATGTCCCAGGAACGGCCCTGGCCATCCTAGAAGAAGCCCACTCTAGCCCAGAGGGACGGTTGGTACTCATTGACGATGACGATGAAAATGCCACCCTGATCTGCGAAATTTTGACCGCAGCTGGCTATCAGGTGATTTGGATGGTGGATGCGGAAATCAAGCGAATTTTAGAATTAACCCCCCAGGGTGTGATTATTACCCAACACCTGGCCAGTTGTGATGCCCAAGAGGTGATGACTCGTCTGCGTCAATACTGTAGCCCTGCCCAAGTCAAACTATTCCTAATGACTAATTTAGCTGATTTAGATCGAGACAATACAACTTTCAAGGGGTATGGGGCTGTGGATGGTTGGTTAGCTCTGCCTATTCATCCTGAGCAACTGTTGGATCAGATCACCGCTGGATTAAGCCAACTGGGCCCTAGGGAACCCCTCCAGGGGAGTGAACAAATTAGGGCTAGACGATAGGGGTGGCCGCCTCAAGAACGGTAAACCCATCCAAACCTAGGGGGTATTTATGTTCTAATCTCGCTACCATCGAAGTAGAGCCAGTTAGGGAGTAGGGACTGATGGCCTTAGATGCAGCAGTCATGACAGCAGTGGAACAACTGGGGTATCGAGTCACCGTGGGTGATGTGGCGGCCCGGGCCGGAATGAATGTCCGTCAGGCAGAACAGGAGCTATTGGCCCTTGCCTCCGATGTAGGGGGCACCCTTCAGGTGGCCGAAACCGGGGATATTGCCTACGTGTTGCCCCAGGATTTCCGAGGAATTTTACGGGCGAAGTATTTGCGATTGCGCCTCCAAGAGGCCTGGCAAGAGATATGGAATGTGGTGTTCTATATTATCCGGGCTTCCTTTGGTATTTTTCTAGTAGTCTCAATCGTTTTGATTTTCCTGGCGATCGCCGCCATTCTGATTGCGATGACAACCCAAGGGGGACGCGGGAATGATCGCGGCGGGGGTGGTCGCTCCGGTGGAGGTGGTTTTAACGTTTTCTTCTTTCCAGATTTTTGGTACTTCTTTGGGGGTGGTCGTCGTCGCTCCTACGGCGCCCAGGGGCAACGGGATCGGGGCCAGCGAGGGAATCGTAACCCAGAAAAATCAGAGAATGACCTTAACTTCTTAGAGGGGATTTATTCATTCCTATTTGGAGATGGTAATCCCAATGAAAATTTAGAAGAGGAACGCTGGCAAATCATTGGCCAAGCCATTGTTAAATTTCAAGGAGCGGTGACCGCAGAACAACTGGCCCCCTACCTAGACCTTCCCAATGATCCTAATGGCGATGAAGATTTTATGATTCCAGTCCTTAGCCGCTTCAATGGTCAACCCCAGGTTACAGATAGTGGTGACATTATTTACCATTTCCCAGAATTGCAAGTGACGGCTCGCAAAAAGCGCAAAAACGCCGTGAGTATTCCCACGATTCTGGAAGAGAAACAATGGAAATTTAGTCAGGCGAGCAGTGGTCAAGTGATGGCGGCGATCGCCCTAGGGACTGTAAACTTCATTGGGGCATTAATGCTCTGGTCCCTTTTAGGGGATGGAACCATTGCCGCAGAATTAGGGGGACTCGTTGCCTTTGTCCAGTCTATTTTCTGGCTGTTGTTGGCCTATGGCATTGGTTTCTTAGGCATTCCCTTGGGTCGATATTACTGGCTGCTGGGAGTGAATAGCCGCATCCGCGATCGCAATACCCAACGTCAACGCCACGCCATCGTTTTAGAGCGGCCCAGTCCAACTTTAGTGCAAAAGTTAGCAGCAGCAAAACAATACGCTGGAGAAAACTATGTGAGTGAGAGTGACTTAGCCTACACGAGCGAAAAGGATTTGATTGAGCAGGAACTCGAATCCTCAGACAAAATCGATGCTGAGTGGATCAAGCGATTAGAAGGCAACTCTTAAAATTAAGATTCCATTGGTGTGAAGTGATCCCCCAAGTGCTGCATCAGCTAGAGATGGTTGGAGTACTGTAAAGAGTTGGCCTAGAGCACGTCATATTTCCTAATGGCACTACATTGAATATATTATTGAATATATTTTTAGTGGCAGTCTTCTCTGGATATTTATTTAAAATCTATTCCCATGACAATTAATCTAAAAGGTGCAAACCTCTATCTAGTGGGCATGATGGGGGCAGGAAAAAGCACCACGGGCCGCTGTTTAGCCCATACCCTGGGGTATCGTTTCCTCGACACGGATACTCTCATTGAAGAACTGACTAAAAAATCAATTACAGATATTTTCAGGGAGCAGGGCGAGGCCTACTTTCGGGAGCTAGAGCGTAACGTCCTCGCTGAAGCTTCCAGTTACCATCATTTAGTGGTGGCCACAGGGGGAGGCATTGTTCTAGACTCAATGAACTGGAGTTATTTACGGCAAGGTGTAGTCGTTTGGCTAAATGTGCCACCGCCGATCCTTTCTAAACGCCTTGCCCAGGATCATAGTCGCCCATTATTACGGGACAAGCCTCTCTTGGAACATTTAGAGATGATGGCAGCGGAACGGGAACGTTTTTACGCCCAAGCTGATTTGGAATTATTGATTCAATCGGAGGAAGCAGCTCAGGACATTTGCGATCGCTTACTTAATACCCTAGCGGCCATAGTGAAGGATCAAGAGGCTTTGGCAGAGTAACCCACTTGACGGGGGCCACATTGGAATTAGGGGGACTCAATCATTTATGTTGGAAGTTCTGGCTATCCTCTCCGCATCCGCAGCGGGGGGATTACGTTTGGCACTTCCCCTTTTGCTCATCGGGCTTTTGCAGGGCGAGACCCTTTGGTCCAAGGTGCCAATTTTATCCCAATTTTCCCCCTACTGGATTGTGGGAGTGCTTGCAGGCTGGTCATTTTTAGAGTTATTTATTGATCGAAATGTGTGGGGACACCGCCTCGTTATTTTAGTCCAGGTCATCTGTAGTCCCTTTGTGGGTGCCATCTTAGGAATGACCGTGGCTGAGTTGACCGAGACTCCTACCTGGATCATTGGTATTATTGGTGGTCTGCTCGCATTTGTTTTGCAACTGGTACAAATTGGCTGGTTCTATCGCTTGAGGGGCCTACCCCGATGGCTGGTAGTGGCCCAGGATTTACTATGCATTTTACTCATTTTGTTTGCCATTAAAGCTCCCACCCAAGGGGGACTCATTGCCCTACTGCTGCTGTGGCTGGCCATTCGCAGTGCCAAGGACTGGCGGCAAAAGAGTGCTAAAAATTATCGAGATTATAAAACGAAGAGGAAGTTTTATAGATAATCACTAAAATGGGGAGGAGAAAATGGCAATATATTTGCAACCCAAGAAGAAAAATAAACCTGTATGTTGAATCGCTGGTTCAGCCAATGGCAACTGAGAGCTTTAGAAAAAGCCTACCAGGGGGCGATCGCCCTTAAGGAGATTGAAGATAAATACTTCAACGGTGAACCCGTGGCCTACGATGCCCAGATGGGGCAAACAGTTTCTGACTACTTGCAATCCCGCGTGGAACAACAACTCACCAAAATTCACTTTAATCTCAATCAGTTTAAGCTCAGTGGCTGGCTTCAAAATACGACTAATGATCCCCATGAATCGGAAATTTTAGCCAAACTGGGCCTCATTGAAATGGTCATTGCCAAATACCGGCAGCCCCAACCCACCCCTGAGATCGACCCACCCCCAGCCATTTCAACCCCCGTCCCCACCGCTGCCTCCTCTGAACCAGTCATCATCACAGACCCCATCAGCAAATCCAGTCAAATTATTCCCATGGGGCAAAAACAAAATAGTCAACGCTTATTCGGCTCCTTTTTAGATCGAGCCGCCCAAATCCGGCGGGAGCTTAATCCAGAATACGAGCAGGATATGGTTCGGGAACTCAGAAGCCTGCGAAAACAACAGACCATTGCCATTCGCTGGTTAATTTTGCTGGTTGCTGTCCCCCTCATCGTTCAAATTACAACTCGAAATCTCATTTTTGAGCCACTCCTGGATGCCTACTGGAACCGATCGCCCAATCCGGCTGAAATTGTCGCCAATGCCGAGATCAGCGAAGAATTTCTCCATGAATTTTCCAACTACAAAGATTCCCTAGAAATTGCCCAACTCCTGGGAATTACCCCAAACCTAGCACCAGAAAAGCGAGAAGAACTCCTGCGGGAACGGGCAACCGAGCTATTCCAGGAAGCGGGCTATCGTACCCTTGATGGGCTGAAAAATATTTTTGCGGATCTTTTGGGCCTTGCTAGTTTTGTCCTGTTGGTCTACCTGGGCCGCAAGGAATTGATTGTCGTCCGCCAGTTTATCAGTCGCACCTTTTTGGGCTTAAATGATGCCACTAAAATATTTTTAATCATTCTCATTACCGACCTATTTGTGGGATACCACTCCCCTGAAGGTTGGGATGTTGTACTGGGGGGCCTATACCGTCACTTTGGCTTAGTTGAAAATCACACAGCGATCAATGCCTTTATTGCCACCGTTCCCGTCTTTATGGATTCTTGGTTTAAGTTCTGGGTCTTTAACTATCTCACCCGTAGCTCCCCCTCCTCCGTCGCAATCTATGAAAAGATGAACCAGTGACCCCCCTATCTTGGATTCCGCCATGGTACGGATTGTGATTATTGCCAATATCCTCATTGCCCTAGCGGCCCTGTGGACGGCCCTGCAATTAATCCAAGTGCGGCGGATTTTACGGGGGGTTGCTCACACCCTCGATGATGTTGAACGCAGTACCCACGATATCCTAGGTGGGGCCCCAGAGGCGATTATTATTGGTCAAAAGGGCGTGGCCGGTCTGCGGCAAACCTTACCTGAACTAGGCAAACAACAGCGAAAAGTCATCCGCTTCCTAGGCTTGATAAGCTGGATGGGACAACGGTGGCCCCAACGACCATGGCGTAAAGGGAGAAAAAAACGGTATGAGTAGTCAGCGATCAGGATTTTTTCTGGGTGGTCTTTTGGCGGGGGGGGCGATCGGCACCGTTGTGGGCTTACTCATTGCACCGAGATCGGGGAAAGAAACTCGTAAATTACTGCAAAAATCAGCGGATGCCCTACCGGAACTCCTCGAAGACGTGTCCAGTAGCTTACAGATTCACCGCGAACGACTATCGGAATCCACCCAGCAAAGTTGGCAGGATACCCTGGATCGCCTCAAGGATGCGATCGCCGTGGGTCTAGAGGCCAGTCAACAGCATCGCCAATCCCTGGAGAAAAATGGAACTGCCCTTGAGTTTGAGGATGCCGAAGATGAACCAACCCCGGTGAACCATTAATTAAGTCATTAACCCAGCCAAGTGGCCCAATAAGACCCCTGAGACCCCTGGGTAAATTGCTCTAAGTCCAGCAGATGAATGCGTTTATCTTGGCTTGCGTCTTGGCGATCTCCCACCGTGTTGTATCCCCAACTCGCTAAAAATAGTTCGATGTTCTCCAAGGTTGGTAGGGCGGCTACTTTTTTTAAGGCACCTAAGCGATCTTCCACAAACCAGAGGGGAGTCGCCTCAACCTGTTGCAACTGCTGCAAAATGACGGTCTTTGGTTGTTGTCGATCCTTGCCAAAAATTAACTCCGGGGGAAACTCGACTCCGGCATGGCGCAATAGGGCAACCACAAACCGCGTCTCCTTGGTTGTGACAATTACCGTCTTAAAGCCGTCCTGGGCCTGCCCTTCCCCCAACCATCGCCCTAGGGTCTGAATTACCCCAGGATAAAACCGATGCTGGCCCAGCCATCCCTGTTCATCCCTAGCCAACCAGCGATCGCGCAGGTGATCCACCAATTGCCCCAGATCCCTAGCGTTGAGATCCTCATCCTGGAGGAGGCGATCGCAGAGAACCGACCAATTTGAGAAAATATCTTGGGGGGTAAAACCCTTCATGATTGCCCGCAGTAACATGGGCATTTCCCAACCCACGGTAATCACCGGCCGTAATTGATAAAATAGGGGAGCTAAACCCGCCTCCGGTTCTGGTTGAGACGTGGGCCACAACTGGCCATAGGCTTGCCAACTGACTAAAAACTGTTCCTGCAATCCATCGCACAATACCCCATCAAAATCAAGGGCCAACGTACCGGGTAAGGGGGACATGGCTACATACACCACTTAAAAATCATGAATAATATTGGCAACAGTCAAGGAACACGTTGCCCTAGACGCAAGATACCAAACTCAAAGTAACTAATCAGAGGAACTAAACTGGGGCGGGAGGATTCGAACCCCCGAATGGCGGGACCAAAACCCGCTGCCTTACCACTTGGCGACACCCCAATGGATCGCTTGGTTATCATAGCAAGTCTAATCTACTAGATTCAATAGATTTAAAAATTTTGATCAAAGTTTTAAGCCCTGTTCTACAGTGATCTTACGCTCTACCCCTGCTCTACACTTAGATTCCATGACTCCAAAGCTTTCATGATATCCAAAACCGACTGGTACTATCCCTATCCACCTCTGCAACGGGGCTACCTCAAACAGCGTTATAAGCGATTCTTTGCCGACATTGAACTCGAAAGCGGCGAAATGATCACGGCCCATTGCCCCAATACCGGCCCCATGACCGGAATTTCTACCCTTGGCCAACCGGTGATGGTGTCCCACAGCACCAATCCCAAACGTAAGCTGGCCTACACCTGGGAAATGATTAATGTCAGCGACGGAGAAGCTCCGATCTGGGTGGGGGTGAATACGGGGCAACCCAATCGAGTCATTGGCGCAGCCCTGAAGGATGGAATTTTGCCAGAGTTGGCGGGGTATGTCGATATTCGCTGCGAAGTTCTCTACGGACAAGAACGGAGTCGTGTTGATTTTCTGCTCCACGATCACAATGGCCAAAAACGCCCTGTCTACGTGGAAGTTAAAAGCACTACCTGGGCCCAGGGGGATTTGGCACTCTTTCCAGATACCGTGACCACACGGGGACAAAAACATCTGCGAGAACTGCAAGCATTGGTATCCGAGGCACGGGTGTGTATGCTCTACTTTATTAATCGGGGCGACTGCGATCGCTTTAGTCCAGGGGACAGTGCGGATCCCACCTACGGCCAACTGTTGCGCCAAGCCATTCAGGCAGGATTAGAGGTCTTGCCCTATCGGTTTGAGGTGACACCCCAGGGGATTTACTATCGCGGTCAAGGAACCCTCGTCATTTAATTTTGGTGATTTCAGCTATAGTTTGATTGCATTTTTAGGGGGATCCATTCCCATGGCGACGAATCTTCTATTTGCCCTATCCCTATTTCCCTATCTAGGGTTTCTCTACTTTCTCAGCCGTACCCCCCAGATGCCACGGCTAGCTCTGGTCGGGTTTTATACAACCCTACTCTTTGTGGGCATTACCATTCCTGTCGGCATCTATGCAGAGGGGGTGTACCACACATCCTTAGCCAATGTGGATACTCTCCACGGTGGGGCTGAAGCCTTTTTAACCCTAGCCAATGTATTGGTTGCCCTAGGATTTCGCCAAGCCCTCAATCGTCTACCCTCCAAACCTGAAGAACCTAATGAGTCTCTATAGTTGATGGCCAATCGATTAAGATTAAGCAACAAAAATCTAAGCTGCTAACGAATTAGCCAAGTCTAGGCTACACTGTGGATGATTAATATCAAACGTAATCATTCGTTGCGTGTGTTGGAACTTAAGAGGCGTGTTGGAGTTTAAGAGGCATTAATTATATGGCTAAGCATAGTTTTGTCTCTTCGGTGCTTGTGGGTTGTCTTATTTTAGGAACAGCAGCCTGTGGGCGATCGCCCCAGCAGGAGGGCCCCCCCGCCGCCGGAGTAAAAGTTGCCGCAGTTCAATCGGATATGCTGGCCCAAACCTCGACGTTTAATGCCTCGCTCCAATCCCGGCGATCTATTCAAGTGCTCCCCCAAGTCTCAGGACGTATTGTACAAATCTTTGTTGACAGTGGTCAGACCGTTGCCGAAGGTCAGCCCCTGCTCTTAATAGATCCATCCCAGCAACAGGCCGTCGTTGCCGGTAGCTTTGCTGGAATTCAATCTGCCCAAGCCAATGTTCAAAATGCCCAAGCAGAACTGCGCGCCCTAGAGGCACAACGGCGGGCCGACCTAGCCACCCTAGAGTTCAATCGGGTTCAGGCAGAACGGTATACGGTTCTCTTTGAAGAAGGGGCCGTTTCCAAGGAGCAAGCCCAATCCTTTATTCTCAACTTCCGCACTGCCCAAGCCAATCTCCAGGCCACGGAGGCCGATATTCGCGCCCAGCAGGCCACCATTATTCAACTGGAAAAAGTCTTTCAAGAGGCCCAAGCCAACACTGAAGCCCAGGCGGTGCTTCTGAACTGGTATCAGGTAACGGCTCCTTTCACAGGCATAGTCGGTAACATTCCACCTAGGGTCGGAGACTTTGTGACAACCCAGACCAGTCTGATGACCCTGACGGAAAATCAACCCCTGGAGGTGTACATTCAAATTCCCATTGAGCAGGGATCTAATATTCGCCCAGGAACAGAGGTTGAGCTATTGGCCGCCGATGGCAGCGTTGCCGGCCGTAGCCAAGTATTCTTTATCGCCCCCATTACCACCAATAACACCCAAACGGTTTTAATTAAGGCACTCTACGATAACAGCAATAATAGCCTCCGAGCCGATCAGCAAATTCAGGCACGGGTAATCTGGGATCAACGCCCCGGACTCCTCGTACCCACGACGGCCGTGACCAATCTGGCGGGGCAAAACTTTGTCTTTGTCGCCGAAAGTGACTCCGACGGTAAAACGGTGGCTCGACAAAAAGCCATTCAAATCGGGCCCATTCAAGGGAATAGCTATCAAGTCACGGGAGGACTCAACCCCGGTGAAAAAATTGTGGTTTCCGGTATTCAACGCCTCCGTGACGGTTCTCCCATTAACCCTGAATCCTAGTGGCGCATAATGATTAGCGAATTTTTTATTAAACGTCCCGTTTTTGCGACGGTTTGCTCCTTGGTGATCATCCTAGTGGGGTTGATCAGCTTACCTAACTTGGCTGTGGAATATTATCCCAACGTGACTCCCCCCACGATTCAGGTGAATGCCAATTATGCTGGGGCAGATGCAGTTACCGTGGAAACCAATGTCACCACGATTCTGGAAACCCAGATCAATGGTGTGCAAGGGATGAATTACATTGACTCCACCAGTGACAGTTTTGGCAATAGCGGTATTGTGATTACCTTTGAAGAGGGCTATGACCAGGATATTGCCGCCGTTGATGTGAATAACCTGATCTCCTCTGTCACCTCCCAGTTACCCTCGGAAGTTATTAGCACTGGGGTAACGGTCAGCAAAGCCACCACCCAAATTGTGGCAGCCTTGGCCGTCTATGCCGACGAGGGATCAAATTATGACTCCCTTTTCTTAAGCAATTATGCCCAACTGTTTATTGTGCAGCCTCTCCAGCGGTTAGAGGGTATTGGGCAGGTCACCATTTTTGGTCAACGAACCTATGCGATGCGGATCTGGTTAGATCCCAATAAACTGGCAAGTCGGGGCTTGGCCGCGGATGATGTGGTGCGGGCCCTAGCTGATCAAAATATTCAAGTGGGGGCAGGGATTATTGGCTCTCCCCCCGCCCCCCAGGGTCAGCAGTTTCAATTTTCCATTCAAGCGGAAAGTCGTTTAGCCAGCGAACAAGAATTTGGTGATATTGTCATCCAGCGCGGTGAAGATGGATCCTTAATCCGGGTGCGGGATGTGGGACGAACGGAGTTGGGTGCCCAGAGCTACACCACTAATTTTGAGTTCAATGGTCAGCCCGCTATCGGCATTGGCATTTATCAGTTGGCGGGAGCCAATGCCCTCGATATTTTCGACTTAGTCACCCAAGAGATGGCGGAATTAGCGAAATCCTTTCCGGCGGGGGTCAAGTGGCAGGTGGGCTTTAGCACCACTGATGCGGTGCAGGAGTCCATCAAGGAAGTGGTCATTACCCTGATTATTGCCATTATTTTGGTGATCGCAGTCATTTTCCTATTTCTGCAAGACTGGCGAACCACGATCATTCCCTCGATTACGATCCCGGTATCGTTGATTGGTACCTTTGGCTTCATGGATGTCTTTGACTTTTCCATCAATAGCTTGACCATGTTTGGTTTGGTATTGGCAACAGGATTGGTGGTGGATGATGCCATTGTGGTGGTGGAAAATGTCACCCGCCTAATTGAGGAAGAAAATCTAACGCCCATGGAGGCGGCTACCCGATCAATGCAGGAGGTCTCGGGTGCCTTGATTGCCACATCTTTGGTGATGATGGCGGTGTTTATTCCTGTAACGTTTATGCCGGGCGTGACCGGGCGACTCTATCAGCAGTTTGCCTTGACCATTGTTTTCTCTATTGCCCTATCTACGTTTAATGCCTTGACCCTAACGCCGCCCCTCTGTGCCCTATTACTGCGCCAAGGCAACCAGGAGGGGAATGATTTCTTTTTATTCCGCTGGATCAATCAATTCTTGGATGGGATGCGGCGGGGGTATGAAAGTAACCTAAATGTGATCGTTCGGTTTAAGCCCCTGGTTATGGGCATCTTTGCCCTACTCCTTGTCTTTACCTACTGGCTCTTTGGGGCCGTACCTGGGGGGTTTGTGCCGGAGGAAGATCAGGGCTACTTTGTTACCATTATTCAGTCGCCCCAGGGGGTATCTCTGGAATATACCAGTGATATTGTCTTTGATACCGCCGATACGATCGCCAAAAATCCGACGGTGATTGATACCTTTGCGATCGCCGGCTTTAGTTTCTTTGGTAGTGGTTCAGACAAGGGGATCATTTTCACCAGCCTCAAACCTTGGTCAGAGCGGCCAACCCTGGATCAAATTTTGCCGGAAGTACAAAAGGCGATCGCAGGAGAAACTGGTGCCATAGTTTTTGCCTCCAATGTGCCCACCATCAACCTAGGGGGAAGTGGCCTAGGTGGCTTTGATATGCAGGTGATGGATCAACAGAACCTAGGGCTAAATACCTTAGAGGAGTCGGTCACGGAGTTAATTGAAAAAGCCAATGAAAACCCTGGCTTGAGTCGGGTGAGTACGCCCTTTAGCAATAATGCGCCCCAGCTTTTAGTGAACATCGATCGCACCCGTGCCTTAGCCTTGAACACCAGTATCCAAGATGTTTTCAATGCCATGCAGATCTACTTGGGGTCGGTATTTGTTAACCAATTTACCCTCTTTGATCGCAGTTGGCGGGTCTTAATTCAGGCGGATCAGCAGTTTCGCTCTAATCCCGATGACATTAATAAGATTTACGTGCGATCCCTTGATGGTAATCTCATCCCCTTGAGCAACCTCGTCACCGTTCAGCAGATTACCGGGCCGCCCATTGTTTACCACCACAACCTCTTCCGTTCCGCTGAAGTTACAGGTCAAAACGTGGGCAACCTCAGTGAAAATCAGGCAATGGCCGTCATGGCCAAACTTGCCCAAGAGGTCTTACCCCAAGGCATGGGTTTTGCCTGGACCGGTGGATCCCTAGAAGCGACAAAATCAGGGGGACAAGCTCCCTTAATCTTTGGCTTGGGCTTGGTTTTCGTGTTCCTAGTGCTATCAGCCCAGTATGAAAGCTATGTGGATCCGGTCATTATCATTATGTCTGTCCCCTTGGCGATTATGGGTGCGTTAGCAGCTCAGTGGCTGCGGCAACTGGATAATGACGTGTTCTGCCAAATTGCCATGGTGATGCTGATTGGTTTAGCCAGTAAAAACGCTATCCTGATCGTAGAATTTGCCAATCAAATTAAAGAATCCAAGGGTGTATCCTCGGTTAAAGCGGTGATTAATGCCTCAGAGGAACGACTCCGCCCCATCCTCATGACCGCAATCTCGTTTATTTTAGGGGTTTTTCCCTTGGTGATTGCCACGGGGTCTGGGGCTAAATCCCGTCACTCCTTGGGAACCGCCATTACCGGTGGCATGATTGCGGCAACGTTTTTGAGTTTCTTTTTAGTCCCTGTCATCTACATCTTAGTGAAGGATGGCGAGGACTACTTCAGGGAACGCTTTGGCAAGAAACCGCCAGAATCGGAGCCAGATCCCCAATCCCCCTAAACCAGTCCCCCTAGAATAGTCTTTATGAATTACGTGATTATCTATGATGGTCTCTGTAATCTCTGCGTCACCTTTGTCCGTCTATTGCAACAGGTGGATCAGAGTAATCAGTTTGCCTATGTACCAATGCAGGCGGAGGCGGAGTTAGAACGCTGGCAAATAACCCCAGAGAATTGTCAGGGGGGAATGATCATCCTAGAGGGTGAGAATCCGGAAAATCGCTGGCAGGGAAGTGATGCTGCCGAAAAAATTATCTCTTTATTACCGGCTGGGGATGGCCTCATGCAGGTGTATCGTGCCGTACCGTGGCTCAAACCTAGCGGAGACTATCTCTATGGTCTGATCCGCGATCATCGCTATGAATGGTTTGGACAACGCCAGGACTGCTATGGTGGCTGCGATCGCCCTAGGGAATAGGCACAGTATTTTAATAATTTAATCACTAGACCACACCGTCCTTAACATACAATCGGTATAGTGTAGTAGCATATTTTTGATTTCCTAAGGATAGGAATATCCATAGAAAATATCAAGAACTCGGATGTCGTGGCTGGAGTAGTACTGATGACGATGGGCATTGAGGACATTGTTGAGCAGGCTTTACGGAATGGGTATTTGACCCCAACCCAAGAAGCGGAAGTCGGCCGTATTTGTGATAAGGCCACCGAACTATCGGTCAATGAATACATGGCCCTAGATCGTTTGATGGGAGCCTTACTCACAGGACAAGTGGTGGCTGTTCCCCGCAAGCAGTTCATTAATGTCATGGAAGAATTAGTGCTCACCGAGGCCATTACCCGCATTGCCGTCATTGAAGCCGAGCAGGACTGCGCCCTCGATCTAGGGGATATTGCCGCCTATGCATTGAACCGGCTCCCCCCCCTCTATGCCACCACCGAAGAAGGGGCCCAATATCAGCGTCGTCGGGCCGAAGAAGAATTAATGGATTTGATTACAACCCAGGTTCGGGAAGCGATCGAGAACAGTATGGCTCGTCCCGAATTTCACCCAGAGCGGGCGGCAATCGGACAAAAATCGGGCAAGGAAGTCTTTTCGCAAGTCAGTTCTCTGCTGCAAACCTACGCTACGGATTACGAAGAACCCCGCCGCAATTAATCTCCCCTTGCCATTTCTTTCACTTCTAGTTTCACTCCTCCTGGCATCACGATGACTTCTGATCCCCTATGGCTTTATGACACCACGCTGCGGGATGGGGCCCAGCGGGAAGGTATTTCCCTATCCCTAGACGATAAACTCCGCATTGCTCGCCAATTGGATCACCTGGGCATTCCCTTTATTGAAGGGGGCTGGCCCGGTGCGAATCCCAAGGATGTTCAGTTTTTTTGGCATCTAAGGGAAAATCCCCTAACCCAGGCCGAAGTGGTCGCTTTTTGTGCCACTCGTCGCCCCCATCGCCGGGCCGCAGAGGAGAAAATGCTAGAGCCAATTTTGGCGGCCGGGACTCGTTGGGTGACTATTTTTGGTAAATCCTGGGATTTGCACGTAACCGAGGGGCTAAAGACCACCCTGGATGAAAATCTAGCCATGATTGCGGATACGATTGAGTTTCTGAGTAGCCAAGGACGACGGGTGATCTACGATGCCGAGCATTGGTTTGATGGCTATGGGGATAACCCAGCCTATGCCCTGGAAACCCTGAAAACGGCCCGGGAGGCGGGGGCGGAATGGTTAGTTCTCTGTGATACCAATGGCGGTACCTTGCCCGATCGGGTCGGGGCGATCGCCCAAGAGGTAAAGGATGCCCTAGGGGAAGGCAACTGTTTAGGTATCCACACCCATAATGATTCGGGAACAGCGGTGGCCAATGCCCTTGCGGCGGTTCAAGCGGGGGCACGGATGGTTCAGGGTACCATTAATGGCTATGGGGAACGCTGTGGCAACGCCAATCTTTGTACGCTCATCCCCAATCTTCAGGTCAAACTGGGCTATAACTGCATTTCTGAGACCCAACTGGGCAGTCTCAGTGAAACCAGTCGCCTAATTAGTGAAATGGTCAATTTGGCCCCCGATGATCACGCCCCCTTTGTCGGTCTATCTGCCTTTGCCCATAAGGGTGGCATCCATGTGAGTGCCGTCCAGCGCAACCCCCGCACCTACGAGCATATTGATCCCGCCGTGGTGGGGAACCGTCGCCGCATTGTCATTTCTGAACAGGCTGGGATCAGTAATGTTTTGGAAAAAGCTCGCCGCTTTGGCTTAGATCTGGATCGCCAGCATCCCCTCAGCCGCGAAATTCTTGCCCGCCTAAAAACCCTTGAACACGAAGGGTATCAATTTGAGGCAGCGGAAGCCAGTTTTGAACTCCTGATTCGAGAAGCCCTGGAACAACGGCGATCGCGCTTTGAACTCAAGGGGTTTGATGTGTTTTGTCGCACCGATTCCGCCGCCTGGGATGAAACGATGTCCAGCCAATCCTTGGCCACCGTGAAGCTCACCGTCGATGGTCAGGAGATGCTCACCGCCGCCGAGGGTAATGGCCCCGTCTCCGCCCTCGATGCCGCCCTACGCAAAGCCCTGATCCCCTTTTATCCGGTGATTGCCCAGTTTCATCTTACGGACTACAAAGTTCGTATCCTGGATGGCAGAGCCGGTACCTCCGCCAAAACCCGTGTGCTTGTGGAATCTAGCAACGGTCGCGATCGCTGGACTACGGTGGGGGTCTCCGTGAATATTATTGAGGCCTCCTATCAAGCCGTTGTTGAGGCCCTGGAATACGGCCTACTCCTAGAGGATCAATATCAACCCCTAGGGGAACCCAGCCGCTGCTGACAGATGATGTATTGCAACAAAATATTAAGCATTGTCAAGACAGATGTAAAGTATTGTTAAATTGGATTGATCAAATAAGGGGTTCTTATGAAAACTTAAGAAGTGATCCCCGATTGGGATCCCTTTGAAAGTTTTTATAGAAATTTTATAAGGTGTTGCCCCATGAGCCACTTCCCCCTGTGTCCCCGCTACCGTCTTGATGCTGACGACCAATGGCTAGAAGGTGTTGATCCCAGTCGTCATTACTGGTTGTGGGTGAATGGGGATCGACAGTTGTCGGTCTTTATTCCTGGAGTGTTGGTAACAAGCCGTTCAGAACTCAAGGAAATCATTCAGGACTTTCGCGCCCTTGAGCCAGGGCAGTCGATGCAGGTTGGTCGGATTGTGAATCCCCTAGAGATCCATTGCATTGCCGACAATTGTTTTGCCATTGCCGATGAAATTGATGGCGCACCGGTTTGGCATCTCTTTGATCGGGAGACCCTGGATAGTTTGATTATGACGGCCCATCCCGATTGGCATTGTCGCCCCGAAGATGTGGAACTGGGTCGGCGGCATTTGTGGCGATCGCTGACTTTACCCGTTGCAGCTTAAGGGAAAAGGATATAAAGCCAGTGGTTTCTCAAGGTGGGGTGGTCTGCGCTGCATCGCCTCAGTGTCTTGTTCTATATCGCCAGGTATACTGAGGTGCAGGACATGACCGGAGACATAAGTGCCGGAAATTAGCCGGTTTTTTGGCATCATCATCGCCATGTACTATAAGGAACATGCTCCACCCCACTTCCATGCGAAGTACGGCGGCAGGGAAGCTTCTATCCGAATTGACACTGGCGAGGTTATGGATGGTGATCTTGGGGCGCGGGCAGCACGCCTCGTTGAAGAATGGCGGCAGATTCATACGTCCGATCTCATGACCGACTGGGAGCTTGCGCAGTTGCGTCATCCATTGAACAAAATCGAGCCGTTGGAGTAGGTCATGATCCCAAAAGTCTTAGAAGCAAAACCACTGAAAGGATACCGCCTCTGGCTCAGGTTCAATGATGGCTTGACCGGCATCGTTGATCTAGAAGGTGAGCTATGGGGGCCTGTTTTCGAGCCACTGAAGGATAGTGCCGCCTTTTCTCAAGCTTATGTCGATCCTGAGTTGGAAACAGTTGCTTGGCCGAATGGGGCTGATTTTGCGCCCGAGTTTCTATACCAGGCCGTCGCCCCACAAGTCGCTACTAGTTAGGATTAATCAAAAGCAATTCTGCGTTATGGATTTCTTGAATGTCCCTCCCCGATAGTCTAGATACTGCCGTTCGTCAGGCCCAAGAAGCCACCGAAGCAGCCCTCAAGGATGGCCATAACCGTCTCCAAATTGAGATTATCCTGGGGGATCTCAATGTCATGGATATGGCTCGGCAATACCTTGATCTTTTTGCTCCTCAGGGGGAACATCTCAAGGTTTTTTTCGCCGATGCTGGGGCCGCGGCCTTGGCCCGACGGGATTGGGGCGAAACGGCCTTCTCTATTCGCGGTGTCAGTGAATTACTCGAACCCGTGCAAGACTCCGATCAGGCGGTGGTCATCATTGCACCGACCCCAGTGGAAGTCACCGATATTGAAAAAATGTGTCTAACGGCGGGCGATCGCCCCTTTGTACTCCTCAATCCCAAACTCCAAGACGTGGCGATCGTGGGCATTGGTTACGCCGGGCGACAACTGCGGGAACGCTTTTTGAATACCCTTGAACCCTGCTATTATCTCCGTCCCTTAGCCGAAGACACGGTGCTTTTTCGGGCCTATCCGGCCCCCTGGCAAATCTGGCACAGCGACCCAACGGAACAATTTCAATGCTTGTCGGAGTTTGACCATCGCCCCAGTGGGGAAGAAATTGAGCGGTGTCTGATGGGGCAAACCCCTGGGCAATCCTCAGAAGCAGGAACAAGGAGTTTTTGGAACCGTCTGAATCGCTTTTTACGGGCCCTGCAACAGTGAGTTAGGGAGTTGATTTAAGGGAGAATGATATGCAGGAAAATTTTTGATCCTGTCAAAGCCCCTGCCAAAGCCTGAGGGGGTTTGGTATACTAGCCCTTGAGAAACTGGAAGCTTGATCTATGAATAGCTGCGTCCTCATGGCCGAGGTTATCGAACAGCCCGAATTACGTTATACCCAAGACGGACAAACCCCAGTGACAACCATGCTGGTTCAGTTTGCCAGTCTCCGTAGTGATGATCCTGTCAATACCTTACGGGTGATTGGTTGGGGGGGGATGGCCCAAAAAATACAAGATGAATGTAAAACCGGCGATCGCCTGATCATTGAAGGTCGCCTCAGTATGAACACCATTGATCGGCCCGAGGGCTTTAAGGAAAAACGGGCAGAACTCAATGCCAGCCGCATCTATGCGGTTCAAGGTGATATTGTCGATCACCCCACTCAATCTGCATCTGCGACCACACCAACGGCTTCCCCACGCCCCGTTGCCACCCCCATCCCTGCCCCTGCACCGGCCACCCCCACCGCTGCTCCCTTAACTCCGCCGCTCCCCGCCGATGATCCAGGACTAGATGAAGTTCCCTTTTAAGTTCACCCATTGACAGTCGGGAGTTAAGCCCATGGTTCGTCGTCGATCTACCCCTTGGATCCATCGCTGGTCTCGTGTCCTAATTGCCGCGATCGCTGGACTTGGTATGGTTGTGACCGGTTATCTCACCGTGGCCAGCTTCACGAATACGGATGTGGCCTGCCCATCGGAAGGTTGCGATATTGTCTTGGCCAGTCCTTGGGCCTCCATTTTTGGCTTACCCCTCTCCCTGTTTGGTCTTGGGTCCTACCTAGGCATTTTGGGGCTGGCCCTGATTCCCCTGGCAGTGCAGAAGCCTGAGCAAAAAGAACTACGGCTGAAGTTAGACGAAACTACCTGGTTCCTCCTGTTTCTGGGGGGCGTGGGCATGAGCGTCTTCAGTGGCTATCTCATGTATATTTTGGCCACGGCCATTAAAGCTCCCTGTCCCTACTGCTTTATGTCCGCTGCCTTTAGTTTGGCATTGCTGGGCTTAACCATTTTCGGTAAGGATTGGGGCGATCGCGGTCAACTCTTTTTTACGGGCATCATTATGGCCGTTGTCACCCTCGTCCTTACCTTTGGCATTTACAACAGCAAAATGGCCAGTGATAGTGATGATGGCCCTGGCCCACCCGTAACCACCACCTCGGGCCCTGCGGAAATTGCCCTCGCCCGCCATCTGACCGACACCGGCGCAGTGATGTATGGGGCCTATTGGTGTTCCCATTGCCATGATCAAAAACAACTCTTTGGTAAGGAAGCTGCGAAACAAATTCCCTACATTGAATGTGATGCCAACGGCAAGGATCCCCAAGTCGAACTTTGCCAAGCCAAGGCCATTCGTGGCTATCCCACCTGGGAAATTAATGAGCAGATGTATTCCGGCTCCCGTCCCTTAACGGAACTCGGTCAATTGACGAACTATACGGGTTCCTATAGCTTTCAAAATATTCCCTAGGGTAAATATTCTCTAGAGTAAAATATTTCCTAGGGACTGTGAAGTTCACTCAGTCTCGATAATGGCCCCCGGATCCAATAAAAGTAGGTGTCGCAGTTGATCTGAGTCTAATTCCGTGAGCCATTGCTCTCCGGCCCCGACCACCTGCTCAGACAGTGCTTTTTTACGTTCGATTTGTTCATGGATGCGCTCCTCTAAGGTTCCGGCACAAACGAACTTATGGACTTGCACATTGCGATGCTGACCAATGCGAAAGGCGCGATCGGTGGCTTGGTTTTCCACGGCTGGATTCCACCAGCGATCGAAGTGAAAGACATGGTTAGCGCGGGTTAGGTTAAGGCCAACGCCACCAGCTTTCAGGGACAAAATAAAAATGGCCGGTGCTTGGGGATCCCGTTGGAAGCGATCGATCATTTGTTCTCGCTTATTTTTAGAGGTGCTGCCATACAAAAATAAAATCTCTTGGTTCAGGGTTTGGCTCAGGTGCGCCTGCAAGAGTTTGCCCATCTCCGCAAATTGAGTAAAGATAAGGGCGCGATCGCCCACGTCTAGTAATTCAGCGATCATTTCATCTAGACGATTTAGTTTTCCCGACCGATTGGGTGTCAAGTCCTTTTCTTTGAGGAATTGAGAGGGATGATTACAGATTTGCTTTAGTTTCGTCAGGGTGGCTAAAACCAAGCCACGCCGCTGTATGCCCGTACTCGCTTCAATATCCGCCAAGGACTGATCCACCGTCGCCTTATAGAGGGCCGCCTGCTCTGGGGTGAGACTACAAAATACCGTCATTTCCTGTTTTTCCGGTAAGTCTTGGATAATCTCCCGATCGGTTTTCAGGCGGCGCAGAATAAAGGGCTGGACGTAGGTTTTGAGTGCCTGCAACGACGTGGCATCTCCATAGCGTTCAATGGGCAGGGCATAGCGTCGCTGGAAAAAGGCTCGATTTCCCAAATAGCCCGGATGGAGAAAGTCCATAATCGACCAGAGTTCCGTAAGGCGATTTTCTAGGGGAGTTCCGGTTAGGGCAATGCGAAACTGAGCATCCAGTTGGCGCACCGCTTGGGACTGCTGGGTTTCTGAATTTTTAATATTTTGGGCTTCATCCAAAACCAAATTTTGCCAAGACACCTGGCCCAGGGTACTCAGATCCCGATGAACTAGGGCATAGCTAGTGAGGATAATGGCTTTACCCGCGATCGCCTTCAGGAACTTCTTCCCCTTAGCTCGCCCACTGCCATGGTGAACAAGGGTTGAAAACTCCGGGGCAAAGCGTTTAATTTCCCGTTCCCAGTTGCCTAATACGGAGGTGGGACAAATGAGCAGGGTTGCTGCCTTGAGATTCTTTTGTGCCTTCAGATGGAGTAAAAAGGCCAACAACTGAATCGTTTTACCTAGGCCCATGTCATCGGCAAGACAGGCTCCCAACCGCCATCGCTCCAGAAAACTCAGCCAACTGACTCCCCGGGCCTGGTAGGGGCGTAGTTCCCCCATAAATCCCGGCGGGTTCTCAATGGGTTCCAGGGTTTGTTTTCCCGTGAGGGCATCCAATAGGGCCTGTAGAGCGTCATTGGCCTCTAAGCCCACCACCGGCAGTTTTTCCAAGGTGACGGTATCTCCCGTGGCAATGCGTAGGGCCTCTCCCAGGGATAGTCCCCGCTGCTGACTGCGCTGGGCAAAAAAGGTTTGGGCGGCCTTAATATCTTGGGGTTGGAGTTCTAGCCACTGACCATTAATTTCCACTAAAGGGGTATTGAGATTCACCAGCTTTTGAAAATCATCCTGGGAAAGTACCTGCCCCCCTAGGGAGAGCTGCCAGTGAAAATCCAGGAGCGCATTCAGACCAATGGATTCCTGGCCCATGGGGGTTAACTGCGCTTGCAGTGTCAACCCTAAACGATGACGGCGACCACGACGACTCAGGCCTGGCGGCAAAATCATGCCAAAGCCACTATCTTCTAGGCGACCACTCACTAAACGTAAAAATTCATAGACCTGGCCTGGCTCTAGACATTGGCCCCGAGGGCAAGGCTCGATCAAACTAGACTCTAGCAGTGGATACAGACGGGTGGCCAAACCCAGCCCCCGCAGGAGGGTTTCCTGGGGACGACGAATCACGGATCCTTGATAGACCATGGATTCCGCCGCCGTATTCCAAATATTTTCGGCGGGTACATAATGATCGGTCTGTTCTTCCGATTGCAAACCATAGGCGAGAAACCAGGGTTGATCGGAGGTGGCATCGAGTTTTCCGGTTTTAGTATCGGGAGGTTGTAAATGAAAGCACAGCCGCCAGTGAGGATGGAGATCCAGGGATCCTTCTAGAGGTTGCTGCCATTGGGCTAGGGAAGATGGGAGACCCTTGAGAACCGGGGATAGCTGGGGGGATGGTTGGATGAGACGCTGGAGCCATGCGCTGTGTTCAGGGGCAAGGCCCGTTTTGGCGATCTCTAGGTTGTGGCTACTCCGATGAATTTGGGCGGTCAGGGTTGTTACCAAAAAATCCCAGAGAATCGCTGCTCCATCCCCAGGAAATGCGACGGCAGGCATGGGTTCTTGAACAGTGCGACACACATCGGGCAAGGTGCGGGCAAAGGTTCTAAAGCGTTGGCGATCGCCGGTGCGGTCTAATAACGGTTGCCACGTCAGCCCCAGAAAATTTGGGTCTGCCGATTCCTGACGGGGTAAAAACTTACTACGGACGAGTAAATCTAGGAGCCAACGATTGACATGGGCCCAAAATCGTAGATCTCCCCCTATCTCTGGACGATTAGAGCCATGGCGACTTAGGGGTAAACGGGTGAGCCAATTCAGGGCGATCTCCGGGGCCAAATACCAACCCTTAACCTGCCATGGATAGAGTGCCACGGACTCCGGGAAAAGATCATCCTCTGAGGGGGCAGCCGCAGGCAAGGGATAAAGTACCCCTGATTCAGTATCTTGATAGCCTGGCAAAGCCAAGATTGCGGTAAAAGGTTCAATCTCACTCGCGTCAAACTTCTCAACCGGATCAATCGGATCAAGCAGATCCGCCCAGGGTTCCAAATCCGCGATCGCTAGGGGATACACTGGCGGATTGTCCTGCCAAACCATTCCTGTTTCTGCCTGACTGCGCCAGGTTTCATGCCAAAGAAATAGACCAGGGGGGCGATCGCCCAGGTTGGATCCCCCCAACCAACAACCGTGGAGCAGGGTCATTCAGGTATCACAACGGCAGAGTAGAAGAGCGAATAGAAGAGCATAGATACAGCAGAAAAACTGCGTAGCCACCAGTATGGGGTATCTCGCAGAGTCAAGCTCCATGGAAAGACTTAAGATTAAGCTTATCTTATCAATTTTCAACAGGCCTCGAAGCTCTTAATACTGATTTAGCTGGCGGGCTGCACCGAACTCATTCGTCCTAGCTCAACACTTACAGCATCAATGCGGTCGTCCCCAGGACGATAGGACAGTACTTCTAAACCAATTGGCTCTCCACTCATCCCATCCTTGATCAAAATCACCCCATCCCCAAGCTCAGTGGCAATTTGGTTTCTTCTTGGAACTTGCCAAAATACGCTTAAAAGCTCTGTTTCTGGTTCATAAAATATTTTTATTTGAGCCACACGGTTTCCCCCTCCTTAATTGCATCAGTTTGGTAGGCGGTGATTAAAAACCCATCTTCATTTAAACGCCGCGCCACTGCAACAACCCAACGTTCTTCTCGCCGTACCCGATAAAATAATAATACTCCTGCATCCCGGCTACTACGTCGAACCTGATCTGGAGCAGAAAGAGCTAACTGAACAAAATCCTCCAACTTTTCAATATCAGGGTGCTTGATAATCAACCGTTGCCAATAGTCTTCAGAGGTTCTAACCGTAAATCCAAGCGGAGTAGAAATTTCAAATTTCATAGAACTGGCATAAATGCTCGGTTAACAGTTTAGGCCAGTGCTAATTCCGATTCAATCAAGACTGTTGCATCGATGAACCCACAGAATGAAGTAGCCATATGACACTAAACTCTAACAAGTAAGTTTTGTGTACGTCGCAGCCTGTAGTCGGAGCCAGCTAACAAATGGATATAGAATAAACTTTGATACAACGTTGAGGACAATGCCGGTGATCCGTTTGCCCCGCGCCTTAGTTGGTTTTTGTTTAGTGGTGCTCCTCCTCCTGACAGGTTGTGCCCCCCAGACCCCATCCCCCTTTGAGCAGGCCCAGCAGGAAAGTACCCAACGGGGAGCAACACCGGCCGTGTCCCGTGAAGCCACCCAAGGCAGTGAATTTAACAAGTTCTTTCCACCGGACGGAGACGGCTACGAGCGCATTTATGTCCAGGAGAAAAAAGGATTTGCGGAAGCCAAGCTGAAAAAAGATGGCAAAGATCTCGCCATGCTCTCCATCTCCGACACCATTAGTTTGCCGGAGGCGGCCCAAAAATTTCAAAATAGCCCCATGGCGATCGCCGGCTATCCTGCCCTAGAAATTGGGGCCACCCAAACCGCCATTCTCGTCTCCGATCGCTACCAAGTGAAAGTTCTCTCCCGTGACCCCGGTTTTGGCCCGGGCGATCGGCAAGAGTGGATTGAAAAATTTGATCTAACCGGATTATCCAAACTCCAGTAATAATTGAGCATTTATTCTCCCCGTGTCTCCCTTTCCCTTTCCCCCTAAACTGCCAAGGAGTCCAGCGTGAGTCAAGCCATTTTTAAGATTGTCGATCAGTTGCCCACGGGCGGTATAACGGTGATGTCTCTCAAAGCCCTAGATTTTGCCGTTCCAGGGCAATGGCAGAATATTGTCGGTTTTGAAAATACCATTCGCCACGTCACCATGGAAACGGATCCAGCCCTCGTGCAGCAAATTGGCAATCGGGCCGTGCATCTTTTCAACGATAAATCCCAAGGCTACCAACGGGCCCTGTGGCTCTATGAAACCGTGGATAGAACCGATGCCATGCTGGGGGCGGCGGCCTTCGCTAACAAGGTGGGGGAGAAAATTTCCTTCCTCGGCTTCCTCGATCGCCTCACCCCCAAACCGGAGCGGGCCCAGTCCATTGATTTGACGATTAAATTGGTCGTGGAGATTGTCGCCTTCTGTCAAATTAATGGCATTCCAGGGGATAGTATCGGTGACTTTTTGCGGGCTCTAGGCGACTACGGCGGTGAATCCCTGATGCGGATGGCGGCCCTCGTCTGTTTTGATGGCCTCATTCCCCTTGGCCCAGACTTTATCCTTAAGTCTCTGAATGTCCTTCAGGAGATGAAACCCCAAGATTTACAGGAAAATCCCACCTTCAAAGCCGTTTCCTCAGTGATTCCTGGGGGAAATCCGGCGGGTCAACTCAGTTTTATGACCCAGAGTTTTGGCTCCGTCAAGGGATGGATGGGTGATTTTGTTACCTCTCGCAACCTGACCCCGGAAAAAGTCGTGAACAACCTGCAAAGTTTTGTGGAGCTATCCAAGGAAAACCTAGATTTTCTCGGAGCTTTCCTAGACATGAGTACCAACTATTACTATCACACTGGCGTACAAACCCTGGCACGGCGACTGATTGAGCGGGCAGTGGCGGAAATTTAGATTGGCTAGACGTGTTTCTCTAAAGGATTTTTATCTCCTAGGAATATCAAGTCATCCAATAGCAAAGTTTTGTGGACTCCTCAGCTAGGGTTCCCAAGACCCAACTAAGATATAGGGTGATTCCTATTTTGGCTCCATAGAAGAGGTAACCTATGATTCAAAGCATTTTATTGGCAGATTCAGGGGTTGGGCAATCCGAGCAGATGCTCAAGGCCCTAGTGGAACTGCCTGCAATTCAACGGGCTGCGGTCACCGTCTTGCATGTCATTACCCCCCAAGTCATTGCCGAAGATATGGTCAGCCAACGCCAAGAAGGGGTCAAACTACTGGCCCAGGCGGTTGAGCGACTCCATTTGGATCCCGTCACCAATGTCAATACCATGCTAAGGGAAGGGGATCCCAAAGACACCGTTGTCCAAGTTGCGGAAGAAATCAACACCGACTTGATCATCATGGGATCCCGGGGCTTAAAACGGCTGCAATCAATCCTCGCCAATTCCGTGAGCCAATATGTGTTTCAATTATCTCCCCGGCCGATGTTGCTGGTGCGGGATGATCTTTTTGTTAAGAAAATTAATCGCGTCATGGTGGCCCTGGATCCTTCTGCTTCGGGGCAGATATGCCTAAATTTAGCCCTTTCCCTCATGGATGGCTTAAAGGGGGGAAAACTAATTTTTGCCCATGTCAATCCTGAACTGAAAGGACGCACCGAGTTAACGAGTGCAGAGGCGGATCCGGTTCTCACCAATGCGGCCAATGCGGCCAAGCAGCGGGGAATTGCCTACCAATGCCTGAGTAGTTCCGGTAAACCGGGGGAAGAGATTTGCCGTATTGCCAGTGAAACCAATGCGGATCTGCTCTTGCTTGGTTCCCCCGATCGCCGACCCTCCATTGCCCGCAGTTTACCGGACTTAGATCGGTTGCTGGGCACATCCACGTCCGATTATGTTCGGGTTTATGCGGAATGTCCGGTACTGTTTGTCCGGCAGAGCGAAGCCTAACCATACACCGGAGGGGGCCCCTTGAATCTCTACGACCAGATCCGCTGGAATCTCGATCGCCTCTGGCAACAGAGTAATGAAGGGGTCACCTACCTCCTAGATCGCCTATTTGAGAGTCCCGCAGCCAGTGAAGATCAAGATTGGACGTTGATAGATCAACTCGTGATCTGGGTTGCCCGCTGGCTTTTTCTCGTTGTTATGGGAGTCAGCCTTTACATATTGGGGCGGCTCCTGTGGCGGTGGTGGCAACGGCAACAACAGCGGATGATCAATCCCGTTCAGGTCAATTCCCTAGAGCGGCCACGGCCCGTGCGGGAATGGTTAGAATTAGCCCAAAAACTTCAGGGGGAGGAAGACTATGCTGGTGCCTGTCGGGCCCTATACATGGCCCTGCTGGTGCGCCTAGAGGAAGCGGGTTGGTTGCGGGCAACACCCTCGGCAACGAATGTGGAATACCTACGGGATTTGGAGGTGCAATGGGCCCTGGGCCAGCGATCGCCCCAGGTGCGGCAGGGAATTTATCAGTTATTCCAAACCCATACCCTGAGCTATTATGGTCGCAATCCGATTTCCCTAGAAACCCTGCAAGCTTGCCAAGCCGCCTACTTTCACGTTGAACCCAATTTGTCCCCCACCCCATGACGGCCACCGTTCCTCCCATCCATCGTCTGCAACGGCGGCGGGGTCTACCCCCGTGGATCTGGGCGATCGCGGTTATTCTTGTCCTAGGGGTGATGCTCTTAGCCTTGGCCCCGTCCTCTAAGGCTGGCTCCAGTTTCGATCGCTCCCCCTGGGGCAGCCGCGAATTTTTCGACTATTTGAACCAACAGGGCTTTCACGTCAAACGCTGGCAGCGAGATTACACCCATCTGGAGGGGGATGGCGGCGATGTTTTCATCCAAATTGGTAATAACCAAACCCTGCCCGACCTTTTGAGCATTGATGGCCCCACCAATGATTGGCTGGAACAAGGCAATACCTTACTGCGATTGGCCTGGGGTGGAAAAGTGACCGCGGGGCCCTTTAGTCCACGCTTTGCCACTGACCAGGGCCCTGTGCAAGTGAATACCCGCCGTCGGTTTATCAATACTCACCCGCCCACCACCCCTGCTGAGACCACCTATTACTTAGAGGATGCCCAGGGAAGGATTATTGCCCTTGAACAGGGACGCATCCTTGTACTCTACCCCTGGTTAGTGGCCAATGCCTATAATCAACCGGACTTAGGGAACTATGCCTTTGTCGCCCATCTACTGGAGCAGGCCGGGGCCAGGACAAAAACCATTTGGTTTGATGAATGGCTCCATGGCTACCGGATTCGGGACAGCAGCGATCTTCCAGAGGATGTGCCCTACCAGGATTTCATTGATTATCTGAGTCAAACTCCCTGGCTAGGAATATTTTTCCAGGGAATTTTGATTTTCCTTTTTTTGCTCTGGCAGCACAACCATCGCTTTGGCCCTCTGCTGATACCCTCTCCCCCAGAGGTGAATAATAGCCTGGACTATATTCAAGCCATGGCCGGGGTTCTGCATCGAGCCGAGCAAACAGACTTTGTTCTGAACCAACTGCGCGATCGCCTGCGCTATGATGTGGCCTATGGTTTGGGAATGACCGCCGATTCTAGTCTGGGGCGATATTTACCCGAAGATGGGGAACTGGTGAGCCAATGGGCCGCAGAAACCGGTCGGGATGGCCAAGACCTTCAGCAACTTTTACAACCCAAGGATCAAAACCAGCCTATGAGGCCCCAAGAGTTGCTAGCCTGGTTAGGCAAAGCAGAATCCGTTGTGCGAGGCCGTCGTTGAAAAACCTATTTATTGAACTACAGCAGCGTCTCAGTCAAATTGTCATGGGTCAAGAGGCGATCGTCACCGGCCTGCTGGTGGCCCTGTTATCGGAGGGCCATGTCATTTTAGAAGGGGTGCCTGGAACCGCCAAAACCCTGATTGTAAAACTTTTGGCCCGGTTGATCCAAGCCGACTTTCGCCGCATCCAACTCACCCCGGATGTCTTGCCTGCGGATATTTTAGGCACCAGTATTTTTGATTTTAATAGCCGCAGTTTTCGGCTGCGTAAAGGGCCCATTTTTACCCAAGTGCTCCTTGCGGATGAAATTAATCGCACCCCACCCAAGACCCAGGCGGCCCTCTTGGAGGCCATGGAAGAACGGCAGGTAACCCTGGACGGCAATACCCTGCCCCTTTCTCCCCTTTTCTGGACGATCGCCACCCAAAACCCCCTAGAGTTTGAGGGAACCTATCCCTTACCCGAAGCCCAACTGGATCGATTTTTACTCAAGCTGGTGGTGAACTATCCCCCCGCCGCCGCCGAAAAGCAAATGCTGAATAATGCCTTGGCGGGGTTTGAAGCCAGGGAACTGGATAAATTAGAGTTGACACCCCTGATTACGGTAGATCAGGTTTTAGGAGCACGCCAAGAGGTTCGCCAAATTACCATTGAAGATGTGGTGGTGGACTATCTCTTGGCCTTGGTGCAAACCAGTCGCCAACATCCAGAATTGCTCCTAGGGGCCTCCCCCCGGGCCGCCGTAGGCTGGTTGCGGGCTAGTCAAAGTCAAGCCTGGTTAGATGGGCGAAATTTTGTGACTCCCGATGATATAAAAAATATTGCCTTGCCGCTGCTCCAACACCGTTTAATCCTCAAGCCTGAGGCCCAACTGGATGGCACTAACCTAGAGCAGGTGATCAATAGCATCCTCGGCAAAGTGCCCGTCCCCCGATGACCACCACCACTCCATCTACTACTGGGACAACACGCCCCTCCGGCCAGCCGACTCCTACTCAAGCCAACCCTCGCGGCTTTTTGATTCCCACGGCCCGATTCTATACCTGGTTGGGGGTGGGCATGGTGATTCCGGTATTGACCCACTTATTACCGGATTTTGTGGCCATCCCTGCCGAACCGGCCGCAGATTTAGGGGACTACATTTTGCGTTGGTTGTTGCTGCGGTGGCAATTACTCCTGGGCATTGCCCTGATGGGGCTGTACGATGTCATTCTTTTGGGGATTTTGATTGCTGATTTCGGGCGATCGCGGCAGTGGAATGTCCAGATTAGCCGTCGCTGTGAGGGACGCTTATCCATTGGTCGGCAGAACCTGATCCATCTCCATCTGCGGGCCACGGATCATCCCCTTGGCATTCGAGCCACTACGATTCAGCTATGGGAACACCATCCCCCCCGATTTACCGCCGATCAAGCCACCTTTTTCCTGGCCTATCAAGCAGATACGGATGTGCATTTGACGTACCATGTCGTTCCACCCCAGCGGGGAAAATTTAGCTGGGCTGGGTTAGATGTCCGCATCAAAAGTCCCTTGGGTTTAGTGTGGCGGGGTTGGTTTGCCCCCGTGACCACCGATGTAGAGGTTTATCCCGATTTGATGGCCCTGCGATCGCTGTCGGTGCGCCTCAGCTTAGAGGCCAGTGGCAGTTTGCGTCGCCGTCGCCATGCCTTGGGGGGAACGGAATTTGCCGAACTGCGGGACTACAATCTTGGGGATGATCTACGGTTAATGGACTGGAAAGCCACGGCCCGCCGCGGTCGCCCCTTGGTGCGGGTGATGGAGCCGGAACGGGATCAACCCCTGATTATTCTTTTGGATCGGGGTCGCCTGATGACGGCCCAAGTGGCAGGATTAAAACGATTTGACTGGGCCCTGAATGCGGCCCTGGCCCTGGCCCTAACGGGTTTGCGGCGGGGCGATCGGGTTGGTCTCGCTATTTTTGACAGTAAGTTACAAACCTGGGTGGCCCCCCAAGCTGGAGATTCCCACCTCGGTCGAATTATGGGCCAAGTTTATAACTGTGAGCCGGTTCTGGAAGAGTCCGACTACATTGGTACCGTTAGCACCCTTTTGGGCCAATATACCCGCCGCGCCCTGGTGGTGATGCTCACGGAAATTATCGATGATGTGGCCTCCCATGAATTATTGGGGGCCATGGCCCGGCTCAGTCCGCGATTTTTGCCCTTTTGTGTGGCCTTTCGCGATCGCCAAATTGAGGCCCTGGCCCACCAACCCCTCCAGTCCCGCGACCTAGCGAAGGGAGATCAAGTACAACACCTCTACGAACAGGCGATCGCCCTAGACTTACTGAAGCAACGCCAGCTTGCCTTTGCCCGGATTAAGCAACAGGGTGTCCTTGTCCTAGATGCCCCCGCCGACTGCCTGAGTGAGCAACTGGTGGATCGGTATCTTCTCTTGAAAGCCAAGGGACGATTTTGAGAGGGATTGATGGGGATGCATGGAGCCGAGTTGGCTATTTTATGACGCTTTATGACTCCGTAGCATCATCGGATTTTTGAAAGCCCAATCCATGGCTGGCGGCATAGCGATCCATGAACCGGATAAAGCGATCCCAGTCCTCGGCACTGCGGATATTGTAGGTGGCTTCAATGGCCGTGGGTTGGCCATTGACAAACTTTGCATTCACATCCCGCGTCACGAGTTCGCCTTCTTCATCGACCAAATACATCCCTGTGATTTCAAGATTACCTTCCTGAACAATCTTGGGATTATCAAAATAGAAGAGGGCCTGACCGCTATTGCCATCCTTGGCACGGGTGAGGCGCACATCAGGGACGATTTCTTCATTGGTGCCGGGAATAAATTGAATTTCTGCCATGGGGGTTATATACAGGAATTAGGAATAGTGATCTCTAGGATACCTGGATTAATTATTCAATAAGGGCAAAAAATCATGGCTGATCCCATAAAGGACAGCTTCGGGAACTTCTAGGTGGGGTAAAACACCGGCATTGGGGATCACGCGAAAACTGCGGAGGGCGGTGGGATTGAGGTCACGTAATCGCTGTCCCGTCTCCAGGGGACTCAACTGCGCCTTTTCTCCCCAAAAAATGACCGTTGGTACCGTTAATTGGGGTAAATAGCGGGCCAAGTCAAAGGATAGATCCCCCCGTAGGGCGGCCAAGGCAGCGTGACTGGCCCCCGGTTGCAGGGCGGAATCTAAATAGGCCGAGACGGTTTCCTGACTGAGGCGATCGCCATCGGCAAAGATAAATTGCTCCAGAAAATTCCGCACCGCTATAACATTCGCCGCACCGAGGCCGTAGACCAGTTGATCCAGTCCCGGAATACCCAAAAACTGACCCGCCAGTCCCCGTCCTTCATCATTGCCAAAGTCATTAAAACCCGTGGGACAGACGAGGCACAGGGCCCGAAATAATTGGGGTTGTTGAATAGCCAAGCGAATCACAATGCCCGCCATTAGAGATGAGGCTACCACCGCCACTGGCTGGGCCAGGGGACGAATGATTTCCGCCGTCATCAGCCAGTAGTCACTCACTTGGTAGGCATGGGCCGGATGATCCGACGCGCCCCAACCGATCAAATCGGGGGCAATCACCCGATAATCAGCGGCAAAGGCCGGGTAGACCTTAGACCATTCGTAGTGGCTGGATCCTCCCCCTAAGCTGTGGAGGAAAATGAGGGGTAGGCGATCCTGGAGGGAACCCCAAACGGCTTCACTGGGGGTGTAGTAGGTCATCTGACCCAGGTTGGTGGAGAATTTTTGATCCCGAAAACTAGGGGGACAGTACGCCATAGGAGTGATCTCGCTTGCAGGGAGAAATTAGTCGTGGATGGGGAATGTTAAGGTGCAACCAGCCTCGCCCTCAGCATCTTGACGCATAACATTGGGGGGTGCTAACCAGCAGAAATGGCACAATAAGCATCTATTAATATTGCCCTATGGTAACTCGTGGAATCACCTTTCGTTTGTATTCCCTCAGCGTTAGCTACAACTGATATAACAACTGTTGGGTGGCTACTTTTACGTCTGATGCCTCCATAATGGCCCGAACAACGGCCACCTGTTTTGCCCCAGCAGCAAGGACGTCCTGGAGATTGGTGTGATCAATGCCACCAATGGCAAACTGAGGTATGGGAGTTTGAGCTAGGGCGTAGCGAATATAGTCGAGGCCGGCAGCGGCTTTTCCGGGTTTGGTGGGAGTGGCATAGACGGGGCCAACTCCGATATAGTCGGCTCCTTCTGAGATCGCTCGGTTGAGTTCCGTTGGGTTTGTTGTGGATCGGCCAATCAGGCGGTGGGGCCCTAAAATCTGGCGGGCTAGGGCTAGGGAAATATCGGTTTGGCCCAAATGAACGCCATCGGCCTCAACACCGAGGGCAATATCCGCCCGGTCATTCACAATTAAAAGGGCCTCATGGCGATCGCAGAGTTTGCGTAGCCGCCGACCTAGGTCTAAGCGGGTTTGATCGTCATTGGTTTTATCTCGGTGTTGCACCAGTTTCAGACCCCCTTCTAGGGCCGCTTCCACAATCTGAATTAAATGGTCATGGGGGGATGTGACTAAATACAGGGGAGTCTGGCGAAGTTGGTTGAGGCGGGGATTCAGGGGCGCGATCGCCTGTTCTAATGCCTGATCTAGTAATTGGCTTTCAAGGATATAGACCCGGTAGCGCATGGACTTGGCGGCGATCGCCAGGGGGGGTGTGGATAATTTGGCGTATTCTTCAATGACCCGCAGGGCTTCCTGAACTCGACAGAGATTGGCCTGAAGTAGCTGGGCTAGGTGCGATCGCTCCTCTTCCTGGGGATGACTCAGGTGCGTACCCACATCGGTGCTGGTTTGCCGGGCTGCCCGTAATTCTTGGCGATGCCAGCCCCCTAATTCTTGCCGTAGAGCTTTACATTCCGCCGTTAACTGAGAATGCTCTAAACCTAAACGACACCATTCTTCCACCACCCGCAACCCTTCCCGGGCCCGATCCAGATTGGCATCTAAAATTCGATGAACAATTCCTAGGGAATCACCGTCTTGTTTTGGGTGAAATGTCCCTAAATCCTGCATAGCCCAGCCCCTTGATTCAGAACATTAACTTCAGAACATTACTAACGTACTATTTTTCCACGATGGCAACCATGAGACTCCGCCAGCGATCGCACCCCAAGGGTATCATTGTATTCCTCTCTCCTTTGCTTTGGATGGGTAGTCTCTGGAGCGGATTTTCTATCCCGAAAACTTGGGCAGCAGAGGCGATTCCCATTGTGGTTCCACCTCCCGATGTCGCTATTATCACCCCTCCCCAAGCAACCCCCATGCCGAGCCTAGAGCCGAATCATCCCTTTCCAGTTCCCAATGGGGAGATTCCTTTGGGGGATGTGGGCGATCGCCCGGAAATGAATCAATTGCCACCGCCACCCCAAAGCACCGTTGCCAGTGGCCCCCGCTTTCGCGTTCTGGTATTAGACCTGCGGGAGGATGATCACCCCAAACAAGAGCTTTTGCGCTCCCTCGTGCCCGATGCCTTTCGTAGCCGCTATGGCGATCGCCCCGTCTTGCAGGTGGGTTCCTTCCAAGAACAAAGTAAGGCCCAAGAACTTCTACAATTTATGGAGGTCAATGGCTTTAAGGCGGCGATCGAGTCGGTCTTGTTTTAATTATTTTTATGCACAATTATTACCGTCTGAAAGACTTTAACAACTCAATGATTGTTTAATTGCAACAACAATTATTTTCTGGAATTTAATCATTGACAGTTTTTGGGAGTGCTAAGATACAAAGATAATCAAAAGTAAATATATTTCTCCTATGAATCGATCAGGTTTGCGAGAAAAATTTTCCTCCGTAAATCTGCGATCGCTACGGGTTATTTTAACTGTACCCTTCGCAATTCAAACGTTGATCATTGTTGGTGTTGTTGCTTATTTAAGTCATCAATCCAGCAGTGAAAATACGGAAAAACTAGTTAGCAAATTAACGACAGAAATCAGTCATCATGTTATAGAATATCTGCAAACCGAACTGGAATCCATTGAAAAAATTAATCAAATTAATCATTCTATTGTTATTAATGATAATCTAGCCAATAATCTAAATTTTGAACTTCTCAAAAAGACTTTTTTAGCTGAACTAGATAACTTTGCAAATATTCAAGCCATCGGAGTAGTAAATCCGCCAGATGCCGTTCTCCGTATCACACGACGAACCACAAACCCGCAACAGTTTGAAGTCCAGCGTATAGATCCAAATCAAGCCAATGTGCTCCAACGATTTCAGATTGATCAGCAGGGAGAAGAAGTTGCTAATCTAGGATCAGTTTCATCCTTTAGCTTGCAGGAATGGCCATTCTATGCAAATCATTTCCCATCTAGTGGGACAAGCTGGAGTCGGCCCTATAGGAATCGGAAAAATTCTGATGTGATGATCACGGCCTATCAATCCCTTGATAATTCATCATCCTCAAATAATTCCCGTTTTGTAGCCATTAGTATCACGTTGAATCGCTTAAATCAGATTTTAGAGCAGGAAAAATTTGAGCATGATAGCCTCGTTCTGGTTACAGAAACCAATGGGGCATTGATTGGTTCCTCCATTTCTGAATCACCCTATATTTTAGAGGCAGAATTAGAGGAAGAAGGCGGCATCGGTGGCGATCGCCCATTACGGAGACGTTATTTACAGGATAGTGACAATCCAGTAGTGGCCACCCTACCCACCCTATTGCCAGGATTTTTCCAGAGTTCCGGTCAGTCACTGCCCAAGCCAGGGCAATCTGTCGTTCAACCCTTGGAGATTGGGGGTCAACCCTACTACGTTGAAATCGCACGGTTTTACTTTCGGCCCAATATCGATTGGTTGATTATTACCATTGTCCCCAAAGCTCAATTTAGAAATCAACTTAGAGCGAATCTTGTTTTTACCCTACTGATTTGTGCAGCAGTCTTTGGGGGGATGATGCTGTTAAATCTATTACTCGTGAAATTAATTGTGCGACCGATTCGCCTCATCCAAAAACAATCTCAGAAACTGGCGGCCGGAGAACCCCTTGAGCCGACGCCCCTGCCCTTTATTGACGAATTACGCCAGTTGGATCACGTCTTTAAGGAAATGACAAAGATCATTCAAGAAAAGGTTCTCCAGCGAACCCAATCTCTGCAAGCGGAAATTCAGGAACGACAACGCATTGAGCAGTCCCTCCGTCACCGCGAAGAACAATTGCGTTTTGCCCTGGACTCAACGGCAACGAACTGGTGGGATTGGAATATCCTCACCAATGACATTGAATGGTCAGCTAATTTTGCCCAAATGGTGGGTCGCCCCTTCGGTAGTTTTCCAGAAAATCTAGAGACATTTTTTTCCTTTGTTCACCCCGATGATCGGGATTGGCTGACGGAGAAAATTCGTTTAACCCTGATAGAAAATCACCCCTATAGGGTGGAATTTCGTTTTCTCCACCCCGATGGTCAGGTGCGCTGGGTGATGGCTACCGGAACCGTGCAACGGGATGCAACCGGCAAAGCAACCCGTATGAGTGGGATTAATTTAGATATTAGCGATCGCAAAGTGGCAGAAATTGCCCTCCAAGAAAGTGAAGAGAAGTTACGTTTTGCCCTAGAAGCAACGGATGTCTTTTGGTGGGAGATTAGTTTAGTCACCAATGAGGTGAGCTGGCCAGATATTTCTGATTTTGCTATCTTGGGCTACGAACCTGGTTCCATTGCCAGAAATCTGGATGCCTATTCAGCATTAATTCACGACAACGATCGCGATCGGGTTATGACCGAACTCGACCATTCGATCAAAACTGGTACCCCCTTCAAGCGTGAATATCGGATGATCCATTGCGATGGCACTCCTCGTTGGCTTTTGGATATAGGTCGGGTTAAAAAGGATAGGAATGATCGCCCCATTAGTATTAGTGGCCTGATTATTAATATTACTGAGCAAAAACTGATCCAGCAGACCCTTCAGGAAAAAGAAGCCACCCTGCGGGCCCTTTTTGATCAAGCCTTTCAATTTACGGCCCTACTAAAAACCGATGGTACGGTTATTGATGTGAATCTTACCGCCCTTGAATTTGCCAATCTTGAACTAACCGATGTGATCAATAAACCCTTCTGGGAAACCTATTGGTGGCAAACCTCGCCGGACAATCAAAGCCAACTTCAGCAGGCGATCGCCCAGGCTGCCCAGGGGGAACTTGTTCGTTACGATGTTGAAAATAAAGGTTCAGGCCAGGTAGCTATTATTGATTTCATCATTCGCCCCATTAAAAATGAAGCCGGTGAGGTGGTACGACTCCTCTGCGAAGGCCGCGATATTACCGAAAAGTACGAAATGCAACAGGTTCTCAGGGAAAGCGAAGAACGATTTCGCCAAAACTTTAGTATTACTCCCGTAGGTAATTCCCTTGTCACCTTAGATGGCAATTTTTTAGAAATTAATCCTGCCCTCTGTAACCTGTTGGGCTACGATGCCACCCTACTCATGAACATGACCTTTGCAGAGTTTACCCATCCCGAAGATATTGAGATCGATTGGGGCCAACGACAGCAACTCTTGGCGGGTGAAGTTTCATCCTATAGCATTGAAAAACGGTTTATCCATTGTCAAGGCCATATTATCTGGGGAATGTTGAGTATTGCTTTAGTACGAGATCAGGGCGATCGCCCCCTCTACTTTATTGTCCAAATTCAAAATATCACCCTCCTGAAAGATGCCCAGGCAAAAATGCAGCAACTCAACCGCGAGTTAGAACACCTGAGTTTAGTGGATGGCTTAACCGGCGTGTACAATCGTCGTGCCTTTGATAGCCGTATTCTCCAAGAATGGGAACGGGCCTGTCGAGAGCAATATCCCCTCAGTCTTCTGATGATTGATATTGACTATTTCAAACTCTATAACGACTCCCTCGGCCACCAAGCGGGAGATAGTTGCTTAATTACCATTGCCCAAACCCTAATGAGTGCGGTGCATCGGCCCACGGATATAGTTGCTCGTTATGGTGGCGAAGAATTTGCCGTCATTTTAGGCCACACCGATTCCCCTGGAGCGATTACTGTGGCCGAACGTATCCAAGCCCTACTTACGGATCAACAAATTCCCCATCCCCAATCAGCGGTATCGGAATTTGTCACCCTCAGTATCGGGATTCATACCTGTCTTCCTGATCTCTCCGTTCATTTTGACCAATGTATTCAGGATGCCGATCATGCCCTCTACAAAGCTAAAAACTTGGGGCGCGATCGCTACGTGGTTAATGGTTATCATTTGATTGCTGAGAACGAAGACACTGAGAGCTAGGGGCGCAAGAACTAGGAGTGTGAAAGCTAGGGCGTTGGCGGTGACTGAGACGTGGGCCCACTCAACATGGTTTTAGAAACCATCCGCGTCTTTTTGCGATCGGCTTCACTGAGATCTTTGCCACTTTGGAGTTGGGTAGCTGACTTTTGCAGAACCGTGGCCCCCTGTTCATCTCCCATTTGTCGGGCCGTTTGGGCCGCACTTTGGAGGAGGGTAGCCGCCCCGGTGCGATCGCCCTGTTGTAGTTTCGTTTCCGCAATTTGGGTTTGCCGGTATTTCGCCAGGGTGAGAATGCTTTTTTGCACCTCTGGATTTACCTGGGGCTGGTGAACCGCACTCACTTGGATACTAATGGGAACCCGTTCGGAAACCACGCCCACTTTGCCGGTGGCGGGGTCATCGTAGCACACCTGAAAATAGGCTAAAACCTGTGGCCCGTCCGGCAGGGCATCGGTATAGAGATTCACTAGGAGGGTGCGCGGGGTATCCACCAATAAATCCCCCACCCGCACACTATAGGTTCCGTTATTGGTTACTTGATGCTCTAGCTCAATGGTATCCGGCGCGACCTGGGCAATGGGCTTATAGTCCGCTAATTTGACACCATCAGCCAGTTCCATCACTAAATGGGCATTGGTTAAACCCACGGACTCAACTCGTTTGAGTAAATCCGTAAAGGCAACCACCGCCTGCTCTGGGTACTCAATAAAACTTAGTTGCCCACCCCCGGCATCGGCAATTTGCTCTAGCACATCCTGATTCCAGTGATAGCCAAACCCAAGACTATTCAGGGTGATATTGTAACTCGCCGCTAATTTGGCAAAGGACAAACAGCGATCGTTATCCCCATGCTCATTTTCGCCATCTGTTAATAAAAAGGCCTGGGAAATCGTTCCTTTCTTACCCTCCGCCAGTTGCTCAATGCCTAATTTCATCCCCAAATCGATCGCCGTCCCCCCATTGGCCTCTAAGGAAGAAATTTTAGCCTTAATGGCAGCGGTATCCGTCACCAGTTGATTGGGAACCAGGGTTTTTGCCTTATGGTCAAAGGCAACCACCGACAGGCGATCGCTGGCATCCAAACGATCCACCAGGGTTTTTGCAGCCTGCTTCACGGTTTCTAGGGGTTGACCCGCCATGGAGCCACTGTGATCCAAAATTAGACATAAATTAAGGGGGGCACCATCTCCAACCCCTTCGGGATTCGCCGTTAGGGCAATGGATACCTGCCGCTGACCGCCCTGGCCCGCAACCAACCCCGGATCATTGAGTTGAGCTAGTACATTAACCCGCATTGTTCTTCCCTTGGCGTAACTGTGCAACTTGCCTATATTTTAGCCTTCCAATAACAACGAAGATAGTACCTACAGATTTTATTTGTCTTTTTTGTGCAACAAACCCCTATATTTCCCCTATATTTAATGATTTTTTACAAACCAGCCTAGCCGGACTCGGAGCCATCCCGGCCGACCATCCCCAACCTAGAATATTCACCCCAATATCCACCCTAGAGGCAAGGTATCTCTTCTGAAAACCCATGGATACTTGCGGGGCGATCGCTGAAATGGATTATTTATCACTTTTTTGTAATTTTTGTGTTTTGTAACTATCTTTATAAAAATAAGACTATAAAATAAATCTAGTAGTTTTTTTAGAGTTTATATATGTACCAGTTAGACTAAAAGTTAAAAATTATCTCTATTAATAAAATTTAGTCGCACAGAAAATTTAATCTTAATAATATATTTTTATTTGCCCGCCCCAAGCCAGTAGAAACCCGTTAATAATGGCAGATATGGTCACCGAGTCACTCAGTTAACGCTTGAGTCACTTCTAGAGCGAGGATTTTCACTGTGAAACTGGCAGTCTACGGCAAAGGCGGAATTGGTAAGTCCACCACCAGTTGCAATATCTCTGTTGCTCTGGCACGGCGGGGCAAAAAAGTATTGCAAATTGGCTGTGACCCAAAACACGACAGCACCTTTACCCTCACCGGATTTCTCATTCCCACGATCATTGATACCCTTCAGGAAAAGGACTACCACTACGAAGATGTCTGGCCCGAAGATGTCATCTATAAGGGCTATGGCGGTGTGGATTGCGTCGAAGCAGGTGGCCCCCCCGCCGGTGCTGGCTGTGGTGGCTATGTGGTAGGAGAAACCGTCAAGCTCCTCAAAGAACTCAATGCCTTTGATGAATACGATGTCATCCTCTTTGATGTCTTGGGAGATGTGGTCTGTGGTGGTTTTGCCGCCCCCCTCAACTACGCCGACTATTGCATGATTGTCACCGACAATGGCTTTGATGCCCTGTTTGCCGCCAACCGGATTGCCGCCTCCGTCCGCGAAAAAGCCCGTACCCATCCCCTGCGGTTAGCCGGTCTCATTGGCAATCGCACCAGCAAGCGGGATTTGATTGAGAAATACATCGAAGCCGTGCCCATGCCGATCCTAGAAGTCCTGCCCCTAATTGAAGATATTCGCGTCTCACGGGTGAAGGGCAAAACCCTCTTTGAGATGGCAGAAACAGACCCCAGCCTTGAGTATGTCTGTGATTACTACCTGAATATTGCCGACCAAGTTCTCGCCTTACCCGAAGGTGTCGTGCCCAAGGATGCCCCCGATCGCGACCTATTCTCCCTCCTCTCTGACTTTTATCTGAATGCAGCACCCGCCCCGGTGAGAGCGGAAACAGATTTAATGATGGTGTAGGGTTCCGCACGAGGGAAGCGTCAACGATCAACTAAAATGCAGGACTGACCCCATTTAGTTGCATAGGTATTTCGTGAATCCTGAACAATTACGCCATACGGTCAAAACCAAATGGCTAGACTACTACCAAGAAAATCGTCATTGGATTGTGCGCCTGGCCCTGTGGAGTACCTACCGCGGCCAGCGTCGTCCCACCTCTAGTTTTATTCTCGGCGTATTAAGTGTTCTTGAACCCCGTTTAGTTGATGCCCTACCCGTGATTGTGGAATTGAGTAATGATCCCGATCGCGTCATTTCTGCCCTCGGCCTCAATTTTAATCCCGACGATGAACTCGCCCGTCAAGAAAGCCCACCCCTGTTGACCCCGGAATCGCGTTTGTTGCCCCCCAAACCCTTCGTCAGTAATCGTGCTGAAGAACATGCCGAAAATGCCAAGGAAGCGGCCCAACGCAGAACTGAGTCTTCGTCTTACTAGCGTTCTAAATAAGGATCTGCCCCATGAGCCTCGCCCAAACTGAACCCCAAGCCCTCAACTTTGAATGCGAAACCGGAAATTATCATACCTTTTGCCCGATTAGCTGTGTTGCCTGGCTCTATCAGAAAATTGAGGATAGCTTTTTCCTAGTCATTGGTACGAAAACCTGTGGCTATTTCCTCCAAAATGCCATGGGCGTAATGATCTTTGCCGAACCCCGCTATGCCATGGCTGAACTGGAAGAGGGGGATATTTCGGCCCAGCTCAATGACTATAACGAGTTAAAACGACTCTGTGACCAAATCAAGCGCGATCGCAACCCCAGTGTCATTGTTTGGATTGGCACCTGCACCACCGAAATTATCAAAATGGACTTGGAAGGGTTAGCCCCCAAACTGGAAGCGGAAATTGGCATCCCCATTGTCGTTGCTCGGGCCAATGGCTTGGATTATGCCTTTACCCAAGGGGAAGATACGGTCTTAGCGGCCATGGCCGATCGCTGCCCCCGGAAAGTAGTGGCATCAGAGGAAGAAGAACGGAACCCGATTCAAAAACTCCTCAACTTCGGCAAGAAAAAAGAAGATATTTCGGGTGAAACCGAAGAATATAAAAATCACACCCCCTTGGTTCTCTTTGGTTCCCTGCCCGATCCCGTCGTCACCCAACTCACCCTAGAACTGAAAAAACAGGGGGTTAAGGTGTCCGGTTGGTTGCCGGCAAAACGCTATACAGAACTACCGGTTCTGGAAGAAGGCTACTATGTGGCGGGGGTGAATCCCTTCCTGAGCCGAACGGCCACAACGCTGATGCGGCGGCGGAAATGCAAGCTCATTGGTGCCCCATTCCCCATTGGCCCCGATGGTACTCGGGCCTGGGTCGAGAAGATCTGTACGGTCTTGGGCATTGAACCCCAGGGTCTAGAGGAACGGGAAGCCCAGATTTGGCAGAACCTAGAGGACTATTTACCCTTAGTCCGTGGCAAATCCGTCTTTTTTATGGGGGATAATCTCCTGGAGATTTCCTTGGCCCGTTTCCTGATTCGTTGTGGCATGACGGTGCAAGAAATTGGCATCCCCTACATGGATAAACGCTATCAAGCCGCAGAATTAGAGCTGCTCACCAAAACCTGCCATGAGATGAACAGTCCCCTGCCAAAAATCATTGAAAAGCCGGATAACTATAATCAACTCCAGCGGATTAATGAACTGCGTCCCGATTTAGTGATTACCGGTATGGCCCATGCAAATCCCCTAGAAGCCCGGGGGATCAGTACCAAGTGGTCGGTGGAATTTACCTTTGCCCAGATGCATGGATTTGGGAATGCCCGGGATATTTTGGAATTGGTGACTCGTCCCCTGCGCCGAAATCAAGCCCTTGAGGATTTGGGATGGCAAAATTTGGTTGCCGAGAGCGTGAGTACCCACTAGGGGATTGCTCGTTAGATAATGTCTTTTCCTCTCCATTGTCACTAGAGGGTCACTCGCCATGATCTCCCGTTGGCAATGGATTGTTTTAAGCCTGCCCATTCTCAGTATCATTGGCTTTTTGGGAGTAGCGGCCTTTTCCCAGATCCATGATTGGGGCTTAAATTGGGTCTGGGCAATTATTGTCCTAGTGCTATTCCTCTGGCGGTTGCTGCTCCTGCGTTGGTTACAGGCACCACAGGTACAACTGGGTGAGACTCTCTTGGATGGGGCTACCCTGGCTGGCTCTAGCCCTAATGTCAACGATGCCGCCGCCAATACTGGTTTAGATCAACGGGCCCTAGAGGTGGTGCGCCAATCCCTAGAAACGGCGCGGCAGGATATTGTGCCATGGGAGAACTGGCCCCTCTTTTGGCAGCGGGCCCAGGAATTAGTCACGGCGATCGCCCAAGTCTATTATCCCGATGTGAAACGGCCCCTCCTCCAGATCTATGTCCCCCAGGCCTATGGCCTGATTCGCGATTCAGTGGACGATGTGGATCGGTGGATGCAAACCCTCTCGCCATTATTGGGGCAAGTGACCGTGGGCCAGGCGGTACGGGCCTATGAACTCTCCCAAAAACTCGCGCCAGCGGCCCGATGGGGACTCATTGCCTGGAGTTGGGCCCAGTGGATCACCAATCCAACGGTGGCGGCAACCAAAACCATGACCCAGGAAAGCCAAAATCGGGCCAATCGGGAACTCATTGCCAACATGGGCCTAATTATGCGGGAGCAAATCTTAAAGGCCTTGGGGCTGCGGGCGATCGCCCTCTATGGTCGCAAGAAAAAGCCCCCCAGCCTGGAGGAAAAGACCCCGAATGCCTCGGAGAGTCAAACCCTACGGGAAATCCTCGAACAGGCCCGCCCCCTAGCATCGTTGGAAGCCAAACCCGTCAATCTATTTATTGTCGGCCGTACCGGAGCTGGTAAAAGTAGTTTAATTAATACCCTCTTTCAGACCCCCCAAGCGGCGGTGGATGTCCTGCCCAGTACGGACGTGATTCAAGACTATCGCTGGCAGAGTGAAACCGGCGAAGATATGATTCTCTGGGATACCCCAGGCTATGAACAAATTCAGGGCCCCGCCCTGCCGGAGCAAATGCAACGGATTTTGCCCCAGTGTGATGTCCTGCTCCTGGTCACGCCGGCTCTAGACCCGGCCCTAGAGCCAGATTTAGAGGTCTTGGCCCGTGTTCAAGCCACGGCGGCCAACTTGCCAGTGATTATTTTAGTGAGTCAAGTGGATCGTCTTCGCCCCCTACGGGAATGGTCGCCCCCCTACGATTGGGAAATGGGTGAACTGCCCAAGGAACGGTCGATTCGGGATGCGATCGCCTATCGCCAGGAACGTTTTCAAGCCTTTGATCCGATTATTTTACCCATTGTGACTGGGGATACAGAGCAAAACCGAACCCCTTGGGGGGAATTAGACCTGATTCAAACCCTGTTTACAACGATTGATCCAGCCAAACAAGTCCGTCTCGGCCGCTGTCTCCGCGATCGCGAAGGTCGAATTGCGGCAGCCTATCGGATCATCGATCGCTATAGTGCCTTGATGGCAACGGGCCAGGGAATTGCCGATTTGGTCAAAGGCCCCCTATTGCAGTTCTTATCCACAGCCTTAACGGGATCCCCTGCGGCGGCCTGGCTTCTCGCCGAAAAATTACCCCTAGAACAGTCGCCCGTGGTGCTGTGTAAGATGCAGATGGCCTATGAACTCTTTTCCCTCATGGGCGATCGCCCCAGCCTCAGCGATCGTTTAGCCTCTCCCAAACTAGATCTGGGCAGAATTTGGCCCCTGCTGTTGCGTTGTCCCCCCCCCTTGGAGCAGGATGCCTGGGCCGTGGGTCATACCCTGGTGGAATACTGGTCACGGGATGGGAATCTCGGTTCCGGAGGCCTAGATATTGACACACGATATGACCATTATCGAAAACGCTATCTCGACAACACTGGCCCTAAAAATCCAACGACCTTCTTTGCTCGGTAGAGCTACGACCCTATGAGCATCCATGCACAGAAGGCGCACTTTCCCATCAGCAAAGAAATAGGCCTATATATCATGGGTGTTTTCCTGGGCAAGTTCTAAATGCTTAGTTAGGGTGGCATTGGATAACGGCCCTTGCAGGTGATCCCAGGGGAGTTGGCCTCCAGTCGGCCAATCGGAGTGAACATAATGCTCCATGGTGGGCAGTTTGCCCTTGAATTCTTTGAAGGTGCGGCGATAACTGCCAAGGGACTGGCCATAACAGCGGACTCGTTCAAGAAGAGGGCCTAGGCGACGATCTCCCCGGGACAGCAAGGCCTGAATCAGGGAATCACCGTAGGGTTCGGGTCGAAAATCAATCCCAAGGCGACCCAATTCTTTTTTCAAAAATTTGAGCCGTTTTTCAGCGATCGCCCTCACCCCCAACCATTGAAAAGGGGTATGGGCCTTGGGCACAAAGGTACTACATCCCAGGGTAAGGCGCAGACCGGGAACCTGTTTTTTTAGGGCCCTAAATAGATCCACCGTAGCCTGGACATCCCCATCGGTTTCCCCAGGAATGCCCACCATGCCATAGAATTTCAAGCCCTTAAGACCGCCGGATCGGGCATTGGCTGCCGCTTGGAAAATTTCTTGAGTATCTAATTTTTTATTAATGACTTGGCGCAGTCGTTCTGAACCGGTTTCAATGGCGATCGTCAGTGACTTGGTTCCCCGCTGGGTTAATAATGTGGTCAGTTTGGGGGTGACAGTATTGGTGCGTACCGATGCTAAACTCAGCCGCATTTCCGCAAATTGGGGTTGGCCTAAGTAATCGAGGAGTGCCTCAAATTCAGGGTGTTGGCTGACGGAGGCTCCCAATAGGCCAATCCGATGGGTTACGGTTAGGCCACGGGCGATCGCTGGGATTAAACTCTCTAAACTGGAACTACGAAAGGGTAAGGTCAGATAACTTGCCAGACAAAAGCGACACATTTCTGGACAACTGCGCACCACCTCCACCATATAGATATTTTCCCAGGCCGCATGGGGAGTGACGACGGTTGAGGTGGCTAGGGTATTTCCCCGATAGGTTTGCTTGATGATATGGTCAGGGATTGTTGGTTTTATGGCCTCAATGCGGGCGATCGCCCCCGTGTTTTCCTGATAGCTAACCTGATACAAACTGGGGACATAGAGACCGGGCACTTGAGCTAAGGAATCCAACTGGGTTTGGCGACCTGTCCCCCGTACCGAGCGATAGGCCTCCAGGAAATTTTGAAGTAGATCTTCCCCATCCCCTAGGAGAATCACATCAAAAAAATCCGCATAGGGTTCGGGATTAGCCGTCAATACTGGCCCACCCCCAAAGACCAAGGGATGCTCCCCTTGACGCTCCCGGGCCCAGAGAGGTAATTTTAATTGCTCCAGTAGAGTCAAAATATTGCCATAGTCCAACTCCCAGGAGAGGGAAAATCCCAGCAGGTCTGGGTTTCGGGGTAAAGATTCCCGCACATCCGTAAATAGTCGCCGCACATCTACGCCAGGGTCCTGAGCCAACATCGCCCACACCACTTGATAGCCAAGGCTGGTAATTCCCACACTGTAGGTATTGGGAAAACCATAAATAATCTTCAGGGCATCGGGTTGGGGTCGGGCGATCGTAAATAAATGGGTTTCGGCCTGAAAAAGGGCGGCAGCATTCATGGCAAATGATTCATGGCAGATGCAGCCTGGGAGGTTCCATCATGTCTTTTTAGTGGAATCCTTTGGGGAAGAGGTTTTGCGGGAACTGGTTTTACGGGTTGTTTTTTTGGTAGTTGTGGACTTTTTCGCCGTGGTTTTCTTCGTGGTACTGGTTTGACGACTTGTTTTTCGCTTAGGAGCCTTTTCCGCCAACAGGGGTAGGGCCTGCTCCAAGGTCATGTTTTCTACGGTTGTTCCCTCGGGCAGGGAGGCATTGACTTTGCCATGATTGACGTAGGGGCCATAGGGGCCATCAAAGATTTGGATGGGTTGCTCATCTTCGGGATGATTGCCCAAAACCCGTAGGGCTTGCTTTTTCGATCGCCCCCGGCTGGACTTGGGCTGGGCAAGTAGTTCTAGGGCCCGCTCCAAACTAATCGTATAGAGATCATCCTCCGCCTTCAGGGAGCGATATTCCTTTTCACCGTCTGGATCCAGAACAACATAGGGGCCAAATCGACCTTGATTGGCCTGAATCAGCTTACCGGTGTCCGGCTGTACCCCTAGGGTGCGGGGTAGGGAGAGCAGCGTGACAGCCAGATCTAGATTCACTTCTTCGGCACTTACCCCCTTGGGCAGGGAGGCCCGTTTCGGCTTGGGATTCTCCGTCGTTGCTTCACCTAATTGGACGTAGGGGCCAAAGCGACCCGTGAGTAAAAAGATTGGCTCCCCGGTATCGGGATGGAGGCCTAATTTATCCGGGCCCTCCAGTTTTTGGCGAATCAGATGCTCAATTTGTTCAGGATTGAGGGTTCCCGGTGTACAGTCTTGGGGTAGGGAGGCCTTCACTGGCTCATCACCATTTTGAACCACCACGAAGGGGCCATAGCGACCCACGACCACCTCTCCCTCTAGACCCGGTAGATGAATGGCCCGGGCTTCCGTAGATTCAATCGTCTTTTCCCGTTCCTTCACCTGGGTTTCTAGCCCCTGCGCCCCTAAATAAAACTCCTCCAGGTAGGGCAACCACTTCACTCCTCCTGTGGAAATATCATCTAAGGTTTGCTCCATACGAGCCGTAAAGCCGGGATCTACCAGATCGGGAAAGTTTTTCTCTAGGAGTCCCGTCACCGCAAAGGCCGTAAAGGTCGGCTCTAGGGCATTCCCACGCCGCATTGCATAATCCCGATCCTGGATTGTGCTGATAATCGTGGCATAGGTGCTGGGTCGGCCAATACCCTCACTTTCTAGGGCTTTGACTAAACTGGCTTCGGTATAGCGGGCGGGGGGTTGGGTTTCGTGGCCGAGAGCTTCCAAATTTTGGCAGGCGAGGCGATCGCCCCGTTGGAGGTAGGGTAAAATCACCTCCTGACTTTCTAGGGCCGCATCGGGATCATCGGAACCTTCCACATAGGCCCGGAAAAACCCCGGAAAATCAATCCGTTTACCACTGGCCCGAAAGAGGGCATCCGCCGCCTGGATCTGTACATTCACTAAGGTGAGGCGAGCATCGGCCATCTGGGTGGCCACGGTACGCTTCCAGATTAAATCATAGAGATCTAATTCCCGGCCGGCCAAACCCGTATCCTGGGGAATGCGGAACTCACTACCCGCAGGACGAATGGCTTCATGGGCCTCCTGGGCCCCCTTGGCCTTAGTGGTAAACTGTCTGGGTTTGGGGGATAAAAAGGGTTTACCATAGTTGGCTTCCACACAACTGCGGGCTGCGGCGATCGCCTGATCCGATAAATGCACCGAATCCGTCCGCATATAGGTGATATAGCCCTCTTCGTAGAGCTTTTGGGCCAAGCGCATCGTGTCCTTGGCCGAGAGATGGAGTTTCCGGTTTGCCTCCTGTTGCAGTGTGGAGGTGGTGAAGGGCGGGGCCGCTTTCCGGCTTTGCTGCCGCTCCTCTAGATCAGCAACAGTCCAGGTTTCCTGCTCAAGGCGATTCCGCAGATCCGTCGCCGTGGCTTCCGTTAACAGCAAGACCGATCGCCCGGAACGAATTTGCCCCGTGGTGGCATCAAAATCACTGCCCGTGGCCACCCGCTGCCCTGCCACACTCACCAAGCGGGCTGGAAAAAGAACCGTTTCTTTATCTAAAGTGGCCTTCAAATCCCAGAACTGACCCTTATGGAACGCTAACCGTTCCCGCTCCCGTTGCACTAACAATCGTACCGCCACCGACTGTACCCGCCCGGCAGAAAGGTGGGGCGCAATTTTCCGCCACAGCAGGGGAGAGAGGGTATAGCCGACGAGGCGATCCAAAATACGCCGGGTTTCCTGGGCCCGCACCAGTTGTTGATTTACCTGCCGACAGTTGGTGAGGGCCGCTTGAATGGCCTCATTGGTGATTTCATGGAACACCATCCGCCGCACCGGAATTTTCGGGTTTAGTAACTGGAGCAAGTGCCAGCTAATACTTTCCCCTTCCCGATCTTCATCCGTGGCCAGCAGCAATTCGTCCGCTTGACGCAGGGCTTCCTTCAGTTCCTTAACGACCTTTTGTTTATCTTTAGGGACAATATAAAGAGGTTCAAACCCATTGGCCACATTCACCCCCAAATTAGCCCAATCCTGCCCTTTGTAGCTGGCGGGAATATCGGCGGCACTGCGGGGTAAATCCCGAACATGGCCCATGGAGGCTTCGACGCGATAATCCGAGGGCAAAAATTTACGAATCGTGCGGGCTTTGGTGGGTGATTCAACAATGACAAGGGTGGACATGGGGACAGACTCTACGAAATATAGCGATGATTATTTGGGGAGATGAACAACCATTGGCCAACAGGCTGAACTATGGCCAAATGTACACCATAGATTCCTATATCGGCTTCCTTCCACGGGATTGAACAGGTTAAATACACGTTATATACCTATACCCCAGACCATCCATCACAGGTTACCAGCCTAACTTTATCTGAAGGCATCATGCCAGACAAAGAATAGATTTTCTTAATCTTCATCCTAGACCTGAGCTGTGGACCAAGCAATATAGGGGAGGGTGGCCGCAGTGGTTTGAATGGCGGTCTGATTGGCCAGGAGTTGGCCGCAGGCATCCCATTGGCCACTGATGAGCATTTGCCGGATCCCATCGGCCATCGTCAGGGCAAGGGTTTGCTGGGGAGTGGTGGCGGTCAAGGTCTCTAGATTAACGATGATCTCAGTGGTGGGATCCGTTTCTAGGGTGGTTTGCAAGGCCGCGATCGCCTCTGGCTCACCCGTCAAACAGGGAATCCCCATGGCCACACAGTTTCCCAGGAAAATTTCGGCAAAACTCTCTCCCAAAATAGCTTGAATCCCCCAACGGGCGATCGCCTGGGGAGCATGTTCGCGACTGGAGCCACAGCCAAAATTCCCATTCACCACTAAGATTCTAGCTCCCTGGTACTGGGGTTGATCAAAGGGATGATTGCCCTGATGGCGATCGTCGGCAAAAACATGATCTCCCAAGCCATCAAAGGTGACACAGCGGAGATACCGGGCCGGAATAATGCGATCGGTGTCAATATCGTTGCCCCGCAGGGGAAGTCCCCGACCTTGAAGGGTTTGAATTTTTTGGATGGTTTGCATTGGTTACGTCTACGATAGGTTAATTTTTGTGCCTTTCTTGGGAATGGCAAAGCCAAGGTTACTAGGGTCAGGTTTCGACTCGTTCTTCTATTCCTAACGGGGTGATAGGGTTAACGAGAATGTGGGCAGCATCCTGGGGACGTAGGGCCACATCGGTCACCCGACCCACCCGCAGGGCTAAGGTTTGCCCTAAACTAGCCCGCCCCGTCAGTTTAATCTTTTGGCCGGTCACAATGCCTAGGGCCGCCAGTCGCCGCTGCCAAGCCCTATCTCCGTCAATGGTGGTGACAATGGCCGTTTCCCCGAGGGCCAGACTATTCAGCGATCTATTCTGCGATAGGGCCATGGGAAAGATCATAGGCAACGGGGGCGGGGGTAGGAACGGGCGGAGAATGCCAGGAGGGTTCCTTCACAGGCAGATCACTGTATTGGCGTACCAATTCCCGGAATTGATCCCCTTCAATGGTTTCCTGCTCCAGGAGAACATCAACGAGTTTGTCCATGAGTAGGCGATGATCACGGATTAGTTTGCGGGCAATGTCATAGCAATGACTAACAATTTGGCGGACTTGGCGATCGATCTGCACTGCCACCTCTTCGGAGTATTCCGATCGCGGCATTAGATCCCGACCTAAAAAGACCTCATTGCCAGGGGTTTCTAGGGCCAGATGGCCCAGATCGGACATGCCATAGCGCGTAACCATTTCCCGAGCCAGGTTGGCCACGGCCCGCAGATCACTACTGGCACCAATGGTGACTTCCGCATCCCCAAAAACTTCTACCTCCGCAGATCGCCCCCCTAAGAGAATCGTGATTTGATCCAAGAGCCAGGCGCGGGTATAGAGACCGCTATCGACCCGATCTTCATCAAATACCTGTTGGGCAAAACCACCCACCCCACCGGAGCGGGGAATAATCGTCACTTTGTTGAGGGGATCGCTGTTTTTCAGGAGGGTCATTAACAGGGCATGGCCCACTTCATGGTAGGCAATCAGCCATTTTTTCTTACTGTCCAGGAGGGGGGTCAAGGTCAAGCCAATGGTGACGCGATCGATGGCATCGTCAATTTCCAGGGTGGTAATGGCCTTTTTGTGCCGCCGCGCCGTGAGAATGGCCGCTTCATTGAGGAGGTTGGCCAGTTCTGCACCGGAAAAACCAGGGGTGCGACGGGCAATGGTGTCCAGGGAAACGTCGTCAGCGACTTTTTTATCCCGGGCATGGACATCTAAAATTTGGCGGCGACCCTTATAGGAGGGTAAGTCCACCGTAATCTGGCGATCGAACCGACCTGGCCGTAATAGGGCTGAATCCAATACATCGGGCCGGTTTGTAGCCGCAATGACAATAATGCCCGTATTGCCCTCAAAGCCATCCATTTCCGTCAGTAGTTGGTTAAGGGTTTGCTCCCGTTCATCATTGCCACCGCCAATGCCGGCACCCCGTTGCCGACCCACCGCGTCAATTTCATCAATGAAGACGAGGCAGGGGGCACTTTCCTTTGCTTTTTTGAAGAGATCCCGCACCCGCGAGGCCCCCACCCCCACAAACATTTCCACAAACTCGGAACCGGAGATGGAAAAGAAGGGGACTCCAGCTTCGCCGGCGATCGCCTTGGCCAGGAGGGTTTTACCCGTTCCAGGGGGGCCAATGAGCAAGACTCCCTTGGGAATGCGCGCCCCTACCGCCGTAAACTTTTCGGCATTTTTCAGGAAGGTGACGACTTCTTGGAGCTCTTCCTTGGCTTCTTCAATGCCGGCCACATCGCCAAAGGTGACTCCTGTTTCCGCCTCGATTTGAAACCGGGCCCGCGACTTACCAAAATTGAGAATTTGGCCGGGGCCACCGGATCCACTGCTGGTGCGGCGAATAATCATTAAAAATATGAACAGGATGAAAAAGCCCAGCATCAGGTTAGAGATCAGGCCGACAACGGCTCGATCATTGCCCGCCGGTACAACGGTAAAACTCACGCCACTGCGCCGCAGGTATTCAACGAGTTCGGGATTGCGATCGAAGAGATAGACTTCTTTGGGCGGATCGCTTTCACTTTGTCCTTCTAGGCGAAATTTTGCTAACCGCTGCTCCTGGTAGAGATCAACTTTCGTAACCTTCTTATCCTGTAAATCCTGCAAGAATTCGCTATAGGAAACAACCGTCTCGTTAGCATCACTTCCCGACTGGGCTAAACCAGGGGATAGGGGAGCGAAGCACAACCCAAGGATGAGGGCGAGTTGACTTAGGCGTTGGGGCCAATGGTGGTGTTTCCCGTGGCCGGGTATTCGGTACAATTTTGTCCCGTCTATTATCGATGTCCTCAACCGCATTGCTCTGCCAGTCTACAGTTATAGTTCCTAGTCTAGCGTTTAACGTCCTGCCGCTGGAGTCTATTGGGGTAGGGTGCGCTGTAGCAGTCGATGGGTCCAGGAACTTAGCCAACCCCGCACCTGATGGTTACGATACCAGCGATGGAAGGCCCGCTCGTAGTCTTCCCCTTTGGGTTGATAGATGTGCCAGGCACTTAGACCCAGCTTGAGGGCAAGAATTAAACTGATATAAATGGCCCAGGGGACACCAAACCCGGTCAGGCTATTAATCCCAATCAGGACGGCGGCAATAATGCTATAACGCCCCCCCTTGCCATAGAGCTGTCTCTGGCGGAAGCGATCGAACTTTTCTCGCTCCAGCGTGAGGGCCTGTTCAACCTGGATATCCTGCTCTGCTTGACGAAGATCCGTTGGGGTGAGGCCCAGTTCGGCTCCAATATCCAGGAGGTCTTGCCAGGAAAATTCGCTGGCATAGGATTGCTGGGCGATCGCCCGATTCAGGATTTGCTGAACGTCATCAGTGGTATAGGTGTTAGTGTTAGAGTCGGTTGCCATGGAAACCCCTTGAGCCGGAAGCTATCGATTCGCTGAAAATTTGAATTGCTCAAAATTTGAACGTTAACTTTTTGAACGTCAATCTTTTGAACATCAACTTCAACTTTAATTTATTTTAATTTTTATTATAGAGTGCCAACCCATCCAAGGAAATTTAGCGGAATGGCGGCGAATAGAGCAATCCCCCTTGGGTCCAGAGGTTATTTTGACCGCGCTCTAGTTTGAGGGGTGTATCTTCACCGAGATTGCGATCGTAGATTTCGCCGTAGTTGCCGACGTGCTTAATGGTTCTGACCACAAAATCATTGGTGAGGCCGATGGTCTGACCGAGTTCCCCTTCGCTCCCCAAAAAACGGCGAATGGTTGGATCCTGACTCTGGCGTTGTTCATTGACATTGGCCTGGGTGATACCCAATTCTTCGGCATTGATCAGGGCATAGATCACCCATTCAACGAGATTCCCCCAGGTTGGGTCATTAATTGTTACCGCAGGGGCGAGGGGTTCCTTGGAGAGAACTTGATCCAAAATCTCGTGATTGGCAGGATCCGGTAAGACTTGCTGCCGGGAAACCAGTTGGGAGCGATCGGAGGTGATGGCATCACAACGGCCCTCAGCGTAGGCGGCAAAGACGGTATTCACATCCTCAAAAATGACGGGGGTAAAGGTCAAATTGAGTTTCCGCATCTGATCTGTGAAGTTTTGCTCCGTGGTGGTTCCGGTTTGCATACAGATGGACTTATCCTTGAGGTCGGTGATCGCCTGGATGCCACTGTCCCGCTTGACCATCACCGCTTGACCATCGTAGAAAACCACGGGGGCAAAGCGTAGCCCCAAGCTGGTGGAACGACTCATGGTGTTGGTGGTATTGCGACTGAGGATATCCACTTCCCCGGTTTGCAGGGCTAAGAAGCGTTCCTTGGCATTGAGATTGCGATATTCCACCGCATTGGGGTCATCAAAGACGGCAGCGGCAACGGCCCGGCAAATATCCACATCCATGCCCGCATAGTTGCCATTGCTGTCCACAAAGCTAAATCCGGGCAACTCGCCACTGACACCGCACAACAGTTGGCCGCGATCGCGGAGGAGTTGGAGGCGTTCTCCCCCAGCGATGATGGCGGGCCCTTCTCCTTCGGGGGCGGGGGGGGCATCCCCATTACAACTGCTAACACTGACGATGGCTAAAACCGCTAGGCCAAGTCGGGAAAACAGTTGCCGCCAATGGTTCATGAAGCCTTTACCTCAACACTTTTTGCCTGAATAGGGTCCTCTGTTAGCCCCAACTCCCGCTTGAGCAGATCCACAGAGTTACTATCAATATAGCTTTCACAACAGATTAAACGCGGAATCCGAATTAAATCTTCCCGGGCGGCGGCGATCGCCTCCTTCACCCGTTCCGCACTGGCGCGATCGCTAATAATCGTATGGGAGCGGTGAACTAGGGCATTGAGCTTATAGGCATCGTTGACCTGGGCCGTGACCAAGAGCAGATCCTCTCCCCGCAGACTGTGGATCATCACCTCGGCTACCCCCAGGGTTCCAGAACTAAGACTCACTAAGCCTAGGCAGGATCCCTTGGGTAGTTGGCGCACCACGTCTAATTCCCGTTGATAGCTATAAATATCAATAAAGAACAGACGCACCCCCTTATCCCGGGTAATCGCCTCCGTCATGCTGGCAAAATAGCGGACAGTGACCAGGGTGGCCGCACTATCCGGCTGGAGAATTGTATCCAGTTCTTCTAAAAAGACCAGCTCTACGGGAATGGGCAATAGTTGCTGGAGTTCCTGGACAATTAATTCGCCGGCCCCTTGATCGTGGCGGGGAACGGTGACGAGGATCCGCACCCCTGCTTTTTGACGGGCATCAATTTCCGCTAAAAAGAGTTCACGAATTTGACCCAGGGAGTAGCCCATGCCCAAGAGGGTATCTAGACCATCCTGGACGACCCGATGGACGGGAACAACCGCCGAACGTCGTTGGCGCGGCCGACTTTCTTCTTGGCCCAGGGCACGGACATAGATACCGGAACCCACTTGGGGAATGACTAGACCCGCCGATTCTAGTCGCTCATAAACCTTACTAATGGTATTGCGGTGGAGGCCCGTTTGCATGGCCAATTGGCGTGTACTGGGTAGGCGATAACCGGGGGGAAATTGGCGGGCAGCGATCGCAAAACTAATTTGATTAAATAACTGGGTAGAAGCGGGAATTTCGCTATCTGGTTGAATGTGAAACTGTACCATGTGTCCCTTCCGCCGATCAAAAATGTCTAAGGAAGCATACGCTAGGGTAAACAAGCCTATGCCTTGACATTCACGGGGCCTCCGATATGCTGCAAAATCTGAATCAAATAGCGTTTTGTATCATTAACTAGGTCAAGATTCTCCCTCCAGGCAAGCGTTTATCTGGGAAAGTAGGGTTGTTTCGTCCAGACCTTGGCCGATTAAGACCAGTTGATTTTTTGGCACACCTTTCCAATCTTCATCATCCAGACTGAAGCGTTTACCACTGAGGTGAAAAACATGGCGACGGGGGCTTTCCGTAAACCAAAGAATGCCCTTGGCTCGAAAGACAGCTTCCGGTAATTGGTGATCGAGAAAGTTTTGAAATTTGCGAATATTAAAGGGGCGATCGCTTTGGAAGGAGACGGAATTAAAGCCATCGTTTTCTAGGTGATTGGAGTGATGATGGTGATCGTGATCGTCATGATCATGATGCCCATGGTGATCATGCCCATGGTTGTGTTCATGCTTGGGGGAATTGTGGCTATGCTCCTGGGGCTGAAAATAGCGATCGCTCTCGAAAAAGCCCACACTTAAGATCAATGGCAGGGGCACTTGGGAGTTGACGGTACGAATGATCCGCGCCCCTTCACGGGTTTCCCTAATTCGTTGCTCTAATTCTCCGAGGCGGCGATCGCTGACTAAGTCGCTCTTATTGAGCAAAATAATATCCCCGTAGGCAATCTGGCTTTGGGCCGCAGCACTATTAAAAAGGTCTAGGCTAAAATTTTCGGCATCAACGACGGTGACAATGGAGTCGAGGCGGGTCAAATCCCGTAATTCTGTTCCTAAAAAGGTGAGGGCTACGGGGAGAGGATCCGCCAATCCGGTCGTTTCCACCACTAGATAATCAATTTTATCGGGCCGTTCAAGAACGCGAAAAACGGCATTCACCAAATCATTATTAATCGTGCAACAGACACAGCCATTGTTGAGTTCCACCATGTCATCATCGGAGGTCACCAATAGCTCATTATCAATGCCAATTTCGCCAAACTCGTTCACCAATACGGCGGTCTTGACCCCCTCTTGATTCGTGAGGATATGGTTGAGGAGGGTGGTTTTGCCGCTACCCAAGAACCCAGTAATAATGGTTACGGGTAGTCCGTGCTTAATCGCATCCATACCTGGGGTGGCAGAAATGATAGTTGCAGACATAGGCCTATTTGTTCAAGTGAGGATTGTTGAAACGAAGAAGGAGAGATGAGCTACGTCAAGGGATAACTTTTAGCAAAAAATTAAACCTCATTCAATTATCATAGTACGATACGGGTTTTCGGGTCATTGGAAATTCCTGGGTCTGTCTCCCCATGCTATGAATAAAATCACCCTGATGTTCCATAGGATTTTTTTCTACAATGTCATCTCAGCTTATTGAAGCGGTCTTAAACAGTTCTGAGCGCACGAATCTCCGTCAGTTTGCTAGCCAGTTGCGTACCTCCGAAAAACAGTATCTTCTCCGCAATGAAATCCTGACGGTCTTTAATGACTATTGTCAGACCCATGACATCTCTGAGCAATTTATTCGCCAATCCCATCTCGGTAAACTGGTTTCCTGTATCCAGGAAATTATTGTTGACAAGGAAAGTCTTTGCCTAGTAATTCGGCCCCGCATTGCCCACGAAGAGGCCTATCGGCTCCTGGAAGACATGACGATTGTGCCCATGTCGGTCTCGGATCTATTGGATCTGCGAGATCGCCTGGTCAATCGCTACCACCCCAATGAGGGGGATGTCTTTGAAATTGACATGGATCCCTTTTATGATTACTCCCCCGCCATCCGGGATTCTAAAAATATTGGCAAGGGGGTTGCCTACCTGAATCGCTACCTGTCCAGTAAATTATTTCAAGATCCGCGTCAGTGGCAGGAAGAGCTTTTTGATTTTCTGCGTTTGCATCGCTATAACGGCTATCAACTCCTGATTAATGAGCGGATCCAAACCCAACGCCAACTCTCGGATCGGGTGAAGCAGGCCCTCACCTTTGTCAGCGATCGCCCCAAGGATGAACCCTATCCTGATTTTCGTTTTGATCTTCAGGCCTTAGGCTTTGAAGCAGGCTGGGGAAATACCGCCGATCGCGTCCGCGAAACCCTGGAAATGCTGGATCAACTCATTGACTCCCCCGACCATCAGGTATTGGAGGCCTTTGTCTCCCGCATCCCGATGATTTTTCGGGTTGTCCTAGTCTCTCCCCACGGTTGGTTTGGCCAAGAGGGGGTTCTGGGTCGTCCCGATACGGGGGGGCAGGTGGTCTATATCCTGGATCAGGTGAAGAGTCTGGAGCAACAACTGCGGGATGAGTTGATTTTGGCAGGGTTGGATTCCTTAGCGGTGCATCCCAAAGTGATTGTCCTCACTCGCTTGATTCCCAATGCCGATGGAACCCTGTGTCACCAACGCCTCGAAAAAATTTATGGTACGACGGATAGCTGGATTTTACGGGTTCCCTTTCGGGATATTAATCCAACGATTACGGAAAATTGGATTTCCCGGTTTGAAATTTGGCCCTACCTGGAAACCTTTGCCATTGATGCTGAACGGGAACTGCGGGCGGAATTTGGCCATGTGCCTGATTTAATCATTGGGAACTATTCCGATGGCAACTTGGTGGCTTTTTTGCTGGCCCGGCGGATGAAGGTGACCCAATGCAATATTGCCCATGCCCTGGAGAAGTCAAAATACCTGTTTAGTAACCTGTATTGGCAGGATATTGAGCACCAGTACCATTTTTCCCTGCAATTTACGGCAGATTTGATTGCCATGAATGCTGCGAGTTTTATTATTAGCAGCACCTACCAAGAAATTGTCGGTACCCCCGATAGTATTGGCCAGTATGAATCCTATAAGTCCTTTACGATGCCGGATCTGTACCATGTGGTGAGTGGGATTGAGCTATTTAGCCCGAAGTTTAATGTGGTGCCACCGGGGGTGAATGAAAGTATTTACTTCCCTTACTACAACAAAGATGAGCGACTTGAAGGCGATCGCCAACGCCTAGAGGAATTACTGTTTACCCTAGAGGATCCGGCCCAGGTTTATGGCCACCTAGAGGATACTAGTAAGCCGCCCCTCTTCTCCATGGCCCGCCTCGATCGGATTAAAAATCTAACGGGATTAGCCCAGGCCTATGGTCAAAGTAAGGATTTACAGGAGCGGTGCAATTTAATCCTAGTGGCGGGTAAACTGCGAACAGAGGATTCCACGGATCACGAAGAAATCAGTGAAATTGAAAAGCTCTATCAAATTATTCATGAGTACGATTTGCACGGTAAGGTGCGTTGGTTAGGGGTACGTCTTGCTAAAACAGATTCTGGGGAAATTTATCGCATTATTGGCGATCGCCGCGGAGTTTTTGTGCAACCGGCCCTATTTGAAGCCTTTGGTTTAACCATTTTGGAAGCCATGGTGAGTGGACTGCCCACCTTTGCCACTCGTTTTGGCGGGCCCTTAGAAATCATCCAAGACAAAACCAATGGTTTTTATATTAACCCGACGCTGCCGGAAGAAGTGGCTCAAATCGTCATCACATTTTTTGATCAATGCCAGCAAGATGCAAACTACTGGCAGAAAATTTCCCAGGCGGCCATTGAGCGGGTCTACAGTACCTACACCTGGAAAATTCATACAACGCGACTCCTTTCCCTGGCAAAAATCTACGGCTTTTGGAATTATGTATCCCACGAAAACCGTGAAGACATGATGCGTTATATTGAGTCCCTGTTTTACCTGCTTTATAAACCCCGCGCCCAAGCCCTACTGGAACAGCATCGCCAGCGTTAATCATAAATATTGATATTGAAATCAATTTTATTTTAACAGTCTTAAATATCTTTTAAGATTGATAGAGATTCAATATCCATTTTGGTAACATCTGGAATTGCTAAAAGGGAATCTATAACTGCTTGCTTCATTCCCAATTGAACGAAAGAACTCTCAGGAAAATTCTTGAGAATATAGGCATAAAGTTCTAGGGCATAATCGGAAAATCCCCAACAGTCTGAAATACAAGCTATCCCTCTTTTGTCAAACTGGGGTCAAAGCTTGATTTTTCGTGGGATGGGTGACCAGGGGCTCGAACCCTGAACCACCGGATTAAGAGTCCGCTGCTCTACCATTGAGCTAGTCACCCAGAAGGTTATTGTAAACCTAATGATTTCCCATACTTACATTTTATAGTGATTATAGGGATTTACCCCAAGATAAAGGTAACAACAGACCCTTCTTAAAATTAGACACATAAGCCCGTTTATTAAACACGTCATAGTGGTTATGTTCAATCACCTCTAGGATTTCTCGATAAAGCATTAGGGCCGACCAGACGGGCCAACGGGCATTCCGCTGTAAATAGGCCACCCCCACTTCAGCTTGTACATAGAATTGCCGGGCCCGTTCAATCTGGAATTTCATTAACTCGCGCCAGCGATCGTTGATCACACCCCGTAGGAGTTCATCCTCGGAGTAACCAAACGCCTCTAAGTCTTCTAAGGGTAAATAAATCCGACCCCGCCGTGTATCTTCTCCCACATCTCGCAAAATATTGGTGAGTTGGTTGGCCACGCCTAGGGCAACAGCTTGATCTGCTAAACTCCCTTGGGCAACATAGGGATCGACCCAGGGAGAACGAAGGCGATCGCTAAAAGGTTCGGCCCCCATGACAGCTAAGGACATCAGGCCGACCGTGCCTGCCACTCGATAACAGTAAAGATTTAGCTCTGCAAAAGTTTCGTAGCGACTCCGATAGAGATCCATGCGCTGACCGGCAATCATATCCCGAAAGGGTTGAATATCTACGGGAAATTGTTCCAGGGTATCGACTAGGGCCATGTCCATGGCATCCTGAGGGCGACCCGCAAAAATCGCCTCTAAACGCTGCTCCCAGGCATCTAGGGTTTCTGGCGTAGTCAGGGCTGCCTGGGGGCCATCTACCAATTCATCGGTACGACGACACCACACATAAATGGCCCAGATGGCCCGTCGCTTCACCGGGGGCATCAGGAGCGTGCCTAGATAAAATGTTTTGGCATAGTTAGCCGTGACCTGCCGACAAAGTTCGTAGGCTTCCTCTAGGGAGACTAGGGGAGGTAAGTACTCGGCTCTAGGCAGTTGCAGCATTGGCGACAGTCTGAGTAGAGGGCATAGGGGGGATGGCAGAGGAGTGGGCGGCGATCGCCTGCGCTGTCAGCTTACCAGAAAGTACCGCCCCTTCCATACTCCCCAAATAGGGTTGCATTGTATAGCTACCCGATAGAAAAAAGTTTGAGATGGGGGTGCGTTGATCGGGGCGAAAGGCCTGCCGTCCTGGAGTTGCCTTGTAGACCGATCGCGGTGTTTTGACAACCGCAGTTTTTCGTACTTTAACGGGTTCGGGGAGATGAGCGGGGAATAGCTTGGCCAATTCTGCCATTGTCGCCTCAATTATGTCAGAGTCACTGCGGCCAATCCAGTCCTGAGCTGGGGCTAAGACCAACTCCAGCATGGATCGATCGGGGTCATGGTATTCCTGACAGGTTTCACTCATATCCGCATAGACACTCAACAGATCGGAACGGGAAAAGAGTAAATGATCTACCGTCGGCAACTTGCAATCGAACCAAATTTGGACATTGATCACTGGCACCCCTTCCAGTTCATCAAGCTGCTGGAAAAAGGGTAAATCCTGCCAGCCCTCAGGCCGTAATAACTTAAAGGCATCGACGGAGAGGGCACAGACATAGGCATCAGCTTCGACAGTATAGCTTGGTTCGCCATTACACCCTGTCATGAGGAACCCTTTGACGGTGCCATCGATATTGAGCAAAATCTCCTTTAGGGACGATTGGGTTTGCACAGAACCACCCCGCTCGTTCACATAGTCCACAATGGGCTGACATAATCGCTCTGGGGGGGAACCATCTAGGAAAGCAATTTTTGAGCCGTAGCGTTCCCGCAAAAATCGATTCATGGCGGTTAGGGGAATTGTTGCCGATACTTCATCGGGATTAATAAAGGTAAGAGCCTTAGATGCGGCAATAAAAATATCGGAGTTAACCCGCGCATCAATCCCTTGAAGCTCTAACCATTCAAGGAGGCTATACTTATCCATTGCTTCAACGTATTTTTGACCCCTGAGAATGGCCGGCCAAAGTCCTAGGGCAAAACGGATTTTTTGCTCCCAGGTGAGCATGTCGTTATTTCGCAAGATGGAAAGAATAACGTTAAGGGGGGCAGGGATATCCGGGACATCAAACCATGATAGAACCCCAGGTTTCTCTGGCTGATTGAAAATCAGGGCGTGGCGTTTCCATTGGAGGCGATCGCTAATATTTAGCTCATCCAATAATTGCAGCATATTGGGGTAAGCTCCAAAAAAAGCATGGAGTCCCGTTTCCACCCAGTCACCATCGGCATCCTTTCGGGCCGCCACTAAGCCCCCTAAAACATCCGACCGTTCAAACAGAAGGGGCTGATGGCCAGCATCCACTAAATATTTGGCACAGGCTAAACCTGCTAGACCCCCTCCAGCAATGGCAACGCGCATGAATTGACCTAACCTCTTCTAGGTAACTTTAAGATGGCTTGGGCCACCGATTAAAATAACCTCTATTATAGTTTACAAATCGTTACAGATCATGACTAATCTGGAATTTTATTTGTTGAGAAAAACTAACCTATCCATCGATCAGCCTAAGCCATCTTGGTTTTCTAGCCAGATTTTTAGGTCTTCTAGGGTGGTGAAGTCAAGGAGGGCATCACCCAGATTTTCAAGTTGGGGAATCGCAAGGGACTCAATTTGGTTGTGCAGATCCGTCGGGATGATTCCTAGGCGACGGTGGAGTTGGCGAAAAATAAGGGTGCGCTCACCAATGAGTTCTCCTTCTTCCCGCCCTTCTTCTTTGGCTTCTTGGTAAAAACGGGTATTTTTGAGCGCGGTTGTCGTGAGTCCTAACATTTGGTTAATCTCCTGACGACTTAAATGGGTGAATTTATACACGAGGATTGTGGTGAGTAAGTCTATTATCGCTTTTTGGCTGGGTTCCGGTTCCTGGTGACTTCGCCCAAGGATCTGCCGAGCGATCGCCGGCACATGGTCTGTATCCACAATGGTTAAGCGCATGAGAGCTAGGGCTAGGGGGAGTTGATCCGGGTGGGGCAGTTCATCAAGATAAATGCGGTGAACACGGGAGCTATTCACCAAATCTGCGTAGGGGGTATAGCCACTCTGTTCGGTTTTGCGAGAGGGATAGATAATTACCGCTTGCCAATCTGAAAATCGAGGGCGATGGCGATAGAAGTACAGCAAAGACTCACAAAAGAGACGCTCATAGAGGGTTTCGTCTTTTTGAAATTGCACCTCACAAAAGTAAACGATCGCAGGGGATTGATTTTCAGGAGGAATAAAAACGCCATCAATGGTGAAGCTGGTTTCTTTGATTTCAACGGAAGCAAATTGATACTCCGCTGTGTGTTCAGGGTGTGGGTCTAGGAGTTGAAAAAGAAGGTTTGGGAATTGTTGAAAGAGTTTATAAAAGATTGAGTCGCGACGCATTTATTGAGGACTCTAGTTGATGGTTGACTCTCAAGACTAGCGACAAATACCATTGGGTGTGGGAAGTTGGGTCGAAAGGGGATGGCGGCGGCTGCCAAGACGAATTGTGACTTGCCTGACTTGGGCACAGCCTGCTTGGGGGAGGTCTACCTGGGAAAACGATCGCTCCCGTTCTGCCAGGACATAAACTGAGTCTAGGTTCCTTTCAAAATACATTTCCCCATCGGCCGTTTGCCCGGTCAAAGCAATACTGAGGGTCTGAATATGAACATTGCCAGTATTCCGGATCGTGAAGCCTAGCTGTCCATTTTGAATGTTTGTATTAACAATCTCAGCCGTGGCAATGGGATTAAGGGGTTCAATAAAGACGGGTAAACTCATGCGTTTAATAATTCGCAGTTGCGGCCCGGTAGCTTGGGTTTCCGGGATGTCGGCGGCAGGTAACTCGGCGACCAGCAATCGATAGGTTCCCTCAACCGTACTAGGAGGTTGGCGCGTACCAATGCGGATATTACGACTTTCTCCGGGTGGAACATTCAAAATGAGGGGGAAAACAACGATCTCACCATCCGCTGGGGATAGTTGATCAATGCCATTCTCAGTTTGTTGCCACTTCTCGGCACTAATTTCAAAATCAATGGCACCACTTCCCGTATTGTTGATCGTCAATAGTGTGGTTCGCTGACGGGGCGAGAGGAAAACCTGAATCGCACTTAAATAAAATTCTTGGGACTGGGCAAAGACTGATTGACCAGCAAGAACCAGGAATGCCCACAGTATAAGCATCCCTGGCTTTGTTAGAGTTCTAAGAACTAAAGGTGAGATCAATGTCGGAACTAAGTCTAGAATGTCACGGTTACAACAACCGTATCGTTATAGGCCCCAGGAGTCAGAGTATCTAAAACAGCTTCGATTAGCGGATCATTACCCGCAGGAATTTCGCCATAAACTGTGAAAGGAACTGGTCTAGCGTTGGTAGGAGTATGATCAATGGCGTTTACACCGCAACCCCATTCAGTCGTGAAAGCAGCATCGGTATAGAGTTTGTAGGGTAACTTTGCGTCATCATCTGGCCCATTCATTTCTCGTGACAAGCAAGTTGTTCCGTCACCGTTCGCTCCTGCACCTAGAGCAATTTCAACTTGAGCATTGGGTAAGCATTTGACAGTAATTTGGCCATTAGCTTTAGCAGCAGTTGTGGCGTTGGCGACAATTGGATCATAATTTCCAAAAGCGATCGCTGTTTTAGTTGTTACAAGACAGTTATTTTTCGCTGTAGCACTTATCGGAAGATCGGCTCTTGCTGTTTGGGCTTTGGCTTCTTGAGCAAAGAGCATGGGTAATACACCCGCGGCAGCCCCTAAAAACAGGCCCACTGTCAGCCGCTTGATCAACAGAGAGAGCATTCCAGCCATAGCAAATAATCCTTTTTCCTTAACTAACAGAGGAACAGTTAGAGATATTGAATCGAGATAAATTCAACAGTACTGATGCCTATAGGCAATTATAGCGAACAGGATTGGCAATCCGCTGTACGTTGGATCACCGTTGGGGTGTGTTTCTGATCACCAGTTTAAATCCTTCGGATAGATTTTAACCCAACCATTCTCAATCAACGACCCATGTATGATGGGAGAAGTCTGGTATAGTTCGACACCAGCGCAACTTGTTTACCCAATACCTGATCACTATGCACCTTGATTGGCTCTCTCAAACCGACCCCCTTGTCGCTGCCATGGTTCAGCGGGAAGTGGAGCGTCAGCAGCAACACCTAGAACTCATTGCCAGTGAAAATTTTACCTCGGCGGCGGTGATGGCGGCCCAGGGTACGGTTCTTACGAATAAGTACGCCGAAGGTTTGCCAGGGAAACGCTACTATGGCGGCTGCGAGTTCATTGATCAGGTGGAGCAACTGGCCATTGATCGGGCAAAGGAACTTTTTGGGGCAGCCCATGCCAATGTTCAACCCCACTCCGGTGCCCAGGCGAATTTTGCCGTATTTTTAGCCTTGCTAGAGCCAGGGGATACCATTTTGGGGATGGATCTCTCCCACGGCGGCCACCTGACCCACGGATCCCCCGTCAATGTTTCAGGGAAGTGGTTTAAGGTGGTTCACTATGGCGTAGACCCGGAGACGGAGCGGCTAGATTTTGACCAAATTCGCACCCTGGCCCAGCAGCATCGACCCAAATTAATCATTTGTGGCTATTCCGCCTATCCTCGCACCATTGACTTTGACCAGTTTCGGGCGATCGCCGATGAAGTGGGAGCCTACCTGTTGGCGGATATGGCCCATATTGCTGGCTTAGTGGCCACGGGGCATCATCCCAACCCAGTACCCATCTGTGATGTGGTGACAACAACCACCCATAAAACCCTACGGGGGCCGCGGGGGGGACTCATTCTCACCCGTGATCCCGATCTGGGCAAAAAACTGGATAAAGCCGTGTTTCCGGGAACCCAGGGAGGGCCCCTAGAGCACGTCATTGCCGCTAAAGCGGTGGCCTTTGGTGAGGCCCTCAAACCAGAATTTACGGCCTATTCGGCCCAGGTGCTCGAAAACTGCCAAGCCCTAGCCCAGACATTGCAGGATCGGGATCTGCGCCTCGTATCAGGGGGCAGTGATAATCATTTGCTACTCATTGACCTGCGATCGGTGGGCTTGACGGGCAAACAGGCGGATCAACTCATGGGCGAGATCAATATTACGACCAACAAAAACACCATTCCCTTTGATCCAGCCTCTCCCTTTGTCACCAGTGGTCTGCGCTTGGGTACGCCGGCCATGACAACCCGTGGCATGATGGCCGCCGAGTTCCAGGAAATTGGCCATATTATTGGCGATCGCCTGCAGAAACCAGAGGATGAAACCGTGGCCCAAACCTGCCGCCAGCGAGTTGCCCAACTCTGCCAAAAATTTCCCCTCTATCCCCATCTCCAAATTTCCCAACCAGTGTTAGCCTGATAGGTATTCCTCGGTTAATTATTCTTAACCTCACCTAGATGCACTTCCATCTGATTGCCTTTCTTGCCGCCTGTGCGGTGGTGTTGCTGCTCACCCCCCTAATCAACGAGTTAGGCCTGAAAACCGGCTGCGTTGATCAGCCCAATGCCCGCAAGATCCATAATCGTCCCATGGTGCGATTGGGGGGGGTGTCTATTTTTGCCGGCAATATTGTCGCCTTGCTCTTAGTTTGGAATGCGGGCGGGTTTGCGGGGATGCCCCAAAACTCGGAATATGAAATTTGGGGTGTCACCTTAGGCGGAGTGGCTTTTTTCCTGATTGGCTTGGCGGATGATCTGTTTACCTTACCCGCCCTGGGGCGACTGATTGCCCAATTCGCCGTCGCTGCCATTGTCTGGGGGGTGGGGGTCAAAATTCGCATTGTGACGATTCCCTTCCTGGGGGGGTTTGATCTCGGCTCCCTCAGTTTACCCATCACCTCAATTTGGTTGGTGGGCATGGCCAATGCCATTAATTTCATTGATGGGGTGGATGGCTTGGCGGCGGGGGTCTCTGGGATTGCGGCCATCTCCATGTTTTTTGTCTGTTTGTTTTTAGACGAACCGGAGGCGGCCCTGTTGGCGGCGGCCTTGGCGGGGGGAGCCTTAGGATTTTTGCGCTATAACTTTAATCCGGCGCGAATTTTCATGGGGGATGGGGGAGCCTATTTTATGGGGTTTACCTTGGCAGGCATTGGCGTGGTTGGGTTGGTGAAGGGCTATACCACCATGGCCATTCTTGCGCCCCTCATGATTTTAGCCGTACCCATTATTGATACCTCTACGGTAATCCTGAATCGATTGCGCCAGGGTCTCTCCCCTTTTACCGCCGATAAGCGTCATTTGCACCATCGGCTCCTACAGGCCGGTCTATCCCAGCGATCTACGGTGTTATTTATCTATACCCTGACCCTGTGGGTGGGCAGCTTTGCCATGGGCATGGCCGGACTACCAGGGGGCATGGGTTATTTTTTGGGGGCAACAGGGTTACTCTGTTTTGCCTGTTGGTATGTGTGGAAACGGGTTCAGCCCCCAGGTGAGTAAGAATGAGCGTAAGCGCAGAAATTATTTGTATTGGTACGGAATTACTTCTGGGGGAAATCCTCAATGGCAATGCCCAGTACCTAGCCCAGCAGTTGGCCAGCCTCGGTATTCCCCATTACTATCAAACGGTGGTGGGCGATAATCCCACCCGCATCAAAAAAGCGGTGGCCATCGCCTGCGATCGCTCCCGATTATTGATTTTCACCGGCGGATTGGGGCCCACGCCCGATGATTTGACCACCGAAGCCCTGGCGGATTTTTTCCAGGCTCCCCTAGCAGAACGCCCAGAAATCATTGCCGACCTAGAACAAAAGTATGCCCATCGCGGTGGCTTTAGTCCCAGTAATCGCAAGCAAGCTCTTTTACCCGTCGGCGCAGACATTTTACCCAATCCTGCCGGTAGTGCCCCAGGAATGATTTGGCAACCCCGCACCGGCCTCACCCTGATGACATTTCCGGGGGTTCCCGCAGAAATTAAGCAGATGTGGCAGGAGACGGCAATCCCCTACCTGCGGCAACAGGGATGGGGGCAAGAAACCATCCACAGTCGGGTGTTGCGTTTTTGGGGTATTCCCGAATCGGTCTTAGCTGAAAAGGTGTCAGAGCAATTAGCCTTAAAAAATCCAACCGTGGCCCCCTATGCGGGCAATGGGGAAGCACGACTGCGGATCACAGCCCGGGCGAAAACTGAGGCAGAGGCCCTGCAACTCATTCATCCCGTGGAAACCCAACTGCGGCAACTCACTGGACTGGACTGCTATGGGGCGGATGAGGATACCTTGGCCAGTCGGGTGGGAGAGTTGCTGTTGGCCGCTGGGGAAACCCTAAGTGTGGCGGAGTCCTGTACCGGCGGTGGTCTAGGGGAAATGCTCACCCGTTTACCCGGTAGCTCCCATTATTTTATGGGTGGGGTGATTTCCTATGCCAACAGTGTAAAAGTCCGCCTCTTGAATGTGAACTCTGGGGATTTGGAGCAGTCAGGGGCCGTCAGTGAGATCGTGGCGACCCAGATGGCCCAGGGGGTAAAAAATCATTTGGCAACGGATTGGGGCTTAAGTATTACGGGTATTGCCGGCCCCGGTGGCGCAACCCTAGAAAAACCAGTGGGCCTGGTCTATATTGGTTTGGCCACGCCCAAGGATTCCGTGCAGACCTATGAATGTCGCTTTAATTCCCAACGGGGGCGATCGTGGATCCGCCACCTGAGTATTTTGACGGCCTTGGATTATTTACGCCGACAGCTACTTATTCTTGCCCAGTAATTAAAAAATTTAAGACTCGCTAACTTAAAATCTGGGCAAGAAACTGACGAGTGCGATCTTCCTGGGGATTCTGGAAAAACTCTTCGGGGCTGGCAATTTCCACAATCTGGCCCTGATCCATAAAAACAATTCGATCGGCGACTTCTTTGGCAAAGCCGACTTCATGGGTGACGACCACCATGGTAATGCCACTGTTAGCCAGGGATCGCATCACGTCTAACACTTCCCGCACCATTTCTGGATCCAAGGCGGAGGTGGGTTCATCAAACAACAAAATCTTGGGCTGCATGGCCAGGGCCCGGGCGATCGCCACCCGTTGTTGTTGCCCCCCCGATAGTTGACCAGGATATTTTTGGGCCTGCTCAAGGATGCCGACCCGTTCGAGTAATTGCAGGGCAATTTCATCCCGTTTGGACTGGGGCCAACCCCGCACCCACCGAGGAGCCAGGGTAATATTTTGCAGCACGGTTAAATGGGGAAATAAATTAAACTGCTGAAACACCATCCCCACTTCCCGCCGTACCTGATCAATATGGCGGACATTATCATTCAAGGGAATAGAATCAATCGTGATCTGTCCCTGTTGAAAGTCTTCCAAGGCATTGAGGGTACGAATAAATGTGGATTTACCGGAACCGGAGGGCCCCATAATGACGACGACCTCACCCTGGGCAACGGTGAGACTCACTCCCCGCAGGGCATGGAACTGGCCAAACCACTTTTGCACTCCTTCGGCGGTAATCATCGCCGGAGCTTGGGTATCAGGCATCTTGAGGGTTAGACATTGGATTTAGGATAAGCGGGGGATTCAGGATAATGGGGCTTAACTTTCAATGGGTTCGAGGTTAAACAACTGTTGCAGCGTGGCCATGGCCCGTTGACGACTTTCTAAATCCTGTTGGGCCTGAAGTTGGACTGTGGGTTCATGGAGAATTTTATTGATAATCGTTCGGGTCATGGCCTCAATCACCCCCTGATGCTTATCCCCAAATTCAGTGCCTAGACGAGAGAGGGCTTTTTCCAGTTCTTGGGTGCGAATGGATTCAATTTTTTCCCGCAAACAACGAATGGTGGGTACGGTTTCCAGGGCATGCCACCAGGCGCAAAATGTCCCTAATTCTTCTTCTAAAAGGGCTTCGGCTTCCATGGCCAATTGGCGGCGTGCTTCCTGGTTTTGGGCGACGACGGCCTCTAAATCATCCACATTAAATAATCTCACCGCCCCTAGTTCCGTCACATTCCCATGGACATTGCGGGGAACGGCAATATCAATAATGGCTAGGGGGCGATCGCCCGTGATCACTGGGGCCAAGTTATCCCGATCTAAAAGGGGATGGGTTGCCGCTGTTCCCGTAAAGACCAGATCCATCTGGGCGACCTGGGAGAGCATATCGGGCATGGTATGGAGGTGAAAACGAACCTCCCCAAACTGCTGGGCTAATTCCTGGGCCCGTTCCAGGGAGCGATTAATAATTGTAATCTCTTGAATGCCGCGGGCAAAGAGGTGCTGCACCACCAGGCGAGACATTTTGCCGGCCCCAACAATGGCAATGCGACAGCGGTGTAAATCCGGTAAACGTAACTCCGCCAGTTCAACCGCCGCCGAACTAATGGACACTGCCCCTGTACCGATGCTGGTTTCTGTGCGTACCCGTTTCCCCGCCGAAATGGATCCCTTAAATAGGCGATTCAAAATCGGGCCGATCGCCTTGTACTGTTGCCCCAATTGATGACAGCGTTTCACCTGGGAGAGAATTTGTCCTTCGCCAATCACCAAGCTATCCAACCCCCCCGCCACCCGCATCAGGTGCATTACCGCATCCTGATGGAGCAGAATGAACAGGTAGGGGCGCAATTGCCGCAGGGGAACCTGGCCCCACTCACTCATAAACTGACTAATTTCCCGGACACCGCTATCGGTATCTGAGGTAACAATATAAATTTCTAGGCGATTACAGGTACTTAAAATGGTGGCTTCTTGGATATGGGGGTAGCCACAGAGATGGTTGAGGGCCCGTTCCCGTACTTCTTCCGGGACACTTAGTTTTTCCCGGACATCCACCGGGGCAGTTTTGTGGCTTAAACCAATCACAGCAATATTCATTGGGGTACTCTTAAAGGCAATTCAATCGGCAGTCCAATACAAGTTTTATCAAGATTCTTGCGGAGAATTCACAGATGTTTGCAACTCTTTACGATTTCTGGGCCCCTCATATCTTGGTGTCCATTTGAAAGAGGTTCGTCAGATTCCGATACAGCCAAAGCTCAAGGGATCGACCCCAAACCCGATAATCTGGGCGATCGCCCACCATGGGTTCCACCAAAATTGTAAATAATCCCAGTCGATTTCCAGCAATCACATCCGTAAACAGGCGATCGCCCACCATGGCAATATTTTCTACGGGCAACTCCATCGCCTCTACGGCTTGGCGGACTTTACGACGGGACGGCTTGCCAGCCCCCATTAGGTAGGGAAGATCCAGTTGCTCGGCGATCGCCCGAATTCGACTCTGGCTAATATTGTTACTCACCAGCCAAAGATTCACACTCTTTTTCGTTTCTTTCAGCCAGGACACCACCTCTGGGGAAACCGTCGGATCCCAGCAGGGTACCAGGGTATCATCCACATCTAAGACCAGTCCCTTTAAGCCATGACACTCCAAAATATCTGGAGTCAGGGCAAGAATGGAATCCTTAAGGACGAGCTTAGGCTGAAGAAGACGGGTAATCTGACGCAGGGCCATGGGAGGCAGTCATAAGCAGCATGAATATCATACCCTGCCATTACCCTGATCACCGGAACTTTGGAAGTAGTCAAACTTGTCTGGGGCATCTAGTTTGGCGACCGCTGCTTCTAGAGCTTGAAGCCGACTCTCGACAAAATACACTCCCGCCAAGGTTTCCAGTTCCAGCTTGGCAATCCGTTGCTTCACGGCCCCAGGAGAAACCACCACCCACACCTGCCGCTGATGATTGAGAGCATCTTTGGTCATCGCTTCGATCGCCAGAGTTGCGGTAACACCAATGGAGGGAACGTCACTCAGATCTAGAACCAACATGCGGTAATCGTGGAGAATCGACATCCGTTTCGTAATCGTCTTTGCCGCCCCAAAACTGAGGGGCCCCCCCAACTGAAACAATAGAATTTCCCCAGGAACCCGGTTAAAGAGTTCCTGTTCCGCTAGGCTCAGGTGGCTGGCTTGATTTGATGTCGTGATCGTTTGCACCCGATCGCTCTGGATTTCCGTCAGCCGTTTAATGGTGAGTAGATTGGCAATAAAGGCCCCGACAATCACCGCAACGATCAGATCCACAAACACGGTGAGGATCAAGACCAAGTACATAATCCCGGTCCCCTTGAGGGACAGACGGGGAGCCCGCTTAATAAAGCTCCAGTCAATAATGTCTAACCCCACCTTTAGTAAAAGTCCCGCCAGAACCGCATGGGGAATTTGGGAGGTGGGTGGCCCCGCCAAAAAAACGACCGCGACCAAAACCACCGCATGAATGATGCCCGCCAAGGGAGTTCGTCCCCCCGCTTGAATATTCATCACCGTTCGCATTGTCGCCCCGGCCCCCGGTAATCCCCCCATCAAACCTGAGACACAGTTACCAATGCCCTGGCCGATGAGTTCCTTGTCCGAGTCGTGTTGGGTATGGGCAATACTATCGGAGACGAGGGAGGTCAGCAGAGAGTCAATGGCCCCGAGAAAACCCAGCATGATCCCGTAGCGAATCATGTCCTTTAGTTCACTGAGTTCAAAGGTGGGGAGTTTGGGCTGGGGTAAACCCACGGGAATCGAACCAATGCGCGGTAAATCGGCTTGACCAAAGGCCACCACGGATATCAGCGTGACTAAAATCAAGGCCATCAGGGGGGCCGGCAACAGCCGATTGATCTTAGGGGGAGTAAACGCCACAATCGTCAGGGTGAGTAAGCCCAACACCACGGCAATGAGATTGGGGTGACTCAAATACTGGGGAAGCGTTTCCAGAATAGTCACAACGCCGCCACTGGCTCCATAACCCAAGAGGGGGGGCAATTGGATCACAATAATAATGATGCCAATCCCGGACATAAAGCCGGAGATCACCGTATAGGGCATCAATGTAATGTACTGGCCCAGCCGTAGGAATCCCATTAAAATCTGAAAGAGTCCCCCCAGCATCACCACTGTAAAGGCCATGGCTAAACCATGCTCCGGGTGTCGGGCCACTAAGGCGGTGATTACCGTCGTTATCACAACGGTCATCGGCCCCGTGGGCCCAGAGACTTGGGTGGGGGTTCCGCCAAACAGGGCCGCAAAAAAGCCGACAAAGATGGAACCGTAGAGGCCAGCGATCGCCCCGGCTCCCGAACTTACACCAAAGGCTAACCCCAGGGGCAGGGCAACAATCGCTGCCGATAGGCCACCAAATAGATCGCCGCGCCAATTCCAGAATTGAATTCTATTCACAGGAATTTTATTCATAGCTAATGATTCCCACAGTGTAGGGCTAAGGCCCCAGGAATTCTAGGGGGACTGTGACTCTTTTACCGCGATAAATTGCGATACAGTAAGTATTGAGTCTTATCCGCTGCCCAACCATGACGTTTTCTTCCATCGCTGTGCGCGAATTACCCCTTTTTCCTCTGCCCGACGTTGTATTATTTCCCGGACGACCTCTGCCCCTCCACATTTTTGAGTTTCGCTACCGGATTATGATGAACACCATCCTGGAGGGCGATCGCCGCTTTGGTGTCCTCATGTGGGATCCGCAAACGGGCCGACCTGCCACCATTGGCTGCTGTGCCGAAATTTTGCGCTATGAACGCCTACCCGATGACCGGATGATTGTGGATTCCCTTGGGCAACAACGATTTCGCGTCCTAGACTATGTGCGGGAAAAGCCCTATCGTATCGGCCTAGTGGAATGGCTCGAAGATGAACCCACTGCCACCGATCTCCGTCCCCTGGGCCAGGAGGTTCGCCAACTCCTCAATGACGTGGTGCGTTTATCCTCCAAATTAACCGAGCAGGCCATTGAACTTCCCGCCGATGTGCCCACCAGTCCCCTAGAGTTGTCCTATTGGATTGCCAGTAATTTTCGGGGGGTGGCCATGGAGCAGCAAAAACTTCTGGAACTCCAAGCAACCAAGGCCCGCTTAGAACGGGAGGCAGAAATTCTTATCACGACCCGCAATCACTTGGCGGCCCGCACGGTACTCAAGGATACATTTAAGGGGAATTAAATTAGACTCAGGAACATTAGGATAAGGAGCTTGAAGCGAAAGAAACCAGGGTCTAGCGGGAATTGGGGTACCAAAACATTCCTTTAATTCCTTCGGGATCGGGACGAAACCCTAAATTTCGATAAAAATTTACCACATGGGGATCGGCAAACAGGGTGATATTACTAATGTCTTCGCTGCGAAGCTCCTTAATAATTTGCCGCATCAGGGATTTACCCCACCCCTGCCCCTGGTAGTCGGGATGCACCACCACATCCCAAATGGTGGCATTAAAGGCATGATCGGAGGTAGCCCGGGAAAATCCAATTAAACGACGGTACTGGCCCCGCTGTTCCCACATCGACACCACAATAAAACTGTGTTCGATCGCCTTTTTGACTTTGCGGATCGGCCGGCGAGACCAACCCACCGCATCACAGAGTTCTTCGAGTTCATAGACATCAATTTCTTTATTGGTGCTGAAAAAAACCTTTGTCTCAATTACCCCCTCCTGGCCATTGCCATTCAAAGGGGGAGGTGGGGCAGTCACCGCAGATGCCGATGAACTTTGACCATTAAAAAGCGATTTCCAGAAGCTCATGCAAGTATGCTGGAGATGGTTAGTGAACCCCATCGGTGGGGAATAACCAGAAAGAGGCTGGCCTACGCAATAGTATACCCGCAATCAAAGTATGGTTTCCGAATTTCAACTTCAGAACCCTGAACTGCTGAAGCGATTTAACCGGTCGTTTCCCGATTTCTATGAGCAGTTTGTCAGTCGTGAGATTCAACTTCAGAACCTCAAGCTGGCCTATCAAATCCACAAAACCAAGCAACCGGTGATCCAAATGGGCCAGGAGGGGGATCATTCCGCCCTTTATTTTGCCCATCGCAATCAGTCCTTTCTCCTGAGTGACCTGTTTGGGGTCATGGCGGCCTACAAATTGGGCATCCACAGTATTAGCCTCTATGGCCATGTGCGATCGCCCATGCTCGTCTTTGTCAAGCTGATTATCTCCGAGGGGGGACATTTACTCTCTAAAAAGCGTCGGGATAGTGTCTGTCGGGCCCTGACCCAGACCCTCAACGGTGATTTTGAAGTTGAAGAGATGCTGGCGGTGGAGTTTACCTGGCTGGAAGGATTAGCGGACATTAGTACCAGTTTTTTCATTGATCAGGTATTCCATTTACCTGCCCTCCTCATTGAAGCGGGCAACCATCCCGGCTTACTTTATAAGGTGATGCACGCTCTCTGGCAAGAAGATTTACTGGTGGTCAATACCAATTTCATGATCTGGCAAGGACGGGTTCGACTCCTCCTCTACCTTTTAGGCCCCAATGGCAACCTGATCCCCGACTATCTTGGCCAGCGCATGGCCGAAAGTATTAAGCAGCGTTTAGTCTCTAGCCAATGATGGTCAGAGACATCGTGCATAATGGTACTGGTTCCTTTGATGGTTCTGGTTTTGTTTTTGGCTTTAGGAGGCTGATCTGTGGGACTTTTTGATCGCATCAGTCGAGTGATTCGCAGTTATCTCAATGCCCTAGTCGGTTCTGCGGAAGACCCCGAAAAAATCTTGGATCAGACCCTAATTGAGATGCAAGATAATTTGGTGCAGTTACGGCAAGCGGTGGCCCAGGCGATCGCCTCCCAAAAACGTCTAGAGCAGCAATTTAATCAAAATGAAAAACAGGCCCATGAGTGGGAAGGTCGAGCGAAGTTGGCCTTGCAAAAGGGGGATGAAGCCCTCGCCCTAGAGGCTCTGAATCGGAAACAAACGGCGACCTCTGCCGCCCTAGCCCTGAAGGGCCAACTGGAGCAATCCCTTGGCCAGGTGAAAACCCTGAAAACCCAGATGATTGCCCTAGAGAGCAAAATTGCCGAAGCGAAAACGAAAAAAGATATGTTAGTGGCCCGGGCCCGGGCAGCGAAGGCCAGTGAGCAGATCAATCAGGCCATTGGCAAGGTAGGTACCAATTCCTCAATGGCGGCCTTTGAGCGCATGGAAGATCAGGTCTTACAAATGGAAGCCCAATCCCAGGCGGTAGCGGAGCTAAGTACGGATAGTTTAGAGGCCAAATTTGCGGAACTGGAATCCGGGGGCAGTGCGGAGGCGGAATTGGCGGCCCTAAAGCAGCAACTGAGTACCCCTAGTGCCCAATTACCAGAGGCAGCGGTGGCCTACGACCCAGAGCTAGAGGCCCTAAAACGTCAACTGGAACAAGATTCCTAGGAATCCATGGATCTATTGCGATCGCTCCCCCTTGGGCTTTACCTAGAACATCCCATTACCTGGCTGCATCGCTTGGATGCGCGGGTGAAAATGGCATGGCTGATGAGTTTTTTGTTGACTCCCCTACTGGCGGATGGGGTGTGGCGGGTTTTACTCGTCCTGTTTCTGATGATTTTGACGGGGATCGGCGGTATTCCAGCGCGGGTGTGGCGACGGCAAATGGTCTGGTTATTGATTTTAGCGAGCTTGATCCTAGGGATGACGGCCTTAATGCCCGATGGCTTGGCGATCGCCTACCAACCCCGACGGCCCCTAGAGCTAGAGATTCCCGCCACGGATTACAATTACATTCTTTGGCAATTCCAGTCCCAAGTGCTATGGCAAGAGGTTCACCTCCAAATCACCCGGCGATCCCTGGATCTGGGGGTGCGATTAAGTACTCTATTGTTTACCTTGATTTACAGCACCCATCTCTATCTCTTGACGACTGCACCGGAGGAAATTACGGCGGCCCTAGCGAATTTGATGCATCCCCTGCGGCGATTCCGCTGGCCAGTGACTGAATTAGCCTTGACCTTAACCCTATCCCTGAGATTTATTCCCCTGGTGTTAGAAGAAGTGCAAAATCTGATTCGGTCATTGCGAACCCGGGCGATTAATTGGCGTAAAATCGGCTTTCGGGGAGCAATCAACATTTGGATGATGTTGGCGGTACGCCTACTGGAAAACCTACTGCTGCGGGCGGAACAGGTGGCCTGTGCCATGCAGGTGCGGGGATTTACCACCTCTGGGGAGTACGAGAGTCGCTGGCATCGATTTCGTTTCTTGGCGCGGGATTGGTGGGCCTTGTTTTTAATTATTCCGTTTTGGCTCCTGCGCGTCATTTTGCCCCGCTGGTTTACCCTGGGCTAGATGTCTCCCCTAGCTCCCTGGTACTGGCGATCGCTGCCGCTTCAGAATCGCACGGCTTCCCAGCTATTTGCTGCCCTATTTCAAGGGGATGATATTGCCGTTCTCCTGGAAAGTCCCCCAGGTATTCCTCAGACCCACGCCCGCTATTCCCTCTGCGCCGGTTCTCCCCGCCCGGGCCAGTCCTGGACTCCCTCCCTGGGTAATGTCCTACCTACCCTTCGCCAGCGTTTGACGACCCCGTCCCCAGATGCCACCCCCTCCCACTTGCAGCACCTTCCCTTTTTAGGGGGATGGTTGGGGTGGTTTGGTTACGAATTGGCCTGGGAAATTGAAACCCTACCTCCTTTAGCCAAGGATCCCATTCCCTTTCCAGTGGCCTTTTGGTATGAACCCGCCGCCTTTGCTCTTTTGGATCACCAAGCGGATCAACTCCACTTAGCGGCCAGTGGGGGCGATCGCCTGGATCAGCTTGAGCAGCGACTGGAAAATTTTAATGAGGATGGAATCAAGGATCATCAAAAAGATCAAAAAAATTATCCAAATAGAGTTTATATCCCTGACTCCCCTATCTCACCGACGGGAATGCCCGCCCATATTACCCTGTCCGCTGGCTGGCAGCCCGATGATTATCAAAAAGCCGTTCAGCAGATTCTAGGCTATATTCAGGCGGGGGATATTTTTCAGGGCAATCTTTCGGTGCGGTTTGAGCACCATGGCCCGGTGAATCCTTGGCAGTTGTATCAAACGTTGCAGCGGATTAATCCTTCCCCCTTCGCCAGTTATTGGCAGACCCCCTGGGGCTATATTGTCAGTTGCTCTCCAGAACGGTTGGTACAGGTTCAGGGAGACACCATTCAAACCCGGCCCATTGCCGGAACCCGACCCCGGGGGCGATCGCCCGCTGAGGATCAGGCCCTGGCTGCAACGCTGCAAGCCAATCCCAAGGAACGGGCTGAACACATTATGCTGGTGGATCTAGAGCGCAATGATCTGGGCCGGGTCTGCACCTGGGGAACGGTGACAGTGGATGAGCTTTTGACCTTGGAATACTACAGCCATGTCATTCATCTCGTCAGTAATGTGCGCGGTCAACGGGCGGGCCAGTGGGATGGCATTGATGTGATTGGGGCGGTTTTTCCGGGGGGAACGATCACCGGATGTCCCAAGGTACGCTGTATGGAAATTTTGGCCGGATTGGAACCCTTTCCCCGAAACCTGTTCTATGGTTCCTGTGGCTACCTAGATCAGCGGGGCTATTTAGACCTGAATATTTTGATTCGCACATTGCTGGTGCGGGGCGATCGCCAGTTAACCTGGGGCCAGGTTGGGGCAGGAATTGTTGCCGATAGTGATCCCCAACGGGAATGGCAAGAATCCTTGGATAAGGCCCAGGCCCTCTTTCAGGCGATTCCAGTTTAGGGTGAATTCTCTTCCGGATCTGCGTTTAATTCTGCGGCCAGTTGCTCCAATTCTTCTGGTGTCATTTCCGCTAGTTTTTTTTCTAACACCGCATCTTCATAGTCCGTGAGTTGCTGGTTATAGGTCATCTTGCCCGTAAACACCCGACCAAAATAGCTGAGTACCCAGACCATAACACCCACAATAAAAATTCCTTGACTCCATATTCCCGCCGCTGTCTCCTCTACCCCCAGTAGCCGCAATAGGGCGTAAATCAAACCACCGGCAATAAAAACACCAAAGCCAAGGAAAATAACATCTACACGACGCATGGATCGCTAAAACTCAAGGGAGCGGGGTTGGGGACGAAAATTCAAAAAGGGCGAAAGGGCCGCCATTCCGGGGAAGAAAAACAATAGCAAAAAATACATAAAAGCCCGCTCGAAGGAACTAGCCACATACCAACGGCTTTTTAGATAGAAATAAACACCGAGGGGCATCACTAACAGATACAATCCTGCCAAACCACCGTAGACCAATAAAACCAAGAGGTTCGTTGAAATTGCCATGCCCCTCAATCTCCATCACTGTTTACTAGAAATAACTTAACAAAAGTACATCCATCCTTAAAATATGTTGAAATTCAACCACTTAGAGGATGTCAGTTCCTAACATAGCTTACATAGGCATCATATTGAGGAAGCTGACGTGGATTTATTGCACAAACAAGTACTGGTTCTGAGTAGCAAGGTTGATGCGCTCTACCAGATTGTGGATCAGCTAAATCAAAAAGTCGCCCAAGCTCTATTGGAGGGTTCGTTTAGTGCATCGGGTAGTCCATCAAGTATGCGTCACGGCATAACTAGCCATGGAACTAGTCTTGGAGTCAACTACATACATCATACCCGTGGGATAACGCCGGAACATAAGGATATTCTAGCGGATGAGGACTATAGCCAAAACCGTCACATGAATGGCGATCGCCACTTGAGTACGGAGGTGCAAATTCAACGGCTCACGGCCCAACTCACCGCCGCCTACAACCAAATTGCTGCCCTAGAAGAACAACTCCTCACTCACCACAACCATTAGGGTTCCATCCATCTCCCGGTTAATCTGGGAATAGAGCATTTCTAGAGCTTTGAATGCAATTCATTGATCAGGTCGAAATTCAGGTTAAAGCAGGGGATGGGGGCGACGGCATTGTCGCATTTCGGCGGGAGAAGTATGTACCGGCGGGCGGCCCCTCAGGGGGCAATGGGGGCTGGGGCGGATCGGTCATTCTCAAGGCCGTGAGTCATCTGCAAACCCTGCTGGACTTTCGTTATGCCCATTTATTTAAGGCGGAAAACGGTCAACGGGGCGGCCCCAGTAATCGGACGGGGGCCAATGGTCAGGATCGCCTGATTGAGGTTCCCTGCGGCACGATGGTCTGGAATGGGGAAACCGGCGAACTATTGGGGGATTTGGTTAAACCGGAGCAAACCCTCGTTGTTGCCAAGGGGGGCAAAGGCGGCCTAGGGAATAAACATTTCCTCAGCAATAGTCAACGGGCCCCAGATTATGCCCTGCCGGGGTTAGAGGGAGAATCCTTCGCCCTGCGCCTAGAATTGAAACTTCTGGCGGAAGTGGGGATTATTGGCCTGCCCAATGCCGGAAAATCAACCTTAATTTCGGTTCTGTCGGCGGCCCGACCCAAGATTGCCGACTATCCCTTCACCACATTAATTCCTAACTTGGGGGTTGTCCGCCGCCCCAATGGGGATGGAACTGTCTTTGCGGATATTCCTGGCCTGATTGAGGGGGCCCACCTAGGGACGGGATTGGGCCATGAGTTTCTCCGGCATATTGAGCGCACCCGCTTACTAATTCATTTGATTGATGCTACGGCGGCGGATGTGTTAGGAGCCTATCAAACGATTCAGGGGGAGTTACGGGCCTATGGCCACGGCCTGGGCGATCGCCGCCAAATTATTGTGTTAAATAAAATTGATGCCCTCGAACCCGAGCAGATTAGCCATCTCCAAGAAACTATTGCCCCCCATAGTGCGCTGCCGATTTTTGCCATTTCCGCCGTCAGCGGCCAAGGGATAGATGCCATGCTGGCTGTCGTCTGGCAGGAGTTGGCCCAATTAGATTCTTCGCCCACAGAACAGCCCTTCCTTTAGGGGTTCGCTACTTTAAGGTGATTCACTGGCCGATCTTTACGGCTGCAATTTTGTGCCCCTGGAATCCTGCTGGGTATCTTGGCTTTATGGTAGATTAAAGATGAATTTCATATTTATTTCATTTTTTCTTCACTATCCTTTCAGGATTGCCTACCATGTTGCAGGTTCAGGAATTATCCGTCAGTTATCGTGGTGTTGCTGCCCTAGAGCAGATTAACTATCAGGTTCCCGCCGGTGAACTGGTGGGGGTGGTTGGCCCCAATGGTGCGGGGAAAAGTACGATGGTCAAGGCCATGCTCGGTCTCATTCGTGCGGTGGCGGGCAAGGCAATGTTCCAAGGGAAAGTTTTAGGACAGCAGTTAGGCCGGGTGGCCTATGTGCCCCAGCGATCGCACATTGATTGGGATTATCCGATCACGGTTTGGAATGTGGCGATGATGGCTCGGACGGTGCAAACGGGTCTCTTTCGGCGGACTAGCGTCCAATCACAGCAAACGGTAAAGGCAGCCCTAGAGCGGGTGGGGATGTATCATCTGCGCGATCGCCAAATTGGTGAACTATCCGGTGGCCAACAGCAGCGGGTATTCATTGCCCGAGCCCTAGCCAAAGAAGCCGATCTCTTGATTTTTGACGAACCCTTTACGGGCGTGGATCGCAAAACCGAGGATATTATTTTTGATATTTTCCAGGAACTGAAGGCCCAGGCCAAAACCCTACTCGTGATTAACCATGATCTAGGGGAGAGCCTCAACTACTACGATCGCATTTTGCTCCTGAATAAGCGTCTGATTGCCATGGGGGCCAAAACCGACGTGATCACCACCCAAAATCTTCAGGAGGCCTACGGTTCAACCTTCTCCTTGGCCGCAGCTTAACCCATCGCCATGGAGAGCCTTTTTTGGTTAGTTCAGGGGGTATTAGAACCCCTAGAATTTGCCTTTATGCGTCAAGCCCTGATGATGGGGGTTCTGCTCGGCATTCTCTGTGCCGTTGTCGGTAGTTATATGATTGTTCAGCAAATGGGCATGATGGGGGATATGATTTCCCATTCTGTCCTGGCAGGCTTACCCGTAGCATTGTATTTGAATGTGCCCCTATCCCTAGGAGCCTTAGTGGCGGGGGTATTGAGCGCAGCACTCTTATCATTTCTAGAGTCCCAATCTCGCCTCAAAATAGATGGGGTGATGGCCTTGATTTTGGCCTCCTTTTTGGCGATGGGAACCACATTGGTTACGGTACTACCGGGGGGCGATCGCCTAGATCTCATTCACATTCTCTTTGGCAATATTCTCGGTATTACCCCCCAAGACCTACTCCTGACCCTGGGAATTACCCTGCTGATCCTGACGGCGGTTTTTCTCTTTTATAAAGAGTTGCTTTTTTACACCTTCGATCCGGTGGGGGCCCAAGCCAGTGGTTTACCAGTTCACTGGTACTACCTGAGTATGGTGACCGGGATTAGTTTAACTGTTGTGGCAACGCTGCAAACCGTGGGAGTTTTATTAGTCATTGCCATGCTAGTGGCCCCCGGCATGACCGCCTACCTATTGGTCAAAGAACTCCACCAAATGATGATCCTAGGAGCAATGATTGGTTCCTTGGCCGCAATTATGGGAATGTATTTGAGCTATTACATCAATATTCCCTCTGGCGCGGCGATCGTCCTTGTCGCCTTTAGTTTATTTCTATGTGCTTTTTTGTTTAGTCCATCCCAGGGCCTTCTCACCCAACAGCTACGCCGAAAATAGTTAGGGGCAGGTCTTGAAGTCCGGTGAATTGGAATCAAAATTACATTGATAGATTGCGGGGGCTTGCCAACTTAGGGGAATCTCCAGTAAATCCCGGGTTCCCGTAATCCCTTGACCAAGAAACAGAATCAGGGCAACAGTATTCAGGGCAATATGCACCCGCCGCCAGGTTTGGGTACGATCTTGATAAATATCCTGGACGATCGCCAGGGCAAAGATCATCAGCAACGAGGCGACAATGCCGTAGTAAAAATGGGACACATACCACTCATCATCGCGGCGAAATACCCCGGGCTGAAATCCCAGCACCACAATACCGATTCCGGTTAGGGTGGCAAATACACCCCGCCAAATTCGATTATGGGCTTGATAGAGAAACACCAAGGAGGCGATCGTCACCGCAAACATCAACGCCACTAAGCCCACCCGCAGCCAATCTAGGTTTCCTTCACTGGCCTGCATCAGAAAGCCCTGAAAGCCAAAAATCACTGAATAGGCATAGGCAACGAGGGTAATGCCCACCACCCCTGCCGTGAGGAGATTTCCCAGTTGCACATGTTCCCGGCCGACCGTGGGCGGAATTTTTTTACTCTCAGCACCTTCTCGAAGGCGACGCTGGCGGGTTTGCCAGGCAAAATAACTGACAATGCCAATGACCGGAAAGACAAAGGTACAAGCTAAAATCGGATGCAAGAGTAAAATAATATCCTTAAGGTTCAATAACATTGCTGCTTCCAGAGCCTCCCTACGCATCATGAACCGCAAACTGCTTACGCAAGCTGCTTTATAGAGTACGGTACTTTTTCCATTTCTGGATGATCCGAGGTTGGGGCTTCAAGTTTATTCACAGGATTCAGTTTCTCGTCACTCACAAAAAATCTGTTAAAAAAATCTGTTAAAATCCTCTATGGCCATTGTTTCGTCCCATCAGCCCCCCGGCGATCGCCCCCACCGCGCCCAAAAAAAGGCGAAAGATCACGGAGCCAGTCCCAAAAAGCAGGATACTCCACTGCTCTCGGCCCAAGCCCTGCCAGAGGATACACCCTCCCGGAATGAAGAAACCATTCGTCCCCAATCCCTGGGTGACTACATTGGCCAACGGGATTTGAAGGATGTACTGCACATTGCCATTCAAGCCGCCCAAACCCGCCAAGAATGTCTAGATCACCTGCTCCTCTACGGCCCCCCTGGCCTTGGTAAAACCACCATCGCCTTAATTTTGGCAGCGGAAATGGGGGTCAACTGCAAAGTGGCCAGTGCCCCTGCCCTAGAGCGGCCCCGGGATATTGTCGGCCTCCTAGTCAATCTGCAACCGGGGGATATTTTATTCATTGATGAAATCCATCGCCTTTCCCGGATGACGGAAGAATTACTCTATCCGGCCATGGAAGACTTTCGCATCGATATTACCATTGGTAAACATCAGAGTGCCCGCAGTCGTAGCCTATCCCTGAATCGCTTTACGCTGGTGGGGGCGACAACCCGCGCTGGTGCTTTGACTTCCCCCCTACGCGATCGCTTTGGCTTAATCCAACGATTACGCTTCTATGAACCAGAGGAACTAAGTCAGATTATTCTGCGTACCGCCGGGATTCTGGATACCCCGATTACGGCGGACGCTGCCCTGGAAATTGCCCGTCGGAGTCGGGGAACCCCCCGCATTGCCAATCGCTTACTCAAACGGGTGCGGGACTACGCCGCCGTCAAACATAATGGTGAAATTTCCGTGGCGATCGCCGAGCAGGCCCTAGAACTATTTCATGTGGATCCAGGGGGACTGGACTGGACAGATCGCCGCCTCTTGACGGTGATGATTGAAACGTACCAGGGAGGGCCCGTCGGGGTCGATGCCCTAGCTGCCGCCACGGGAGAAGATAGCCAAACCATTGAAGAAGTCTATGAACCCTACCTGATGCAGATGGGCTATGTGCAACGGACCCCGCGAGGTCGGATGGCCACCCCCCAAGCCTGGCACCATTTGGGCTACCGTCCCCCGGATGAGCAACTACCGCTTCTGAGCTAGGCGAAAAACTTGCTAAAGTAAAGAAAGTAAAAAGATATTGAGTCAACTGACCCCCTACTGAGTGTGCTATGAGGTTGCCGATCGCTGCTGTTCAAGCCCCCTACTATGGTGATGCTGCCTATCGCACGCCGCCACCGGATTTACCTTCATTACTTCTCAAAGAGCGGATTGTCTATCTGGGGATGCCCCTCGTTGCGTCCGTTACCGAGTTGATTGTCGCCCAATTGCTCTATTTGCAGTATGACGATCCGGAAAAACCGATCCGTATCTACATCAATTCAACGGGAACATCTCGCTACGATGGTGAACCCATTGGCTTTGAGACGGAAGCCTTTGCCATCTGCGACACCATTCAATACATTAAGCCGCCAGTGCATACCATTTGTATTGGCCAGGCCATTGGTATGGCTGCGTTGCTCCTCTCCTCTGGCTCCCAGGGATGTCGGGCCAGTTTACCCCACGCCACGATTGTTCTTCAGCAAACCAAGAGCTACGCCCAGGGTCAAGCCACGGACATTCAAATTCGGGCCCAAGAGGTTTTAGCGAACAAGAAAACCATGATTGATATTTTGGCCAAAAATACCGGCCAAACTCCGGAACGGATCAGCCGAGATATGGATCGGTTACTTTACATGACCCCTGATGAAGCCAAAGCCTACGGACTCATCGATCGCATCCTTGAGAGTGAAGCCGTTCCGCCCCTGCCCGCTGGCGTGATTTAGATTTTCTAGCCCATGACGCGATCGCCCGATCTAGAACCCCTCAACGGCTCTGAACTGCCAGCGGATGATCTCACCCCTGGGCAAGGTGAACCCAACCCCGAGGACATCCATGCTGATGATCTATTGCCGGGAGAGGTGGAAATGTCCCTATGGGATCACCTGGAAGAACTGCGCCAACGCATTTTTGTGGTTTTGGCCACGGCGGCGATCGCCATTATTCTGTGCTTCACCCAAGTGAGAGGGATTATCACTCTCCTAGAGCAACCCGCCCATGGGGCAAAATTTCTGCAACTGGGGCCGGGGGAATACTTTTTTGTCTCCTGCAAGGCCGCAGCCTATTGTGGTTTATTGCTGACCATGCCCATGGTGCTATACCAGGGAATTCGTTTTGTTTTACCTGGATTAACCCGACGGGAACGGCAGCTTTTGGGCCCCGCCGTCTTTGGTTCGTCCCTACTATTTGTGTTAGGAATTGGCTTTGCCTATAGCCTATTAGCTCCAGCGGCCTTGGGCTTTTTCATTAGTTACGGGGCAGATGTAGTCGAGCAATTATGGTCTATCGATCGCTATTTTGACTTTATTTTATTGTTGTTACTCGTCACCGGATTAGCCTTTCAAGTCCCCATTTTGCAACTCATTTTAATTAGCCTAAATATTGTCTCCATTGAGCAAATGCTCAGTCAGTGGCGATATGTGATCATTATTGCCGTTGCCCTAGCCGCCGTATTGACCCCCTCCATTGATCCCATCACCCAGGGACTATTGGCGGGAGCACTAATTAGTCTTTATTTCAGTGGCATTGGTTTAGGGCATTTATTACCTCGCCCCCGCCAAAACTCATAATCACCCTAATGTGCTTGATTTAGTTAGCTGGTATGGCCGTTTCTGCGGTCTATCGTCTCAAAGTAAATCAGGCCTGTTGAAATTGTTAGCCCTCCGGTAGCCAGTCGGCGTCCAAGACTACATCGAGGGGATAGGGGCAGGTTTCTGGGAACACGGAAGCGTCGATTCCTGTTTGCTTAGCCGCTTGACGACGTGCCCGCTGATAGGTTTCTGCCAGTTGGTCTGCTGGATAACTCCTTAAACTAGGACTATCTTCAATGGCTAATTCAATCTGGGTACGCGCATCAGTGATGGAGTCCAGCCAACTATCGGAGCGACGCTGAGGTTGATACTGCCACTTGAGGAGATGGAGCAAAAGACGAGTGAGTTGACTAGCAATCCCCCGTCGTTCACTTTTACCCAAGTCTTCAACCTCTTCGATTAAATTTGGCACATCGATCTCTTGCCAACGCCGTTCCCGTAACAGTTGGCTTGTTTGGTTGACCCATGAACTAAAATCTTCTAAGTATTTCTCACCCATGTTTCATTTGCTCTGGCCTTGATCGACGCTCCATCACTTAGGCTTAACACAGTTTTGCAATCTCTTTCTTCATTATATCAACGAAAAATTTTCAATTCCCTATGCCCCAAGTTGTCCTGGTTTATCCCCAAATTCCCCCCAATACCGGTAATATTGCCCGTACCTGTGCTGCAACCCAAACCCCCCTACACCTGATTGAACCCTTGGGCTTTGAACTGAGCGATCGCTACTTGAAGCGTGCCGGTTTAGACTATTGGCCCTATGTGGATTTACACTGCCATGATTCCTGGCAGACCTTTCAAACCCTCGTGGGCGATCGCGGCGGCCGTTTGATTGCCTTTGAACCTCAGAGCAACTGTAATTATTGGGACTGTAACTTTCAACCCACGGACTGGCTCATCTTTGGCAATGAAGCCGATGGTATCCCGGAAACCATCCTTGGGGACTGTGATCAAACCGTTTATATTCCCATGGCCAGTACCGGGGTTCGCAGTCTTAACCTCTCTACCAGTGTGGCGATCGCCCTGTTTGAAGCTTATCGACAACTCGCTCAAAAACCCTAAGATCAACCCCGGTTTGTCCCAATTTGTGGCAATCTAAAAAGGACACAAGACTGAAAGGCAAGTGAGATCATGACGCAAACGCTGCCCAATCCTGTCCTGGCTTCTCCCCCCCCCCGTTGAGACAGGGATTATTCGTCGTCAGACCCGCCCCGTTCCCGTTGGCTCCGTGACCATTGGCGGTGGTCATCCGGTGGCAGTCCAATCCATGATCAATGAAGATACCCTAGATATTCCTGGCTCCGTAGCCGCAATTCGCCGGTTACATGAAATTGGCTGTGAAATTGTCCGTGTCACCGTTCCCAGTCTTGCCCACGCCAAGGCCATGGAAGAAATCCGCGATCGCCTCTACAAAACCTATCAACCTGTTCCCCTAGTCGCCGATGTCCATCACAATGGCATGAAAATTGCCCTAGAAGTCGCCAACTATGTCGATAACGTGCGGATTAATCCCGGCCTCTATGTCTTTGAAAAACCCAAGGCCGATCGCACCGAATATACCCAAGCCGAATTTAACGAAATTGGTGAAAAAATCCGGGAAACCCTCAAACCCTTGGTAGAGTCCCTCCGAGATCAGGGCAAATCCATGCGCATTGGAGTCAACCATGGCTCCTTGGCCGAGCGGATGCTCTTTACCTACGGCGACACCCCCGAAGGCATGGTAGAGTCAGCCCTAGAATTTATTCGGATGTGTGAATCCTTTGGTTTTTATCATTTAGAAATTTCCCTGAAAGCCTCCCGTGTACCCGTGATGATTGCCGCTAATCGGCTCATGGTGAAGCGCATGGAGGCACTGGGAATGGACTATCCCTTACATTTAGGGGTAACGGAAGCGGGGGATGGCGAATACGGACGGATTAAATCTACGGCAGGCATTGGCACCCTCTTGGCTGAAGGCATTGGCGATACCATTCGTGTATCCCTCACCGAAGCCCCTGAAAAAGAAATTCCCGTTTGCTACGGTATTTTGCAGGCCCTGGGCTTGCGGCGCACCATGGTCGAGTATGTCGCCTGTCCCTCCTGTGGGCGCACCCTCTTTAATCTGGAAGAGGTTTTACATAAGGTGCGAGAAGCCACCAGTCATCTGACGGGCTTAAATATTGCCGTCATGGGCTGTATTGTCAACGGCCCTGGCGAAATGGCCGATGCTGACTATGGCTATGTGGGTAAACAACCGGGGTTTATTTCCCTCTATCGCGGTCGAGACGAGGTGAAAAAAGTGCCCGAAGATCAGGGGGTGATTGAACTCATTAATTTAATTAAGGCGGATGGCCAATGGATTGAACCAAAGGAAACCTAAGTACCATCAATCTCGTCTTGAAGGGGGCTGATCCCTTTTCGGGTAAACCAACCTGGAAAAAATAAAGGGTTTTAATACATAATTTTTGATGGATGACTGATCAATGGTTTTCTTCCTAAAGACTCTTCAAGCAAATCTAAGAACTAAATTGCCTTTAGTGCCCTTAGCAGTAGCCCCCCTGTTGATGGCCATGGCTCCCAACCCCACCATGAGTCAGCTATCCTCCCCATCCTGGTTGGATCAACCCCTGATGCCCTGGAATCGGCCCACTCCCACCGCGTTTCCAACGCTGCCTAAACCTGGCCCTGGCGAAAATATCGAGCAATGTGAATCGGTGATTCGTCAACCAGCCACCACTGCTGAACAGGCGATCGCTAAGCAAGGTTGGCATTTAGTGGGCGATCGCCACCAAGAGGATCGGATCCAAATGATTCTGGGAGCCTCGGGTTTTGATGGGATGTGCCGCCCCATGGGCTATCAAGTGTTTGTCTATGCCGAGGGCCGCTATGCCGGAACCCTGTCTCCAGAATTAATGGATGCCCGTACCGATGGCTCCCTCAATGATTTTCGGGTGATCAGCCCCAGTGAAATTGTGGCGGACTTTAACCGCTATGGTGAAGCGGATCCCCTCTGCTGCCCCTCCGGCACAACCAGAATAACCTACACCCTGCGCCATGCTGATATCCCCGATTTACTCCCCACGGGGGTAAACACTCGCCAAAATGCCAATGGGTCTTCCATGCCCCCCGCCGGTACCTTATTGAGTACACCTTGGCGTTTAGTCCGTGTCGGAACAGAATCCGTGCCGCAGGAGTCAGCCATGATGGATACTCCCTACCTTCAATTTGATGCAAAGGAAAAACGTTTTTTTGGGTCTAGTGGCTGTAATCGCTATATGGGTTCCTTTGAGCAATCAGAGATGACGCTTAATTTTTCAGCAGTGGCTAGTACCAAGCGGGCTTGCTTAGATCAAATCCAAAAAATCGAAGGAGAATTTTATCAAGCCCTAGGGCAAATTACGCGCTTTGAAATAAATCAAGATCAGTTATACCTGTACAAGGATGATGGTGAGGTAGTCTTGGTATTTCAGAAAAAAGAAAGCTAAACGATATCCTTCCTAGGACAAACCAGCTAGGGACAAGGAAGGGCCGTACTGTCATCAGCGCGAATAATTTCAGAATTGGTACTTGCCAAGGGGTTCACTGTATCGGCCCTGGCACACCCTGTGAAGGCCCGTGCTTCAGGATCCGAAGGGACGGCGGAGGTTTCCGCAAGGGTTGCCGTTGGTGCTTCAAAGGTGAGGGTGTAGTTTTGCGTATTCGTCGGAACATTAATGCGAAGTGCCGTAATATCCCCCGCAAAGGTGGCATTTTCTAGGCGATAGACCTGCTGGGCACGATTAATGGCCCCTAGGTAGTTCATGGCCTCTGCCTCTCGGGCCCGCCGTGCTTGGTTGAGCATTGCTGGCAGGGCAATGGCGGCAATAATGCCAATAATAATCACGACGACTAGGAGTTCGATGAGGGTCAGTCCTTGATTTCTTAATCTATGGTGAAAAAGAGACAAAAGAAGTCGGTTGTTGTCATGATATACTTTCATCTTTTCTCTCTACTATCCGAGACGACTTAGCCTTAGTCGTAGAGTTCCCACTTTTAAGAAAAAATTAACAGGGCGGGCAAATTTCTTTAATTTTTTTAACGTACGTTTCACTTAGGCATGTAACTTAGGCTTGAACTGTAACCAGGCCCAATTTGTCTAGAAGGCGATCGCAGTCGAAATGCTTGGCAATGAGTTGTTCAATGCAGTTGACCTTAACGGCTTCGTGAAGACGCACCTGGCCAAAGGCATGATCCACAATTTCTACCGTCGTTAGGGTGTCCAGATCCACCGAGAGAATGGGGATTTCTAATTCTTCTGCCCGACTAAGGACCGCTGGGGTGGGGGGTAAATGCCCGGTCAAGATTAAACAGTGAGTGGAAGTTTCTAAGGCAGCCCACTGAATATCGGTGCGATCGCCCCCGGTAATGACGGCCATATTGTTCCCCTTGCGGAAATACTTCAGGGCCGCACTCACATTCATTGCGCCAATGGTGAGTTCTTCCACAAGCAAATCCAAGCGATCGGGACGACAGAGTACTTCGGCTTTTAGCTGATGCACTAACTCTTCTACGGTGACACTGCGAAGCAACTGACTACGGGGCAAAAGACCCAACACGGGGATGCCCCGGCTTTCCAAGAAGTTCTTAACCTGAGCGACCATCTCAGCACTATCGACTGGAATATCGTTAATTAATACCCCCAGGAGGCGATCGCCCAATTCCGATTGAGCTAGGAGCAAAGACTCCACAATTAAGGAGGACTCGTAGCGCATCACCAGCAACACTTGGGCATCTAAGACCGAAGCCATTTGCCCCAGATCCAAATCAAAAAGGCGGCCCTCCGCCAGGGTTCCCGGCCCTTCCAGAAGAACGACATCCGCCCCATTCAACCCCTGATATTCCATCAGAGTTTGGCCATAGTCTGCCCCATCCACACCCCGGAGGCGATCGCCAATGGTTTGATCATTCAGGGTCAGTAGGGTTGGCCGTAGATCCGCTGGGGCCAAGTCCAAGGTCTGGCGAATAAACCAGACATCCGCCTCCAGTTCTTCCGTTTCTGCTTCCGGCTGACAGGTTCCCAAGGGTTTTCCGTAGGCAATTTTGAGGTTACGACTGCGAAATTGTTGAGCCAAGCCTAGAATAGTTGCTGATTTACCACTGTAGGCCGCCATTGAACCAATGAGTAAATGTTTAGGCACCGTCGCAGTCACTCCTGAAGAAAACGATTAGGACAGGGTTCTTCATTCTAAACGTAGTAGCTTACGATAGAACGGCTTAGAAAAATCAGCCACCCGATATTTTTTATAATTACTAATCACGTCAATGAGGTGATCCACCAGTTCAAATGTGGTCATCGATATCTCATAACTCAGATCCGGTGAATTCTCAAACATAACCGTACATCGGGATAAATCCGCTGGCAAATTCGCAATATTCCAAGTGGCCAAAAAGGGGACATTATCACCGCCTTCAATGCCTCGCTGTCCCTCTAATTTCCCTTTTCGGTAGAGTGCAATCCCTAGGGGCAAAATAGCCCGCTTCGATGCATTCATGTAGGGTGAAAAGATATTGGCCTCCTTGGGATTAGCCGGTTGTAGCTGATCCAGGGGATTCATGGAGTAGTCCTCAACGCATTCAATCCAATTAACTGCTTCAATTCTAATCTCTGGTTTGCCCTTCGCTCCTATGGCAATTCAGATTCCTACCAAGATGACCGAAATTTGCTCTAAACTGTTGAGCAAGGTCATGGAGAAAACCTAATTCCCCTAGATTTTTATCTATGATTTACCCCATCAACTGCCTCCTAATCGAATATCCGTAAAAGATCCAGCCGTTTTCAAGTTTTGAGGGTTGAACGTCTATGGCTCCGCTCGTTGCGAACTACTATCTCACCTATCGGTGTAATGCCCGCTGTCATTTTTGTGACATTTGGGCCCTAGAGCCAGGCAAAGAGGCGGACTTTGCGGCCATTCAACAGAACCTACGGGATTTGAGACGTCTGGGGGTCAAGTATGTTGACTTTACCGGTGGTGAACCCTTGCTCCGGGCCGATGCCCCTGAGATTTACAAAGAGGCAAAGAACCTTGGCTTTGTCACTAGTATGACCACCAACACCATTCTCTATCCCCGCCGTGCCCAAGCTATTCAAGGCCTAGTGGATTTTCTGAATTTTTCCCTAGATGGCCCGGATGCGGATACCCACGACTATTCTCGGGGCGTTAAAATTTTTGATACCTTGGTGGAGTCGGTGAAGATTGCCAAAGACTTGGGGGAATATCCGGTACTCAACCATACGGTGACAGCCCAAAACTATGGGCGCATTGGTGAAGTAGCCGAACTAGGTCAGGAATTGGGGGTACGCATTTGGCTCAATCCTGCATTTACGGCCTACGAAAGCTATAACAATAAGAAGAATCCCACCCCAGAAATTGCCCATAGTATTGAAGAAAACGCCAAGAAGTATAACAATGTTGGTTACAATAGGGCAGCCCTAGCCCTTATTCGTGCGGGTGGGAATAACACAGAAAATCCTCGCTGCAAAGCCGTGGATGCAGTAATTGCCATCTCTCCCAATGATGAGTTGTTACTGCCCTGCTACCATTTTGCCCAAAAGGGCGTACCGATTAATGGTCGTCTCTACGATCTCTATAAAGAGTCGGAAGTGGTGGAGGAATACCGCCGTTCCCAGGGACGATTATCAGTCTGTGAAGGTTGTACGGTTTGGTGTTACCTCATTCCTAGCTTTTTTAAGGGTGTTGATAAATATTGGTTCCTCAATCAGGTGACCTATGCCGGAGAATTCCTGGCCCGAAAACAATTTCTACAGCGAAGTGGATCCCCTGGACGATCTACTGTCGGAGTGGGTTGACCTACCCGATTCCCCCTCGGTGCAACCCCGTTCAGAGGGACGACGGCAAAAAGCTGCCTTGGCCCTGGCCCTGATCTGGGGTAGTACTATTTTGTTGCATTTGGTGACGGGGGGCATTTGGCTGGTCTATGGCGTAATGGTATTGATGAGTCTGCAAACCCTCCGTTATTGGTGGGCGCGGCCTAGGGCATTGCCAGATGCGGGCACGGGTGAGGTAACGGATTTACCCTTTGTCTCCTTGATGGTGGCGGCTAAAAATGAAGAAGCGGTAATTGGTCGCCTTGTTGAAAACCTTTGCCAGGTGGATTATCCACGCCAATGTTATGAAGTTTGGGTCATAGATGATAATAGTAGCGATCGCACCCCCGATATTTTAGATGGTCTGCAAAAGACCTATCCTCAATTACGAGTCTTGCGTCGTTTGCCGGGAGCAGGTGGTGGTAAGTCCGGGGCCCTCAATCAAGTCTTACCCCTAGCTAAGGGAGATATTATTGGTGTCTTTGATGCCGATGCCCGCATTGAACCCCACCTGCTACGGCAGGTTATTAAACGGTTCCAGGAGCCTAAAATTGGTGCGGTTCAGGTTCGCAAAACCATCAGTAATGCGGATCTAAATATTTATACGGAAGGCCAAAATGCAGAAATGGCCTTGGATGCCTACTATCAGCAACAACGAATTGCGATCGCTGGCATGGGAGAACTGCGGGGTAATGGTCAGTTTGTGCGGCGACAGGCGATGGAGCGATGTGGGGGTTGGAATGAAGAAACGATTACCGATGATTTGGATCTCAGCTTAAAACTCCATTTACACCACTGGGATATTGATCTGCTCATGGATCCAGGGGTTAAGGAAGAGGGTGTAACCACGGAGATCGCCCTGTGGCATCAACGAAATCGCTGGGGAGAAGGGGGCTATCAAAGCTATTTAGATTATTGGCGGCCCTTACTACAAAACCGTCTTGGCCTCGGCAAAAGCCTGGATGTCCTGTTTTGGTTTTTAATTAAATACGCCATTCCCACGGCTACCGTGCCGGACTTTGTAATGGCAATTTTGCGAAGTCGTCCCCCCCTGCTGATTCCCCTCACCAGTCTTTCGGTAACGATTTCCTTGATTGGCATGGTGAAGGGGCTGGCCCAGAGTCAGAAAGAGTCATCGCAAAAACTATCTCCCCTGCGCCTATTTTGGACAAGCCTGATGGGAACCCTCTATATGTTCCATTGGTTGCCGGTGGTAAGTAGTGTGACGGTGCGAATGGCGGTGCGGGCGAAGCGATTGAAATGGGTGAAGACAGTTCACCATGGAGCTTAAATTGCTAATCCTACTGGGACACGACGGTTCACTTCAAACAACCCAGGCATGGATAGACCCGATTCAAGGCGTTCATAAGCAAAAATTGTCATCGTGGCAACATCATGAGTAAGAACAATACGTCCTTCTTGTGCGGCCCATGCTAAAACATTGGGGTCATCAACTCCTGATAACCACACATCTTGAACACGCACAATATCTATCTGCGAATTTTGACGAAGAATGCCTCGGACAATCTGATTGTTAAAATTTTCATCAGCAAGAAACCGAATCATAATGGTTTAAACGTTTTAGATTCTTCTTGCTAATAACCGTTCACGGATTCCGATGGGATTAAAACGCTGTTCAACATCCCGCCGATTTTTTTCTGACTGACGTTGACGTTCTGCAAGATATGTCTCAACTTCATCTCGGTGTCTGAGGTAGTAACCGATGACTAAGTAGACATCCGGTAGTTGTAGAGATGGATACTGCTCTCCTATTTCTTCTGGCGTACACCCTTCAAGAAAAGCAGTCACCACTGTATCCAAAGTGATGCGAGTTTTCGCAACTCGTACAACACCGTAAGGATCGGTAACCAAGGGTGTTTTTTCGGCGACTATTGCTATTGTCATAAATCTATACAAAATTCTTAACTTTAATTTGAGTTATAGAATTAAAAACTTGCCCTGCTAAACCTTTGTCCTATAGGAAAGCCAGCAACTGCTAAGTGCCCATAATTAAGCCTGCATACTAGGGCATTATAGCTGGCGGGGAACATCAAAGCAGAGGTTCTTCCCATTGGTACTCCCCACTGATTGACTGGGATAGAGAACCATGAGGGAGTGATTTGGAACGTTACTCAGCACTACAATAAAACACTGCATTTGAAGGCGATAATGGCATAAGTCGCTTGTTTTTCTCCACCATTTACAAAAATAGACTACCGAGTTTACGATGAAAATTTTAATTTTAGTGTTTTCTGAGGTCTGGCGGGATCCGCGTGTTTATCGACAAATTCAGGTTTTGCACGATCGCTACGAACTAACGGTGGTCGGGTTTGGGCGATCGCCCCATCCTAATGTGCAATTTATTCAGGTTCCACCCTTTGATCAGCAACTGATTCATAAATTAAGGATGGCCCTTTGGTTAAGCCTACGCCAGTATGAATCTTGGTATTGGAGCGATCGCTCAGTACGCTCTGCCTTGGAGCAGCTGGGGTATCCTAACTCACCGGTCTACCATCTAGTCATTGCCAATGATGTCAATACCCTACCCCTGTCCTTAAAAATTGCCCAAGGGAAGCCTGTTCTTCTGGATGCCCATGAGTTTGCTCCCCAGGAATACAGTAATCGCTTAGCGTGGCGATTGCTACGTCATCCCTACGCAGCCTATCTATGTCGTACCTATTTACCCCAGATCAGGGCCATGACGACAGTGAATGATCATCTAGCTCAGGAATATAAGAAACAGTTTAATATTGAGCCAAAAGTGGTGATGAATACGCCCTTTCGCCAACATTTATATCCCACCCCTGTCCAGGGCGATCGCATTCGCTTAGTCCACCATGGAGCAGCCATTCCCTCCCGTAACTTAGAGGATATGATTCAAGTCTTAGATGGATTAGATGAACGATTTACCTTAGATTTTATTCTGACTCCCTTTAAGCCCTGGTATCTGGAGCAGTTGAAGCAACTGGCCGCCCATAACCCCCGGATTCACTTTCGAGAGCCAGTACCGATGCCAGAAATTTGCCAGCATATTAATGAGTACGATATTGGCATCTTCTTACTTAACTCAAACATCCTTAACTATATTTATTGCCTACCTAATAAGTTATTTGAGTATATTCAAGCCCGTCTGGCGATCGCCATTGGCCCATCCCCTGAAATGGCTAAAATTGTCCATCAGTATCAGTTGGGGGTTGTGGCTGACTCCTTTGCCCCCCAGGACCTGGCCCAAAAACTAAATGACCTCACGGCCGAACAAATCAAAGCCTTCAAAAACGCCAGTCATCAGGCAGCAGAGCATTTTTGTTTTGAGGTGAGTGGCCAAGCATTACTGGAAGACATCCGGCTTAACTGCCAATCTTAACTTGACTGTCGATCCTAACTAGGCAACAGATTTTTCTTGCTTTGTTTTAGTTCCTTCCACAGGTGCTTAATTTGCTGATAGGCATCCTGGGAACTGAGCTTACCACTGGTTTCTAGACTAGAAATATAGCCAACCTTCGTAGAGAACTCTTGCAAATTGGCATTAAAAATAAGTTGCTCAGGCGTAACTTTGCCATAGTAGGTACTCCGGGGATACAGGAACTCGTGCTTATCCATAGGTATTACCCCCTGTCGTTAACGTTCTCTTAACTATAGCTTAACCTAATAGGGCTGGTTATAAAAGCCTTGATCCACGGGAATCCGAGGCAAGCGGTTCTTGAATCCACAGAGAATTTCCCAGGAAATGGTTCCCAGGGTCTCAGCCCAAGTATCCGCAGTAATTTGCTCTTGACCGTCCTCCCCCAGAAGCGTTACCACCTCACCTTCCTGTAAATCCTGAAAATCACTCACATCAATCATCATTTGATCCATGGTGATCGCCCCCACCTGACGGACTCGTTGTCCCCGCAATAAAACCTCCATGCGGTTAGACAGGAGACGAGGTACACCATCGGCATAGCCAATTCCGAGGACACCAATCCGCATCGATCTCCGGGCCACAAACTGATGGCCATAGCTCACCCCCATCCCCGGCCTCAACTCTTTTGTCAGGGTGATCCGGGAGCGCACCTGAAGCACCGGCCGCAACGGCACAATATCCCGTAAATGGGGGGCCGGATAGAGGCCATAGAGAGCCAGACCCACCCGTACCTGATCGTAATGAACCGAGCGATCGCGGAGGGTGGCCGCAGAGTTAGCCAAATGGAGTTGGGGAATGGCAATATTCGCCCGTTGTACCTCCCTGAGAATGGTTTCAAAACAGTGATGTTGTTGGTACATCAATTGGGGGTTGGGGGCATCGGCGGCGGCAAAGTGGGAATAAAGACCGACAATCCGTAACTTGGGCACACGGCGAACAAAATCAATAAACTGGAAGCCCTCTTCCGCAGGACAGCCTAGGCGAGCCATGCCGGTGTCAATCATCAGATGCACGTCCAAGGGAGCCTCTAGGTTTTCGGCATAGTTACTAAAAACTAGGGCTTGTTTGACACTCGATAGGGTCGGTTGCAGGTGCCAATCGGCGATCGCCCGCACTTGGGCTGGCATCGTCACCGCCCCTAGCACCAAAATTGGGGCATCAATACCCGCTTTCCGTAATTCAATCCCTTCGGGAATAGTGGCAACCCCCAAACTAGAGGCCCCGTGCTTGAGTACCGTTTGAGCCACGGTGATTGCCCCATGGCCGTAAGCATCCGCCTTTACGACCGCCATTAATGTTGTTTCTGGAGCTAGCCAGCCCTTAATCTGCTGTGTATTTTCAGCTAGGGCACCTAAATCCACCTCAACCCAGGCCCGCTCACACTCATGAGAGCCTGAAAGCCGCTCTTGACTTAACATAGTGATCCTTCCTCACACCCAATCAGGCAGGGTAACTACCCCACAATAATCTAGGTATAGCGATCTGTTTCTCGCTATACGCAACAGTGTAGGCCCCTATGCCCAAAATTTGACCATGATTTTCCCGAAACTTTGGGGATTTCCCCCAACAACACAGAAATTCAAGGAATTTTAATGATTACTTAAATGCGAGTGATGCTCACGGCAATAGACCCAAGCCGATGGCTGATCCACATAATGCTCTTTTTTCCAGATGGGCAAACGAACTTTAATTTGATCAATAATATATTCCGTGCCTAAAAATGCCCCGCGGCGATGATGGGCAGTGGTTCCCACCCAAACCGCAATCTCCCCCAGTTCCAAGTGGCCACTGCGATGACAGGCGATCGCGTGGCACAGATTAAATTTTGCCAATGCTTCGCCGATAATTTTTGACCCTTCCTTATAAGCTAGGGCATCGTATACCTGATAGTCTAAGGCGGTCACGGCCTGACCCAGATTATGATTGCGAACCCACCCCTCAAAGCTGACAAATCCGCCGGACTGGGTATCCACTAGGAGCGATTTCAATTTTTCTGGAGCGATCGCCGTTGAACTAATCATAAACACGGATTCAGTGTACCCAACTCTATAGGGCCATGATTTGTATGGCTATGATTAAATTATGGCAAGTTCACGAGTCAGGTATCAGGCCAGTAGGCAAGTTTTGGCCACCGTCAAGGAGTTAGGGGTTGGAAATTACGTTTTTAGGAACCAGTTCGGGAGTACCCACCCGATCTCGGAATGTCTCCAGTATTGGCCTGCGCCTCCCCCAGCGGAAGGAAATCTGGCTCTTTGATTGTGGCGAAGGAACCCAACACCAGTTACTTCGTAGTGATCTTCGCAGTAGCCAGATCCGTCGTATTTTTGTCACCCACATGCATGGGGATCACATTTTTGGCCTGATGGGCTTACTCGCTAGCTGTGGTTTAGCAGGAACCGTGTCCGCCATGGATATCTATGGCCCCCCCACCCTCGATCGCTATATAACGGATTGCCTACGCTGGTCGCAGATGCGGCTCCCCTATCAGCTAAAGCTACACACCGTCGAGCCGGGCCAGGTTTTTGCCGATAGTGATTTTCGGGTGGACTGCCAACCCTTGCACCATCGAGTGCCCGCCTTTGGCTATCGGGTCAGTGAAGCCGATCGCCCCGGCCGATTTGATGTCGAAAAAGCCCAGTCCCTAGGCATTCCCCCCGGCCCCCTCTATGGGCAGCTCAAACAGGGGAAAACCATTACCCTCAAGGACGGTCGTAAATTTCAGGGCACAGACTTTTGTGATCCACCCCAACCGGGTCGAAGTTTTGTTTATTGCACCGATACCATTTACTGTGATTCCGCCGTAGAACTCTCCCAGGGGGCAACGGTACTAATCCATGAGTCAACCTTTGCCCATCAGGATGCGGAACTGGCCTTTCAACGCCTCCATTCCACCTCAACCATGGCAGCCCAAGTCGCCCTAGCAGCCCAAGTCAAACTGCTCTTTTTAACCCATTTCAGTCCCCGTTACGCACCGGGGAATCCGCTCCGGCTAGACAACTTGCTAGAGGAAGCTCGCGCCATTTTTCCAGCAACCAAGTTAGCCGCAGATTTCCTCAGCTATGACATTCCCCGCCCCCATAGTGTCAATGTATGAGGCAAATTTTGAGAATCTGTCCGTTGACGATCGCCCCCCAATGTAAGAGAATCATAGATCGCTGACTAAAGCTGTAGGAACTGCGGAACTGGCGGAATTGGTAGACGCGCTAGATTCAGGTTCTAGTGTCCGCAAGGACTTCGGGGTTCAAGTCCCCGGTTCCGCATGATCAAGTTCAAGTAACTTTTGCAAGTTAGATTCCTGTTCAGGGACTAAGGGCACAAAAACCCGCAAACTCTTAGGGGCACAGGTAATTTCCACGGGAGTTGTGCCAATCATTTCCCCATCCAGAACAACCTTTTGGGGTGGATCCGTCTCAATTTTTAGATGTTTTCCCCGCAGGCCAATAATATTTTCGCGATCCGGGGGGATCTGAGTCAGGGCACTGCGAAAAAGCTGTAATAGGGCATTAAAGGCTTCTAAACGATTTTCCGTATGGGCAATGGTAATGTCAAGGAGTCCATCATCGGCAATCACGTTACCGGTTCCATGGGCCAGAACTGAGGTGCTAGGAGCCGCATTGGCAATAGTAATTGCTTTAGCCATCAAGTCACTGCCTTGGCCATCGAGGCAAAACGAGACTTGAAATTCCTCCTGATCCTGTAGCTGCTGTAATCCCGCCCAAAGATAGGCCAGGGCCCCTAGGCGATCCTTTGCTTCGCGACTGGCGCGTTCGGCCATTTCGGCTTCAAAGCCAATCCCCGCTAATAAAATCAGGGTACGTCCATTACAGCAGGCCGTATCCACCCACTGGTGATGTCCCTCAATTACAACCTGGCAGGCCGCTTCTAAATTTGCTGGAATTCCCAAGGCAGCACCAAAGGCATTGGCCGTTCCCAGGGGAATCACCCCCAAGGGTATGGATGTGCCAATGAGGGCATGGGCTACCCCGGAAATTGTCCCATCACCGCCCGCCGCAAAAATCGCATCCACACCAGGGGCGATCGCCTCTTGGGCCATGGCTTCCACCGGAATATCCGGTTCCGTCAACTCAATAGTTAGGTCAAAATGGGGATGGAGAATGTCCTGCAAGACAAACAACCGAGCTTCCGCATTTCCCTGGCCTGCCACCGGATTAAAAATCAGATGGGCACGGCGTTTGCGGGGACGGCTAACGTGGGGGTCGGGTTTACCATGGTTCATGGAGGGCGGCTAGGTTTATTTAGGAAAAGGGGCTAGAAATCAGAAGCCTGGGGCACATCATTAGGAATAACATCACGATGGGCTTCCATCAATTCTTGCATTTTCACGATACTAATATCCAGTTGTTCCGCAGGATAAGCTTCTAGCAGCGTTAGCAAGGTTAAGCCCTCACTGGCATCAGCAGCTTTTTCTACGGCAACTTTTAGGGCTTCGATCCCCTCTTCATCCGGGCGAAATGTCGCAGCGGCAATAGTCCCCAAGATTTCATCCGCCTGGGTACTGTCTATCCCTTGATCTAAGGTTTGGGGAGTAATGGGCAAAACGGTTGTAAATAGCTGCCGAAATTTTGTCTGCTGTTCAGGGGAGGCAAAGGATAATAATGCCTGCAATTTAGAAGAAGCCACCCCCGTTTCCGCAAAAGTGCGCAGATCCGCCACGGGCAAAACAATACCGGCTTGGCGATCGCTCCCCAAAACCAAATTAATGTCCTCTGCGGCAATTCCTGGCCGGGCCATGCCCAACATCGTCATTCCCAAACCGCCGGCGATCGCCCCGGATAGGGCAAGTCCTAACCATCGACCTATCATCGCTAAATCTCCTTTCCGTGCTACTAGCATGAATCTTATTTTCACAATTTATGTAGAATTCCATGTAGAACTCCAGGGTCTCCTGACGAAGGATAATCCGGCCCAGTTCCCTCCATAGGCCGAAAGATGAGCCGAAAGTTTCTCAGAATTGCTCCATGCTACTCCTGGTGCGGTTTTTTCTCGTTTTAAGATTGAAAAATTGCCGGAATTCGGTTCGGCCCTTACCTAACTTTGAGAGCTTCGCTTAGAATACAACTAGAATTATGTAAAATTTCGTAACTAACCTAGCGGCTACCCCGTCCATGACCTCGGTAACTTCTTTATTTTCCCCCGTTGAGGCTGATCTCCAGTTACTCACTGAGAACCTAAAAGGCTTAATTGGGGCTCAGCATCCGGTTCTCTACGCTGCCGCCGAGCATCTATTTTCCACCAGTGGGAAGCGTATTCGCCCTGCCATTGTCTTTCTGATGTCTAGGGCGACCCTGCCCAACCAAGAGATTACCCCCCGCCACAGCCGCTTGGCTGAGATCACGGAGATGATTCATACCGCCAGTCTGTTCCATGACGATGTGGTGGATCAATCCCAGTTGCGTCGGGGTATGCCCACGGTTCATAGTTTGTTTGGCAATCGGGTTGCCATTCAGGCCGGAGACTTTTTATTTGCCCAGGCTTCTTGGTATTTAGCGGATTTAGACAACCTAGAAGTCGTCAAGCTCCTCTCCCAAGTGATCAAAGACTTTGCTGAAGGAGAAATTCAGCAGGGCTTTAATCGGTTTGATACGAGCCTAACCCTAGAGGCCTATCTTAACAAGACCTATTACAAAACAGCTTCTCTGATTGCCAACAGTGCCAAGGCCGCCGGGGTGTTAAGTGGATTGCCGGCCGCGCGGATTCAGGATATTTATCACTATGGCCGTAATCTGGGATTAGCCTTTCAGATTGTGGATGATATTTTAGACTTTACCCGCTCCACCAATGAGCTAGGGAAACCGGCAGGCTCCGATCTCCAGGATGGTAATTTAACGGCACCGGTGTTGTTTGCCCTAGAAGAAAAACCCTACTTGAATGTCTTGATTGAACGGGAGTTTAGCGAAGAGGGGGATATTGAGACGGCCCTTGCCCTTGTCCATGAAAGTAGTGGCATTCAACGATCTCGGGCCCTTGCCAGTCACTATGCCCATGGGGCCATTCCCCACTTGGAGGTATTACCCGCCTCAGAGTCGCGGCAAGCCCTTGCGCGCCTAACGGATTATGTTTTAGAGCGATTGTATTAATAGTCTATGAATGAACCCGTGCCCAGTGCATCTGATTCGCCATCCCTTTGGCAAAAGCTTTGGCAGCAACAGCGGGGGAATGTTCTTCTGTTAATCATTGCCCTGGTGATTACCTTTGCCCTGCGGCTTTTTGTGGCAGAATCCCGCTATATTCCTTCGGAGTCCATGGAGCCAACCCTCTGGCCGGGCGATCGCATTGTCGTAGAGAAACTTTCCTATCGTTTTCATCCACCCCATGCTGGGGATATTGTCATTTTTCGGACACCACCGCTACTGCAAACCTTGGGATATGGCCCCAACCAGGTATTAATTAAACGGGTCATTGCCCATGGCGGCCAGGTGGTACAGGTTCATAGTGGCCAGGTATGGCTGGATGGACAGCCCTTAGAGGAACCCTATGTACAAGAGCCACCCACCTACGAACTTGATGCGATCACCATTCCTGAAGATTCCCTATTTGTCATGGGAGACAATCGCAATAATAGTAATGACTCCCATATCTGGGGCTTTTTACCAGAGGCCTATGTCCTTGGCCGGGCAGGTTTTTGCTACTGGCCTCTGGATCATTTAGGGGTCGTAGCAAATAAACATTTTTCCCGCAGGTCTCCATGACGATCGCCATTTACCCTGGTAGCTTTGACCCCATTACCCTGGGCCATCTGGATATTATTCAGCGGGGTTCCCGGTTATTTGCCAAGGTGATTGTGGCGGTGTCTCGAAATCCCCAAAAAACTCCCCTCTTTTCTGTAGAACAGCGCATGACCCAAATTCAAGATGCTACGGTAGAGTTGACAAATGTTGAGGTTGATTCCTTTGATTGCCTAACCGTTACCTATGCCCGCTCCCAAGGGGCTAAGGTTCTGCTGCGCGGATTGCGTGTTTTGTCTGATTTTGAGTATGAGCTACAGATGTCCCATACTAATAAAAGTTTATGGTCTGATGTCGAGACCGTGTTCCTAACGACCTCCAATGAGTATAGTTTCTTGAGCAGTAGTCTAGTGAAAGAAATTGCTCGCTTTGGCGGTACGATTAATCATCTGGTTCCACCAACTGTCGCTAGGGATTTAAAAAATGTTTTACTCTAATACTGAACGATTAAATGTTTCTTCCTTTACACCTTCTCTCGATATGAATTCTCCCCCTATCTCATCCGCGCAGCTTTCCCTCCTTGAGCAAGTCCATAAGCTGGAAGAACTATTGATTTTGGAGGGGACAAAGGTACCTTTTACGGGCCGTAAACTGATTAATGAAGAGGACATCCTGGCCCAGTTAGCCCAGATTGAGGAAAGTTTTCCCAAAAGCGTTCAAACTGCCCAAACGATTATTGAACGCCAGGATAGTATTATTGCCCAGGCTCAAAAACAAGCCCAAGATATTATTAAATCCGCCGAACAACGGGCAGCCCAAATTGCCGATGAACTGCGAATTCGCCAGCAGGCTGAACTAGAAGCCCAAAAAATCCGTCACCAAGTCCAACAAGAGGTGGATATGATGCGGAAGCGGGTGATGGAGGAAGTGAATGCCCTGCGCCAAAACAGTGAGAAAGAACTGACCCAACTCCGGCAAGCAACTCGGGCCGAATGCCATGAACGGCAAACGGAGGCGGATCACTACGCCGATCGGGTTCTTGGGGAAATGGAGCGACAATTTAATGAAATGCTAATGGTGATTAAAAATGGTCGCCAACACCTAAAGCCGCGCTCGAATTCGGGTCAGCCGGGCCCATCTCGCCCTTAAAACCCATCTCATTCCTAAAATCTGTATGATTCTTGCCGTTCCGGCGTTATCTTGGCCGATGGATCAGGAAAGGAGCGATTGCGGATGCCCAGTGGTCAAACCCACGATCGCCTCACCTGGATCGGCTGTCCAATTATTGCAGTAGCGGTGGGTTGCCTAAGTCGTCTATGGCAACTGGGGGCGATCGCCGGTATTAGTTATTTGGTGGGGGGCTTATTTTTAAGTCCAGACCTGGATACCTATTCCCTACCCTATCAACGCTGGGGCTATTTGCGTTGGCTTTGGTGGCCCTATCGCCAATGGATTCCCCATCGTTCTGTCCTCTCCCATGGCCCGATCATTGGTACCGTCCTGCGCCTTATCTATGGTGGCTGTTGGTTAGGAGTCTTATTTTTATTTTTAGTTGCACTCCAGCGAATGTCCGCCCATCTGGGGGTTGCCCAAGAGAATATACTTCCTAGGGGAGAATTCCTATGGAGCGATGTTCTAGCATGGATCGATCTGTCTTTACGGAGTCATCCCTACCATTGGCTGACGGCATTTATGGGCCTAGAGGTGGCTGCCATGGTGCATTACCTAAGCGATTGGGGAGTTTCTAGGTTCAAGGGCACAATGAGCAGAATGAAGCGTTCTCGCCGTCGACATTAATCATCTCAAGTTATCCACGCTTCAAATAATCCCTCACCGCCTAGGCAGCCGTGGTTTTCAAGCTGTTCTGGGCTGCATCCACAACGGTTTCACTGCGATCCTGGATCATTTGCTCTAAAAGACTCCGGGCGCGATCGCCGCCGATTTGTCCAAGGGCAATGGCTAAACGATGGCGAATTTGCCAATCAGGATAATTGATATAGTCCCCTAGGCGGTCTAAACTTTCGTGACAACCCAATTCACCCAGGGAGCCGATCGCCGCAAGTTTGACCAGTTCCTGATCACTACTGAGGGCTTCATAGAGCAGGGGCAGGGCTGCCCGATCCCCTAGGGCCCCTAGGGCGGCAATAATACTAAACTGCAATAGCCAGTCAGAGGTATCTTCATAGACGGATTGTAAATCTGCCAGACTATTGGTGAGTTGTAGGGCCGCCATGGCATCCGCCGCCGCTGATCGCACATCAACTTCGTCATCATTAAAGAGGCGATCGCGGAGAAGCTCTCCTGCTAGAGTAGGATTACAGCGACCTAGGTTAGCCAGTTGACTCACGGCTCCATAGCGAATGCGAGGATGACTATCATTCACGGCCGGTTGAATCAGTTCAAAGGCCACCTCCGGCGGGAGTTGCCTCAGTTGGTTAATCCCATCTAGGCGATCGCCTAAATCCTCTGAAGCCAAAGCTCTCTGGACAAACTCTGCGGTCACACTCTAGGTCCTCGATATTAGGATCATCCTACCCCCAATCGGAGTGCTTAGGAAATGCTCAATCACCCTAGGAGGGCCATTCCTCCCTTCCATTTCCCACCTCGATTTCTGAGAGGGTCTCTCTAAAATTGTGCCCTAAATGTCAAGCCTCCCTGACCTATGAAACATTTGTTATGATTACGGGTAGTCCATAAGCTGGAAAATTGGAATAATTTCAGTATTAGGGAATACCGTTTTCCAGAAGCTGTCCCAAATATGGCCGCTTAACGCCAAAAGAGGATGATATGGTTCAATCCATCCAATACTCCATCGAACTTGTCCAAGACGAGGCTCGCCACTTGGTGGCCAAGGGTCTAGTCAGTCGGCAACAGCCCATTTATACCCTTTGCCAGTTCGTTCCCGTCCGGGAATGGCCGATGATCGAGTCGGAATTAGAGCGTTGTGATTTTATGCTCCGCGATCGCATCGGTGACTTAATTGGCCGGGAATGCTGGGAAAACGATTAAGTTCGATGATGATTGACTTTCATACAGTCAATTAATCGGATAGACATTAATTGATAGATTTTAGTCCGATAGACTAATTTTGCCCCGATTGTTCTGCTTCTAGGTCTTGGCGAATCGCTGCTAGGGTCTCCGTTAAGCTGATCAGGTCATCTTCAATCATGCGCCGGCTAGGGGAAGAAGTTGAAGCCGAAGAGGGGGAGGCAGCATCGGGGCGTTCCAAGACAACTTCCACAAATTTCCGGGCTTCCGTTTCTGTTACCTTACCCTTATCGGCCCAAATTTCAGCGAGTTGACTAAAATCTAGGCGTAGTTGGGCAAGGTTCTCTTGACGTTTTTCTTGATCTTGAACCGATTCAACCACAGAGGTGGCAACGCCTAGGGTGGTGTAGTACCCTTTTTGCAATAGTTCAATGGGGTTGCGGCTATCCATAAACGTATGATTCCTTGGGTAAAGCTAACAACAGCTGGGTGGGAAATTATTTGAAATAATTTCAGAAATGGAAATTTCATTCTTCCCCCGTCAGTATAGCCACTAAAGTCTGGTGACGACTAAGATGGGTAGGGTGCTAGGGGAGAAATTCGCTCCGTTAGACCATCATCTGAGTTGGCTGGCTATGGCTGAATTATTTATTAATTGGACAGATTACTATTGTGCCGTTGAGCGGCTGGCGATCGCCATTCATTCCTCAGGGTGGCAGTTTAATCAAATTGTCTGCCTGGCCAAGGGAGGGCTACGGGTAGGAGATACCCTCAGTCGCATCTTTAATCAACCCCTGGCAATTTTAGCGGCCTCGTCCTACGGTGGCCCCGGTAATCGGGTGCGTGGTTCTATTACCTTTGGCCGGGATTTAACCATGACCACCGCCAATTTGGGCAGTCATATTCTTTTAGTGGATGATTTAGTTGACTCCGGCATTACCCTAGAGCGATCCCTGGTTTGGTTGGATCGTCACTACGGATTTTATATTTCCGAGATAAGAACTGCTGTCCTCTGGTGCAAGGCCAGTTCCGTAATTACCCCCAACTACTATGGGGATTACCTAGAGGATAACCCTTGGATTCATCAACCCTTTGAAATTTATGAACAGATGGGCGCGGCGGAATTGATGGCCCACCATGCCAGTCGTAAAGATGCCAGTGATAAAGAAGGGTCTGCCCTGTGATACCGGCTGCTTGGGAACGTCGCCATGTCCTGTCGCTGCGGGATTTTACGGTGGCAGAGTTAGATATAGTCCTGCAAACGGCCCATAGTTTTCAGGAAGTTCTGAGTCGTCGCACCAAAAAAGTGCCTACGTTACAGGCGCGGGTGGTGGCCAATCTATTTTTTGAAAGCTCTACTCGCACCCGCAATAGCTTTGAGCTAGCGGCTAAACGTCTTTCCGCAGATATTTTAAACTTTGCTCCCGGAACGTCGGCTCTGACGAAGGGGGAAACCATTTTGGATACGGCAAAGACTTTTTGGGCGATGGGGGCCGAATTTATGGTGATTCGTCATCAGCAATCTGGTGTACCCCAAACCATTGCGGCGGAAATGGACCGACTGGGGGGCCATGTGGGGGTTCTCAATGCTGGAGATGGTTGCCATGAACATCCGTCCCAAGCCCTGTTGGATTTGTTTACCCTCTGTCAAGGGTTTGGCAGCGATCGCCCCCGCAGTGAATCCTTAAAAGGCAAAAAAGTGGCCATTGTTGGAGATATTCGCCATTCCCGGGTGGCCCGATCCAATTTGTATAGTCTCAAAGCTGCTGGAGCCGATGTGCATTTAGCCGCTCCACCGACGTTACTGCCCAAGGAGTTTGATTGCTATGGGGCCACTCGCCATTGGCAGGTAGAGCCAGCCCTAGAGAAGGCCAATATTGTCATGACCTTACGCCTGCAACGGGAGCGCATGGATCAGCATCTGATCCCCAGTTTACGGGAATACCATCAACAGTTTGGCCTTACCCGCGATCGCCTAAAACAATGCCATCCAGAGGTGAAAGTCCTCCATCCTGGGCCCGTAAATCGAGGGGTTGAAATCAGTTCAGACCTAATGGATGATCCCCACTTTAGCTTGATCAACCAGCAGGTAGCCAGTGGGGTTGCCATTCGCATGGCATTACTTTACTTGATGGGAAACTATCACACCGGGCCCTTAACTTAGGTTCTAATTTTAGTCGCCATTGTTTCATCTGAGTTGGATTCCCATTGATGACCGGAAATTAAGATGCCCGATTTGAGGAATAAAATTTTTCGCTGGAGTGCCGAGAAGAATGAACAACTTAAGGCTGAGAGGGGAGTGGAGTTTGAACACGTTTTGGCAGCTATTCGGAATAATGCCATCTTGGATATTCGAGAACACCCCAACCCGGAACGCTATCCATTTCAGAGAATTTTCGTGCTTGAAATTAATCAATATAAGTATCAAGGAGAGTCGTCTGATGTATGAGCTAGATGCAGAAGAACAAGACCTATTAACCTCTGTTGAAGCGGGCGAGTGGCAGTCGGTTACAAATTTAGCCGAAGAAATTGAGCGGTATCGCGGCTATGCTCAAGCACACAATGCAGAGTCGATTTATTTACAAGTGCCAACAGATGATTTCCAGGCCCTACAGTCCCTTGCCAATAAAACAGGTGTGTCCCTCTCGGTATTAATGGCCAATATTTTGCATCGGTTTATTGAGCATGAAGTAACCCCCCATTCTTAAGTTTTAAGTATATTCCCACTGCTGGGTATGAGTGCTGATGTCGGAGGCGGTTGACACCCTCCATTCAAGTAGCCTATGAACGGCGCAACTGAGATTTAGACCCGCAGTTGGTGTGGCGTGGCAAGGATGAGCAGGATTGGTCGGACTTAGCTTTATCGGCGGGAAGCCCCGCATTGTACCTTTAATTCACTTTCTTGAGTTTTTATGGCAACCTTTAAGGACATCTTGGGATACTACCGGGACTATCGCTGGGTGGCAATTCTCAGTATTGCAGCCTCGAGTTTATTTGAATTAGTTGATCTCCTAGTTCCCTACGCGATCGGGCAAATCCTCAATCTCTTATCCGATCAGTCCCTTGATTTTCCCGTGGAATGGCTGGCAAAGACCATTGCTAATTTTGCTGGTTGGAGTGTGACCCCAGGACTTTATCTGGGGGTTTTGGGCGGTATTATTTTTCTGGCAACGATTGTGCGTGCGCCGGTGCAGCCCTGGCTGGGGGTGTGGTATCACTGGCTCATTGCCTTAAAAGCCCGCCGCGATTACAGCTACAAGGCCATCGAAAAAGTCTTGACCTTGCCCCTAGAGTTTTATGACGAGAATAATCCGGGGCGGATTGCCTCACGGGTATCGAAAGGGGTATCAAATCATACCTGGAGCTATCCAGAAATTGCCGGACAGTTAATTCCCAAGCTGGTGCGAGTTTTGGGTATTGGTGTCATTCTCTGGTGGCTAGAATGGCCCGTTTCCCTAGGACTTTTAATGTCCTTTGGTCTGATTTTAATCTTCACCCTGCGATCGCTCCATTACCTGATCCAAAAAGAAGAAATCCTCGATAGCTACATTGAAAACACAGAAAGCCGCACATCGGAAATTATCACCAATATTAAAACCGTCAAAGCTTTTGCCAGTGAAGCAAGGGAACTAGAGCGTCAACGGAAACGCCTGGATCGGGAAATCAATGTGGTGATCAATCGGATTCACCGAGGTTATGTGTGGTTAATTACTTGGCAGACCACCTTTGTCCAGTTTTGTTTATTTATTCTGCTCGGATTTTCTTTGGCGATAACGATCGCCGGGCGCATGTCCATTGGCCATTTCATTACCATTTATACCTTGGCAAGTATGGCCTATGCCGAAATTACCCCCATTAGCCAAGTGGCTGAAGTCTTTGCCCGCCGTTATGCCTCCATTTTGCGATTCCATGAATTTATGGACGTATCCACCGGCCAAGATGGCGGATCCCTGACGGTGACGGCCACGCAGCAGCTAAAATTCACGGGTAAAATTCACTTTCAAAATGTTCAGTTTAGCTACCATGACGGCAACCCCATCCTTAAGGATATCAATCTTCTCATTGAGCCTTGTCAAACCATTGCCTTAGTGGGGCGATCGGGATCGGGGAAATCCACACTCATTAAACTCCTTTTCCGTTATTTCTCCACCGATACAGGCCGCATTCTCATGGATGGTCAGGATATTCAAGACCTGAATATTCGCGCCTATCGTCAACGGCTGGCAATTGTTCACCAAGAAGTGGATGTTTTTAACGGTACCCTGTGGGATAATCTCACCTATGCCAATCCCCAAGCAGACCCTAGGGACGTGATTCGGGCCTGTGAAATTGCCCGGGTGGATGAATTTATTACCTCTTTACCCATGGGCTATCAAACCATTGTCGGCGAGCGGGGAGTCCGCCTTTCTGGGGGGCAGCGGCAACGGTTAGGGATTGCCCGCGCTCTGATGGCTAACCCCGATGTTTTAGTGTTTGATGAAGCAACTTCTAGCCTGGATTACGAATCGGAGCTGGAAATTCAACAGGCCCTCCAGGAAATTACCGGTACTCGCACAATGATTATCATTGCCCACCGCCTTAGTACGGTACGGGATGCGGATCAAATTGTCGTCCTTGATCAGGGCTATATTAAAGAAGTTGGAACCCATGAATTCCTATTACATCAAGAGGGTCTCTATGCCCATCTCTATTCTATTCAAGCGGATCATAAATACCGAGGGCGATCGCCCGATTAAATTAAACTTCACCTAACCAAGAATTAATCAGGACTTAACCATGAAAGTAACTGAAGAGTCCCATCGTCGATTAGTGATTGAAGAGCAACCTTGGACGTTGATTGTGATTTGGGTGGTTTTTATTTTTGCTGCATTTATTCCGCTTCTTTTTTTAGGTCGATATGAGCTAACCTGTCAACGCCAAAATGATGGAAGTGGCGATTGTCGAATGTCGGGGATGACCTTGATTAAACGGGATATTAAGCGCATTCCCCTCGCGGCTATCCAAGAAGCGATCGTCGAGAGCAGTACGGATAGTGAGGGATCCACAACCTACCAAGTTCGATTAGTGACAACAGAAGGGGTATTTCCCTTTAGTGGGATCTATACCTCAAATTATGGCTACCATCGTGATTTAGCCCGCCGTATTAATCAATTTATTGCTGGCTCTGGATCAACACTGTACGAAGAAGAAGATAACTTTTGGCTTGGCATTCTCATTGTGATCCTTGTTCCGGGAATTTCACTCCTGGTTCTTTTATTTGGTATCAAGAAACTGATTATTGAGATTGATAAATCCCTAGGAACCGTGCTGATCCGCAAAAAGGGTTTTCTGAATCAGGATGTCAATAAGTATGCCTTGAAGGATGTAACGTCAGTGATAGTACAAACATCTGACTGTTCCGATGGTGATACCTACCGTGTTGCCCTAGTGATGCGTTCTGGAGGTTATATTCCCCTGCGAAGTTATTATAGTTCTGGCCGCCGTCCCAAAGCCCTAATAGCTGAAAAGATCCGTGAATTTCTTAATTTAAGTTCTGATATAAATCACGACAGATCTGGATATTATTAGGACATATTAATTTGCCTTGCAGGAGCATGTGTGGCTCGCTTTACCTCCCGTCCCCATCGTCTGATCCTCCGCGATCGCCCCTGGTTAAGCTGGGGACTTGGATGTGCCCTGATCCTAGGGGGGACTATTCCTCTTATGGTCATGGGAACCAATGAACTCGACTGTCATCGTACCTCGGCCAATGACGGCGAATGTCACCTCAGGGACAGTCATCTTTGGGGAAGCCAGAGTCGCACGATTCCTTTGGCAATTATTGAAGGAGCTTGGGTTGAGCAACTAGGATCAGAACGAGTGAATCGTGGTTATCAAACAAAATTGCAAACCCGTGATGGCTCTATTAATGTCGGCGACCATACTGGATTTCGAGAGTGGCATGAAAATTTAGCCCAAGAAATTAATCTCTTTTTAGAAGAACCCGGACAAGCTGAACTGTTTGCTCGTCAGGATGATCGTTGGCTGGGATGGATATTTTTGGTACTTTTTCCCAGTATCGGGATTGTTTGGATCCTTGGATTTAGCAAAGTTGGAATCGTGGATTTTGATCAGTCCCTCGGAACATTGACGATGGGATATCAAGGGGTATTCAGCCGACAGTTAAGCCAGTATCCTCTGAATCACATCCAGGCAATTGAGCTCAAACCATCCTCTGCCCCTAAAGGTTCTCCGGAAATTTTGGTCATTCAGGATTCTGGTAAGCGTATCTCCCTTGATCCCCTTTGTCGCGGGTCGTTAATGCAGCAAAAGCAAACCGTCGCACAAATCCGTAATTTCCTCGGATTATAGTTATTCTGGTTTCTTCACTGCGGTGGTTGTCCATTGACGGAGTTCCTGCTGAGCCTGTACAAAAGTTTCATCTAACACTTGACGGATGCGATCGGGATCCGGCGTTTTGCCGCCCATTAAATCGCCGAAATAGACACAGGCTGCTTCCCCCAGGGCCCAGGTATAGGCGGCAGACCAAGACGCTGACAAAATCAAACCAAACCCAGGAATAAACTTGACCAGTTGTTGCCCCACCAGTCGGGCAATAAAACCGCCGCCAATGGTCGTTAAAATTCCCCCTGCCTGGGAGGGAGAAAGGGTTTGGCCATACAACTGCCCTAGTAACACCACCATGGTCATCTGCACCGCAATCAACACCGGCATTGTGGCAAAGGGTAAGGGTACGGCAGCTAAGGTAGCGGCAATAACAGCAAAGGGGGCAATATACCGTCGCCCCACTTGGCGATAGAGGGAACCCAACTGATCCCCCCTATCCGTTTGCTGGAGAAGATCATGAATGACTTTAGCTTCTGCGTCCGGTAAGGCTGCTTCTAGGGATGAGCCAAGGGCCTCTAGACCATAAAAAACAGGGGTAAACCCATCTTCGTCTAAGGTGAAATCTAGGGGAATGGCGGTGGAGCTTAGGGGGGCAAACTGATTCTGGATGCTGTCTAGGGCTGTTTGAACTTGGGCCAGTTCTGGCGGATAGGGGGGATGATCGACTACATTTGCTGGATAGAGTTCATGGAGGCAGGTCAGGGCCAAAAGAATGGGAATACGCGGCTGCTTTTCCTTGAGATGATGGGCAATCTGGTAGAGGCGATCCGTGGCAAAATCATTCACCTTAATCGTCAGGATAATGATCTGGGCTTTTTGGCTATCAGTGAGGAGTTGATCTAATTCCTCAACGATCGCCGTGGTATCTGCGGCCGTTTCCCCTAAGCCCACCGTATCGGTAAAGGTGAGAAGGGGTAGGTCAGCGGTGGGAAATTGATACCGCTGGGTATGGGTGGTATGGGGACGAAATCCCTGGCCAATAATGTTAGGATCTGCACCTGTAAGGGCGCGAATGATCGAACTTTTGCCCGCCTGGGGTTTACCAATGAGTAAAACTTCTGTAGTCGGTAGCCGCGATCGCGCCTCCTTAAGAATTTCCGCTAGGCGATCGGGATCAACTTGAAACCATTGTTTTAGGGGCGCTAACCCGGCCCATGCCTTAAACTTCGCCGCGAGATTCATCTCCATAACCCGGTGACTCATCGTAAAGGGCATCTAACTGGGCTCGGGCATCATCCACACTCAGCGATCGCATCACCAATAGGGGTTCATCAATGACATCTCCATGGCTATCGAGCAATTCAGGATGACTAACGGAGGGCATCGGCGAACGGGGCTGGCCATAGTTGCGCTGGGCTTCAATGCCTAGGGTGAGTAAATTACGAATGAGGTTAGCCATTGCTAAAAGAGCCAAAATGGTAAAGGCAACAATATAGAGAAACTGTAGCATTGAACTCATCCTCCGAGGGGCTAGGGTGGGGTAGGCAGGGCTTAGCGCTGGGCTAAATGGCAATGATCTAGAATAATCGCCGGGGTGGCCTCATTCATTTTACGGAAAAATTATTTACTAGAACGATATTGATGCGCAATTTGCCAACACTCTGTTACTAATTTATGCCAGTTCATTAGAACTGCGGTATCAACCCCCACTTGGCCATCCGTGGCCTGAAACAAACTTTGGGCGGCGGTGACATTGCGTTGGGCCTCTTCAACCCGATGGAGTAGGGCTTGCTGGGATTCAACCCCTAAAAAGGGAATGACCTCGGTGCGCAGGAGGGTATTAGCCCGACTAAACCAGTATTGATAGTCATCTAGTAGGGGTTCTAAAAGAATTTTCAACAGTTGGGGTTCCGGCAGGTTTGAATGCAGCATATGTTATTAGGGTGTTCTCACTTCTATCTTAAATCTTAATCTCCTTTACAATACGTTACAAATGCCATGAATCAAAATCTGACGGCTAAATTTTTTCCCCAGTTGCGGGGAGGTTTGATTGTTTCCTGTCAGGCTCCACCGGAATCGCCCCTGGCCGAACCGAATATCATTGCTGCCATGGCGATCGCCGCGATCGGGCAAGGGGCCGTTGGTGTCCGCATTAATACGCCAGCCCATATCCAGGCAGTGCGGCAACAGCGTCATCAGAGCAATCAGACTCACCTGCCGATCATTGGCCTATGGAAACAGGTTTTAGCCGACTATCCCGTATATATTACGCCGCGATTTGGGGATGCCGCCGCCGTGGCCTTAGCCGGAGCCGATATCATTGCCATCGATGCCACGCTGCGATCGCGCCCCGAACCCCTAAAGTCCTTAATTGAACGGATCCATACCGAACTAGAAAAGCCGGTGATGGCGGACATTGATACCCTAGGAGCAGCGGAGGAAGCCGTTGCCGCCGGAGCCGATTGTGTTGGTACGACCCTCTATGGTTACACCGCAGAAACCCAGACCTACGCGCCCCCCGGTTGGGAATTATTAGAGACCCTAGTGCAAACCTTAAAGGTGCCAGTATTGTGCGAAGGGGGCATCTCATCGCCGCAAATGGCCCGAAAAGCCTTGGATTTGGGAGCCTTTGCCGTCGTGGTGGGCACGGATATTACCGGGATTGATCTCAAGGTTCAGGCCTACTGCCGGGCGATCGCCCCTAGTTCCACTGGGGATTCACAATAGCCCACGATAGCGGATAAAAAGCAAGATCGCAGCCCAGGAACCAAGGGCCACCTTCACCGCCACCAAAACATTCAGCAAGGGGATGATCCCCCCACTGACAAGACGGCCCATTTCCCCCTGGGGAAGTTCCAGGCCGATCAGGGGCATGAAGGCCAAGAGAATAAACACTAAGACTGAAACTTTTTCCACCGTCCCGGCCCGCCATCGCTGATAAAGGGCCTCCATCCATTCCGGTGCAGCGGTAATAGCCACCAAGCTAATGGCAGTTCCCCCTGCCACCCCCGCCGCAAAGCCCCCCCCCCGGACTGAGGTGCCCCCGCAGAGCCAGTTCAATACTGACGATGGCGGCGATCGTTGCCCCCAAGCGAGCCAGGACAATGGAGGGTTGATCGGGCAATTGATGTACCGTGCTCAGGGGTTTCTCATTGGCCAATAAATACCGTACCCCCATAATGGCAACGGTGAAGACCAACACTTCAAAAATAGTGTCATAGAGGCGATTGCGAAATAGTATCCCCGTAAGGGCATTGGGAATGCCACTATCTTGGACAATGGCCGCCACGATCGCCCGATTATCCGCATCGAAGACCTGATCCGGCATGAATAACATTTTGAAAAAGAGGGCAACCCCCGCCGCAATATACAGTCCGTACAGCCATTTCATACGATGCACCTGACCCATGGAGAATTTGAATATTTGAATATGATCCTAAAAGTTGCATACATTCCCAGCGATCGCCCTAGGGGGAATAAAGAGTCATGTTCCACCCTGTGCCAAAATTCGCTAGGCTAGGTGTGCCACTAGGCATATAGCATATATGTGAGCGATGTGTGAGCGAGATAGATTCCTATGGTAGACCCCTCCAATTCCGAGCCACGATCGGGACGGAGATTCCTGCGGCAAATTCTAACCCGTCGGTCTCTTTGGTTAAGTCTCTTAGCGAGTTCCGCCGTCATTGCAGGTGGCACATGGCGATTGTGGATCTATATCCATGATGAATTAGCTCCCCAATTATCTCAACAATTGGAACAAACCCTAGATCGCCCCGTAGAATTGGGGGACGTGGAGCGGGTGAGCTTAAACGGAATTCGCTTTGGCCCCTCAACGATTCCCACCTACCGTTACCAGGAAAACGACAAAGACATCTTTGAAGCCGATAATGTTTCTGTTAATGGTATTCAAGTTAACTTCAACCTCTGGCAAGTTTTGGTGAGTCGCCGCCTTGACCTAGGAATTACCTTGGAAGAACCCCAACTCACTCTAGTGGAAGATGAAGAGGGACGTTGGTTTCGCACTGAATTAAACTTACCTGAGGGGGATCCGGGCCCCATTGATGCCGGTTTAGTTACCATCAGGCTCCAGGATGCCCAGCTAATCATTGATCCCTACGGCCAAACTCCCCAGCGGCTTGAGCAGATTCGGGGCAACATTGAGATTGAGGCGGATACGGAGCAAATTCGCGCTAATATTCACGGACGATTAGGGGTGGGAGGCACATGGCGATTAGAAGCAGACTGGGATCAGGCTCAGACCCAAGGTCGCGCCCAAGTGCGGGGGAAAGATCTCAATTTAGTTATTCTGAATAGCTTTTTGCCGGAGACGGTGCAAGTGCAGCAGGGGCAGTTGGATGGCCATGTGAGTACGCCCTTGCCCATTGACTCTGGGGCAGATATCCAGGGACAACTGTGGCTCAGGGGACTAGGGGCCACCGCCGAAATGCTCCCCCAACCTCTACGAAATGTGAATGGCCAGGCCCAATTTCAAGAGTCGCTCCTACGGGTTAGGAATTTAAGTGGATCCGTCGGCCGCGTTAATTGGCAGGCAACGGGAACGGCCCATCTGGATCAGGGCTGGAATCTGAAGGCTCAAATTGCACCCCTAGATATTGGCCAGACCCTTTCAGATTGGGGGCTTGAGTTACCCATTCCGGTACTGGGGCAAGTGCGGGTCAATGATATACAAATTCGTGGCCCCCTTTTGGAACCTAACATTAGCGGCCGCATCACCAATGCCAATCGGATGCAGTTGGATCGCCTAGAGGTGGAGACCCTGGATGTGGCCTTTCAGGGGGATACCAGCCAACTGACGATTCCTAGCCTATTGATTCAACCCCGGGCGGGGGGTGAAATTCGCGGTGAAGCCCGCCTTGATGCCATGGGAGAACTCATGGGAAATGTGCGTTTGACGGGGATACCCGCCGATGCGATCGCCCGTAGCTATGATCTGGCTGCCCCTATTACCCTAGGCACGGTTGCCGCCCAACTGGAACTGAGCGGATTTATAGCCCAACCGGAAACGCTCCAGGGCCGGCTTGATTTTCAGGCTCCCCAGGCCCAGTACCCCACCGTTGGTACCATTGTCTTTGATCAGGAGCGGCTATTACTTCAGCAATTAGACAGTCAACTCCTAGGGGGACGGGTGCGAGGCCAGGGGCAGGTTGTCGCAGGACGCTGGCAACTTAATCTGAATGCTGAAGATGTGGCCCTGCGGCAGTTTAATCCAGACCTACCGGGACAACTCCAGGGCCAATTCCGGGCGACGGGTTTCGTAGATGAATTTTCGGCGGCTGCAACCCTGGCAACGGCCCAGATTCAACTGGTCAATACTCCCCTAGCGGATCCGGTGAATGCACGACTGCAATGGGATGGACAAACCCTCCGTCTCCAAGAGGGTCGGGCTGGGGCAATCTTGGCCCGGGGCACCATTGGCCTCAATTTCGACGACTTGACCATTGCTGGTGTGAATTTGACGCTCCAGGCCGATGAGCTACCCCTTACATCCCTTCCCTTGCCCGAACTGCCAATTCCAGTGGCCCTGGCGGGAACCAGTAATTTTCAAGGACAACTCACGGGTAATCTGGGAGATCTGCAATTTACAGGGCAGTTGGGTCTGACTAACTTTGGCATTAATGATTTTGACTTTGCACAAAATTTAGCCGGTACGGTCAGCCTTTCCCAGACCCAGGGGGTGGAATTAGCCCTGGCCGGCCAGGGCGATCGCCTCCAGGTGGTCTTAGATGCTAATTTTGAGCCGGAACGGTTTTTAATCCAGCGAGATCAGGCCATTGCCCGGGGACAACGCCAGGGAGAGGATTTACGCATTCAGGTGGCCCAGTTTCCCCTAGAAAGCCTTGAGGTGCGCTTACCCAACCTACCCAAGTATGCGATTCCCGCTGGAATGGCGACCGCCGATGCCCTATTGAATTGGCGTACCCCCACCCTGAGGGGAACCCTCTTGGTTGAAGAGCCTGGTCTGGGAAATTGGCGGGGCGATCGCCTCCAGGCCGCCTTTAACTATGCCGACGGAGCTTTTAACCTAACCAGTAGTGAATTAACCAAGGACGAGAGTCGCTACCAACTCACTGCACGCCTCCAACCAGATCGGGGTCTGAGCCGGGCCCAACTGGTCATTGATAACGGTGAACTCAATGATGTGGTCGCGTTGGGGAATCTCCTGGGACTACCGGGATTAGACCCACCGGTGTACGGCACGGCGGCAGATCTAGACCTTGTACCCGTGGGCATCCCCCAAGCCCCCCTCCTGAGTCAAATTCGTCGCTTTTCTGAAGTTCAATTGCTCCAAGCCGAGGCGATCGCCGCCGCAGAGGAGGTGAGGTTGCCCCGCTGGCAGGACCTAAATGGCCAATTTAATGGTCAAATCACCTTAATGAATCACCCAGGAACGGGTCTTGTCACTAGCTTTGAATTACAGGGTCAGTCCTGGCAATGGGGTCGGTATCCCATTGAGCGCGTCATTACCAGTGGCCGCTTTGGCGATCGTACCTTGACCTTGAACACCTTTCAAATTGATGCTGGCGGCGGCACGATTCAGGCCGAGGGTCGCATTGGCCAAACCCATTCCGCCCGTCTTGCCATTGATGATTTTTCCCTGGGAACCCTTCGCAGTCTGATTCCCTTTCCTGATGTTGATCTAGAGGGAAATTTAGATCTGCGGGCCACCCTAACCGGAGCCCTGGGACGACCCCAGTTTGAAGGGCAATTAGCTCTCCAGGATGGAACCCTCAATACTCACCCGGTCAGGGAGGCAAATGCAACCTTTAGCTATGGCCAAGATCGGGTTGCCTTCCAGGGCCAAGCTCTGTTTGATTCACCGGATCCCGTCACTGTTTCCGGTTCATTTCCCTACCAGGCTCCCTTTAGTCCAGGCCCGCTCCAGGATGATTCCCTCCTGCTGACGATGCAGGTGAAGGATCAAGGGTTGGGGTTAGTTAACCTTCTCACCGATGAAGTGAAGTGGGTAGATGGCCAGGGAGAACTTCAGGTACAGGTACAAGGAACTCTTGGCCAGCCCCTTGTGGAAGGGATTCTGAGTATTGATCAGGCCACCCTTTCTACCCCTGCTCTGGATGCCCCCTTAACGGATGTGAGTGCGCGGATTCGCTTCGATCGCGATCGCATACGAGTGGAAGGCGTTCAGGGCCAGTTTAGTTCCGGTCAAATTGAGATGGCCGGTGTACTCCCCCTTGCGATTGCCCTCAGCAGCGATGATCCGGATCGAGACACCCCCCTAACCCTGAGCTTGAATCAAATTCGCCTCCAAGCCAAGGAAGTCTATACCGGCGATGTCAATGGCACGATTCTGATTACCGATAGCTTGCGTAGCCCTGATATTTCTGGAACGGTCAGGTTAAGCCAGGGCCAATTTGATCTCGGTATAGCCTTAGCTGGCAATGGTACAGTTCCAGCCCTAAACGGAAACGGAAACAGGAATGGTAATGGCTTATTTCAGCCGCCGGAGTTTGATGGTTTTCAGATTCTACTAGGGCAAAATGTCAATATTACCCGCGCACCAGTTCTCAATCTAACCGCGGAGGGAAGTCTCACCCTCAATGGCACATTAAGAACCCTGCAACCCGAGGGAGAAATCCGCCTCACCCGGGGCCAATTAAACTTATTTACGAGCCTATTTGTTTTAATGCCCAATCGACCCAATACGGTACGTTTTAATCCGGCCTTTGGTCTTGATCCAGAACTCAATCTCAACTTAGTGACGACGGTGACGGAGGTGTTCACCACTGGAACAAATCGTCTCAATGAATTTGGAGATGTTACCGCTACGTCTTTAGGGTCATTGAATACCATTCGGGTTGTTGCCCAAGTGGAGGGCCGGGCCAGTCAGTTCCAAACCAACTTGCCGGCGGCGATTGAGCTTTCCAGCAGCCCACCCCGCTCTAATGCGGAGATTTTATCCTTACTGGGTGGTGGTTTTAACCCCCTACAGAACCAAGCCTCTGGGGAACTGATTTTGGCGAATTTAGCCACATCGGCACTATTTAATAATGTTCAGGCGGCCTTAGATAATCTCGTGGGCAGTCAAACCAGTTTTCGGATTTTTCCGGCACTGGTTCCCCCAAATCGGGGCGATCGGGAAGAGTCTCCCGTCCTCGCCGTTGGTGCTGAATTAGGCTTCCAAGTGACCGATCGCTTTTCAATTTCAGCCTTGCAATTACTCACGGCTCCTCAGACCTCTACCCGACTGAATTTGGGGTATCAGTTTACGGAACATTTTGGAGTCAGCACTCAATTGGGCGCGGATGGCCAAAGCCTGGGACTTTTTGAATATCGTCGTCGGTTCTAGAGGGCACCTCGATTAATTCAAAATTCGGGGCGATCGCAAACGGGATTTCAATGATTTCAGCCTCTATTTATAGCAGATCGAGCAATTTTTCGAGGTGCCCACTAGAGTCTCTCAACAGTCCGCTTCATCAACTTGTTAGCGGGCTTTTCCAAGCATTGACTTCTATAAATGATGGACTCACCTTCACAGATATTTCTCATATTATCTTATCGAGCTTAACAGTAGATTCCAAACTGCTATCAGTACAGGGCTTATAAACGCTAATGGCGCGGTAATCAAGTTGCCATAAAAGTTCTTCAGTCATGGTTTTCGATCCAGCCCTTGCTCTTGAATTGTCTGTCTGATCGCACACAGATCGTCGAGTTTCAACGATCCAACCAGAAATGTTAGTTGAAGGAGATGACAACTCTTGCAAAATCATAGAGTCAACTTTCACCTCCCAGGGACAAGGAGACTGCCCCCATAAGCTAGAGATCACCTGACCTGTCTCTGGCAGTACTTGTAATCGCAACTGTAGTGCCACAGCACTGTGATTCCGGACGATCAAATCTTTATAGCCATAGGAGATCGAAGCATCTTGTCCGAGCTGATAAAAGCGATCATTCCCGTAAGCATCTATGCTGTGACAATGTCGCTCCAGAATCTGGCAGCCTGAAACCAAAAACGTATGAAACAGGTTGGTAGCAATTAAACATAATCCGCCACCAACTCCCGTCTGCACTTGACCGCCCACAAACACGGGGCCTGCCTTAAACCCATTACTTAAAGTTGGGTCACCTACGCAATTACAGAAGCTGAAGATTTGTCCGGAATTGAGTTGAAGTTGGTGAATTTTGCTCGTAGCCAGTTGCAGGTTTAAAACACGATTTTCCTGAATTTCTAGATTGCCACGATTTGGAATGGCTGTAACGGAATCACACCATAAATGAGGGTAAAGATGTGACCGATGGGGAGTTTGTTGATGAGCATAAAAAAAAGGGTAGCCATAAAGCAGGCTCCTAGCGTACTTGAGGCTAATACGCAGAGATCGTTTCCATTCTTTCAAAACAGTGACTCCTTTATTTATTGATGTACCCGATAGCTTTGATGGAGATCAAAAAATTCCGTTTCTAGAATAACGTGAGTTCGGGATAAGAGAGGGGCAGAACAGATAGGCTGAAAGTGCTAAATTCTCATCCCTCTGCTTGCCCTATGCTTAGTCTAGAAGAGTTATTTTGCTCCGTCGATGATTTCTGTCAAACCCATTTCCTGGGCGACGTGGCTGATCGGCTTACCTGACTGTTGCACAATTGCCACAGCTACTGACCTATGGTCAGAAAAATCAGCTTTTTGTTCGGCAGTAAATGTTCGTCTTGGTTTTTGGCTCATTTGGACATTCTCCTTCATTGGCGACTCTTGGAGTTTGCCCACTTTTTTCAGTCAGGGTCAATCATCCAAGACCAAATCAATGGTTTTTATATTAACCCGACGCTGCCGGAAGAAGTGGCTCAAATCGTCATCACATTTTTTGATCAATGCCAGCAAGATACAAACTACTGGCAGAAAATTTCCCAGGCGGCCATTGAGCGAGTCTACAGTACCTACACCTGGAAAATTCATACAACGCGACTCCTTTCCCTGGCAAAAATCTACGGCTTTTGGAATTATGTATCCCACGAAAACCGTGAAGACATGATGCGTTATATTGAGTCCCTGTTTTACCTGCTTTATAAACCCCGCGCCCAAGCTCTACTGGAACAGAATCGCCAGCGTTAATCATAAATATTGGTATTGGAATCAATTTTATTTTAATAGTCTTAAATATCTTCTAAGATTGATAGAGATTCAATACCCATTTCGGTAACATCTGGAATTGCTAAAAGGGAATCTATAACTGCTTGTTTCATTCCCAATTGAACGAAAGAACTCTCAGGAAAATTTTTGAGAATATAGGCATAAAGTTCTAGGGCATAATCGGAAAATCCCCAACAGTCTGCAATACAAGCTAGTTTAAAAATTTTTCCATCTTGGGTAAGCCAGTTAGAGGAATCGTCTTTGATTAAATCTCGAATATAGTAGCCATCTCCCCATAATAATTGTCCACGGCGGTAGGGCGGTGGTAAGAAAACCTCGGTGCGTGGTCTATAGGCAAGATTAAAATCAAACAAGCTAAACCCGTTGGCTCTCAAAAACTGATCCACATCCGCAAATAAGGGTTGACCAATATAAAGGGAGTTAAACTCAATTTCAGTTTGAATGGCAGCAACGCTCTGAGCTAGAATTTTTTGTCCGCCTTGTAAAACATCTAAGTCAGCTCCCTGGACATCAATGATTAGAACATCAATTGAGTTAATCTTTTCCTGATCGAGAAAGTCGTCTAGGGCCATAACATCAATTTCAACTGTAAAGTCTAGAGAGGAATGATGACCAACCCGAGGGAAGCGGTTCACAAAATTTTCATCAGGAGGATATAAGGAGCTACAAAAAGGATTTTTGGTAACATACAGAGTTACTTCTGTTGTTTCTCTTCCTAGGGCAATGGGCAGATGAATTTCGTTCCAATTAGGAGCCCGTTCTTGCAGGTCTTGATTGGCGGCCTCACAAGCATCGACATCAGCATCAAACCCATAGATCGTTAAATTAGGTGCAAAAATTTGCCATTCTTGGGAGCCTAGATCATCATTTAGTGAAAGTTTCCGAGAGCCAATCTGGGCGATCGTTATATGGAGACTATCTAAAAGTCCCAATCGCTTTAATTCTTGTAGAAAAATCACTTATGTACTCAAGATAAGTTAAGACCCAGCCAGCCAGCGGGCTGCATCCTTGGCATGGTAGGTCAAAATCATGTCGGCTCCAGCCCGTTTGAAACTCATCAGGGTTTCCAGGACGACTTTTTCTTCATCAATCCAACCATTGAGGGCGGCAGCTTTGACCATGGAATATTCCCCGGAGACATTATAGGCAGCTACGGGTAAATCAGAGGCAGTTTTGACTTGCCAGATGACATCCATGTAGGCGAGGGCGGGCTTAACCATGAGCATATCGGCGCCTTCGGCAATATCCAGTTCAATTTCCTTGAGGGCTTCCCGAGAATTGGCCGGATCCATCTGATAGGTGCGGCGATCGCCAAACTGGGGGCTAGACTCCGCTGCATCCCGGAAGGGGCCATAGTAGGCTGAGGCATATTTGGCGGCATAGGACAAAATGGGGGTATCCGTAAACCCGGCCTGATCCAACCCCTCCCGAATTGCCTGGACAAAGCCATCCATCATCCCAGAGGGGGCAATAATATCCGCCCCTGCCTTCGCTTGGGACACCGCTGTTTTTTGCAGCAGCGTTAGGGTTGGATCATTGAGGACGCGGCCGCTTAGGTCTCCCACCTCCAAATAACCACAATGGCCGTGATCGGTGTATTCACACAAACAGGTGTCGGCAATAACCACTAAATCCGAGATTTGTTCTTTGATTGCCGTGGCGGCCCGCTGGACAATGCCGCAGTCGTGCCAGGCCCCCGTAGCGTCCGTATCCTTGGTATCGGGAATCCCAAATAAGATGACCGCCGGAATGCCCAAGTCGTAAACCTGTTTGGCTTCTTCAACGATTTTATCGATGGATAGCTGATACACCCCAGGCATGGATTTCACTTCCTGGGCGATCGCCTCTCCGGGAACCGCAAATAAAGGATAAATCAGATCCGCCGTTGTCAGAATATTTTCGCGAACCATGCGGCGGAGTTGGGCTGTTTGGCGGAGGCGGCGGGGGCGGTGGGTGGGAAACATAGGGGTCTAAAAATTACCAAGGACTACCAATCATTGTAAAGGCCGCCCAGTAATATGGATGAGTTAAGGTGCGATCGCTCACACCACGGGTAATTGTGGCTGGCAAGGGAATACCGGCCTCACCCCGCACAGACTGTAATTCATTATCCCGAACTTGCACCGTGCCATTAATCATACCGATCTGGGCTTGCCGTAGAGCTTCCGCCTTGATGGGTGCTGTATTTAGTTGCCGGTAAAACTCCGTCATCAGAGCCAATGTGCCTTCATCACTCACATACCACAGACTGGCTAAGGCAGACTTAATTCCCGATTGAACCGCCAACCCAGCAAAACCTAGCTCCGCATTATTATCCCCTGCGGCTGTCCGGCAGGCACTCAGGGTCAAAAGCTCAATATCAGACCGATCCAGCCGCAAATTGGGCATATCATTCAAAGTCAGCCGGCCATCAGAAAAGACAATAAACGAATCGTCGGGGGAACCCGGATTAAACTCCCCGTGGGTTGCCAAATGAATGACATTAAAGGATTGCCGCCGCCGTTCTGCTTGCAAATTTGGAATTGTAAATTGCTCATTGATAAATTCAACCCCACCCCCCAAATCCTGGGTAATTTGGGCCAGTTCAATGGGAACCGCTGGCAACGGTGACTGGTCCACAAATTCTTCCGCACCCATCGCCAAAATACGTCCTTGACGAATATCCCGATAGCGTGGGTCCATCAAGCTCATACTGGGAACTAACCCTGTACTGAAATTTTCCACCAGGAATTGCTGACCATCATGGAGGGCAGCCATGGGGATACCACGGGTTGTCGCATCCAAAGAAAATACCAGGGTATTAATATCTTGGGCATCGAGGTCTTCCCGTAGGGGGCCAATCAGCCATTGATAAAGCTGTTGGGCCGGAGCTAGATAACTTGTGGTTTCGGTCAGACGTGGATCTCGCACCTGATTGGCAAAACTTTGAACAACACTGGTCAGTTCAACTTGGCTTACTCCGCGAATGGGGCGATGGATTGGCTCCCCTTCTGGCATCACCAATAGTAGCTCAACCTGTTGTGGGCGGGACAGAACATAAATGAGGGCAGGTTTTTGACCAGTTTGTTCGGCAATTAATGCCAGGATTTGCTGCACTCGCTCTAGGCTCATCGCTCCTTCAGAAAAGGCCCGACCAAAGTAACTATTAAATTCCTGATCCGAAAGCTGCTCCATTAAGGATAGGGCCCGTTCTAAATCACCCTGGGCAAAGGCCAAATCAATCTGCGACAACAGAAAGGTTGGATTAAAGAGAACTGGCCCAGTGGCGAGAAGTGGATCGATGAATGGGCTTCTGGATACGGGTGGAATCGGAATTAAATCCGTTTCAATCTGGGCGCACTCGTTATTATCCAATTCTTGGGCAGTACAGCCTTGGGCAAGTTGAGGACCAAGATTTTCAAAACGGATTGTATCCTGTTGAACGACTCCCGAGAGTGTAATTGGGCTAGTTGGACTGGTGGGGGCAATCGTCGTCGTTCCCGTAGACAAGGCCCCAGCGGCTCCATTTTGACTGGAATCACCCACTAAAAAGGGCGTATCACTGTTGATAAAGAGATTAATTGAACTACCAAACAAGCTAGTAAAGATACCATTTTGGAAAAAGCCACCCGTCGCTCGTAAACTATTCCCGGCATTGATATTGATCGTTCCAGAACCCGCATTAATAAATTCAAATAAAATATTATTGCCCGTGAGAGAGACATTACCGCCATTTGTGGTTAAACTTCCAAAGGTTAAATTCCCAACCTGGGTTCCAGAGGAAGAAGTACCCTCAAAAAGACTACTAATGGAAAGATTGCCAGAGACAACGGGATCGATATCCGCAACGCCGGTCAATGGCGTGAAATTACCAGAACGACTGATGAAGGTGCCGCCATTTGTGTTGATATTGCCAGTAGAAACATTTTGCCCGAATAAGCTAATATTTCCGCCACTGCCTGAGGTGTCAAGGGTCCCCGTTGCTATGTTTCCACCACCATAGGCAGCTATATCAATATTGCCGCCACGGGTGAATATATTTCCAGTTGTAATATCCCCGATGGAATCTAAGTAAACCAAACCCCCGCCACTAAAAATATTTCCCGTTGTAATACTACTAAACGCTGAAAATAAAGCGATCGCCCCGCCATTAGACGTCAAATTACCCGTATTAATGGCATCGTCAGACACTAGGCGAATTTGGGCATTATTAGTACTCGTGAAAATATTATTCGCACTGATCGTTTGACCTGCCAGATTGATAAAGCCACCGGATGAGGAGATATTACCAGCGATGATACTGCCCTGACCAATGGGTAATTGGTTCAAATTTGCCAGGGAAAGTGTGCCTGTGGTTAACTGCTGAAAGGTTTGTGGTGTTACACTACGCAGGGTAATGCTGGCATTATCGACCCCAGTAATCGAATTGCCATTGGTGTTAATTGAACCCAGGGAACCAATAATTAGGGGATCCTGCACCGTAATATTACTGGTAATATTGACCCCTTGGGGTGCACCTACACCAATAAAACTAAAACCATTGGCTAGGGGGGTAAAGTTGCTTTGACTAAAGTTACCGATTCCCGTCACCCCAAAAATCAAACCGCCCGTACCAGAAACACTATTGGCACCGCCGTTAAAATTCACCCCCGCCCCGGAGGATAAGACAATCGTACCACTGCCCGTGTTGAGGGTTGAGTTGAAGTTAATTTGATTACCATTGATCGTTAAGGGCGAACCAGGATTTACGGGATTGATAACAACAGCATTATTATAAATTTGGTTATTGCTAGTATCAATATTGCCGCGAATCTGAGTTGTGCCACTAGAGCCGGTCGTAATGGTTTGGGAGTTAACGGTATTATTAAAAATCGTTGTATTACTAATACTTAAACCCAGGTTAACCACAGGGGTAGTCGAACCGATCGCCCCCACGAAGTTAGCATTACTAGCGGAAAGAGATAGGCTACCGGGCCCATTCAGGAGATTATTAAAAATGACATTGTTATTGATGGCATTGACCGTATTATTCCCTTGAAGAGTAGTGTTTCCGTTAAAGCTGATTCCACCGGATTGACTCGTAATGGTTGCTCCATTAAGAGTTAATGTGCCTGAAGTTAGATCAATATTGCCTGTACTTTGAAGATTGGAAATAATCAGCGGCACGTTATTAACGAAGGCTAAGGAGTTCATTGGATTCGTTGAAGATGAACTCAAAGTGGTGACGGCATTTTGGGGATTGGTCAAGTTAAAATTAGCTGCACCAATTAACTCTAGGGCATTGGCAGTGATACTGGCCGTTTGAGTGACATTTGTGCCCGTACCCGAACTATGTAAAATTAGTTTTCCATTTTGCAAACTAATCGATTGATTAATCGCAATATTGTTATTGGCCAATAACTCAAGGAAATTACCTGAGCCAGAAGTAATCGGTGCATTGACGACAATATTTCCCTGAGACGGGCCGCCACTTTGGGTGGTAACGATGACATTGTTAGTTAAGAGAGCATTTTGAATAGATTCAGCCCCAACTTGCGCATTAGCAGCTAGTCCAAGCTCCTTGAATTCAAAGACACCATCCACAACTCCACCAACAAGCCCCACCGTCCCAGGTACAATTTCAATATCCGTGGGATCAAGGAGCCAGGTTCCCGTTAACCCTTGGGGAGCAGAGGTATCCACCATGCCGGTAACGCTGAGTGCCTGCCGACCCGATGTTTCCACAAAACCACCATCCCCCCCTTGGGGGCCACCTCGGGCCGTAATTAAGCCATGGAACTGGGTACTACCATCGGCCCAGGCAATCACGGTTCCGCCATTTCCATGGGTGAGGGCATCAGCCTTGATCACACTACCCGGATTAATGAATAGGTTCTGGGCATTGAAACTAGCATCCAACCGCTGGGTTCCGGCACTGCCCCCCAGATAGTCACCGCCAATCAACATCGTGCCACCACCCAAAATACCGGAGGCATCTAGGTTGGCACTAATGAGTCCAATATTTTTACCGAGAACATTAATTGTTCCCCCCATGCCACTACCGCTAGAAACATCGATCGCCCCGCCCACTAAGGCCGTATTCCGATTCATGGCCACCTTGGTCGGATCATGGATCAAGCTAACGGAGCCATCGGCATGGTGAATCACGCTATTGACGCGAGGACGCTGTCCCCCACCCGTTATTAGGGCCGGTAGATCTGTCGCCCGAATCACCCCATCTTCGGGAATGCGATCCATGGGAATTTCTAAGCTCAGGAGCATCCCCTCCTGGGAAATCCGCACCATGCCCGTCTCAGGCACGGCCACAATCGTAACGTTTCCACCTGGGGCCGAGAGGGTTCCCGTATTCAGAACCTGGTGGCCCATTAGGCTCAGATTTTGACCAGGCTGGACAGACAAATTTCCTTCATTGATGATAATTCCAGTATTGGCAAACTGAAAACCTGTGGGATTCCCGAGGAGATTGGCATAGTCGTTGACCCCATTGAGATCAAAAATGCCACCATCAAAGTGGACTCGCTGGGCCGTTGAGGCATGGAAGGCGGCGGGTACATTTAAACTGGCATTGGGCCCAAACACAATTCCGGCCGGATTAAGGAAATAGAGGTTGGGGGAACCCCCTGTAATTTGAATCAGACCATTAATGTAAGAGGGCTGCCCACCATTAACCCCTGTTAAAATATTAAAAAGTCCCGGGTTGGCCATGAAATTGGCAATTTGCTGATCGCTGAGATTAAAGTCCTTGAGAACATGGAAGAGATTGCGACCATCACTGGAGGTTGCACCACCGGAAATGTCGTACTGATGACCGTTAAAATTAACGATCGTGCCGGTACCGTTTACCGCTGGCGTAATTTGAGCCGTTGCTGGAATCTCAGGGCCCGCAAGGAAACCTGTCAGTAGTGCAATTCCCAACCAGTGTGTTGCTTTCATGGTTTTAATATTACAAGATATTAACAGAAAAACTAGTTCCCTGCGCTTACTGTAACGAGAGCAATCAGTTCGTGGGGAAACAAAGTGTAGATTTACGAACTGTCATAGTTCTACTTGTATTTTTGTTTCTCGTAAAATTATTTTTGTATTCTCATTTTTATAGCAATTAACGAAGTGCTAGATCCGCTAAAAAAGTCTGCAAATAGGTATTCACTACGTCTGGGTCTTGATCTTGGGGACAATGCCCCAAACCAGGCAGAAGAATAAACTCCTTGACCCCCGGAAACTTAACCCATTCTTGACCGACGCGGTAGTCTTCCCAGGGATCCTTTTCCCCCCACAAAATGAGGGTGGGACAGGTGATTTGGGCCAGCAAATCTTCCGGTAGGGGGCCATCGGAGTAGGTGATGAAGGCAATGAAAACATCGGCGGCTCCAGGGTCTCGGGCCGGCTGATAGATAATGTCAATCAATTCATCGCTGACGGCATCAGCACTGGCGTAGGCCTGGCAGAGAATCTTGCGAATTGCCTTGGGTTTAGCTAGGGAAGCAAAAAAGAGATGGCCCAAGGGTGGGTAGGCGAGAAATTTTTGGACTAAATTCACACCCCACTGTTGATACCAGGGCAGTTTTTCGCGATTGCGGTGATGGAGTTGGCGTAGGGAGCAGTTGAGGAGTGCCAGTCCGCGAACTCGGTTAGGTTCTGTGACTGCGGCTTGCAGTGCAACGACACAGCCAATGGAATTACCCACTAAAAAAACGGGTTCACCAATAATGTCTTGGCAAAAATCGAGAACTAATTGGGCCCAATGATCAAAGGTATAGGCAAAATTATCAGGATTGGGTTTAGCGGACTGACCAAAACCAATTAAATCAAGGGCATAGACCTGAAAGGTGGCACCAAGAACGGGCAAATTTTTCCGCCAATGGAGGCTGGAAGCACCAAACCCATGGATCAGTACCACAGGGGGCCCCGCGTCCCCACTCTGACGGTAGGCGATCGCCCAGTCTCGCCACTGATAGGTTTGAGCAGGGAGGTAAGTATGTTCAGTCACGGGGGTGGGAGCCATAGCAGGTAATGATCCAGATTCAGGTTGAGAGAAGGGTTGTTTCCTTTCCTCTAGTTTAGTGATGATCCCCCAAAGAAACCCGATCATTTAGCCGGTCATTTAGCAGCGACGAAACCACTAGCCCCGGATGGTTATTCGGTATAATGAATTGCTGCCAACTCTGGACTCAACGGGCAAGGGCAACCAGAAGACCTTTGCCAAATTATTTGCCCATTTACTTTATGTATTGATCCGACTGAATACTGCATGACTGAAACCGCCGCCTATAAAGATACTGTTAATTTGCCGCAAACTCAGTTTGGGATGCGGGCCAATGCCACCCAGCGAGAACCAGAGATTCAGGCATTTTGGCAGGAAAACCAAGTTTACGAAAATCTAGCCCGCCAGAACCCAGGGCCGTCCTTTGTTCTCCACGATGGCCCCCCCTACGCCAACGGCTCGCTCCACATTGGCCATGCCCTCAATAAAATCCTCAAGGATGTTATTAATAAATATCAATTACTTCAGGGACGTAAGGTATTCTACCGTCCGGGTTGGGACTGCCATGGTTTGCCCATTGAACTAAAGGTTTTGCAAAATTTGAAACCAGAGCAGCGCAAGGGCCTAGATGCCCTGAGTCTGCGGCAAAAAGCAGCGGAATTTGCCCTGAAGACCGTGGATGAGCAACGCCAAAGTTTTCAACGCTATGGAGTCTGGGGCCACTGGGATGCCCCCTATCTCACCCTGCGGACAGATTACGAGGCGGCCCAAATCGGTGTCTTTGGGGAAATGGTTCTGCGGGGCTATATTTATCGGGGACTGAAACCCGTCCATTGGAGTCCCAGTTCAAAGACCGCCCTAGCGGAAGCGGAATTGGAATACCCCGAGGGCCACACATCCCGCAGTCTCTATGCCGCCTTTGAGGTCATTGCCCTGTCCAAGGAGTTACAAAAAAAGAAAACCTGGCAAAAGACGTTAGGGCACTTGGGGGTTGCCATCTGGACCACCACACCCTGGACGATTCCGGGGAACCTGGGGGTGAGTATTAATCCAGGATTAACCTATGCCCTGGTGGAGTTGGAGAAGCCCCTGGGTCGGTTTAAGTATTGGATTGTGGCGGCGGAGTTAATCGATACCCTCAGTGAAAAACTGGGTATTCCTCTGAAAATCAAAGCCCAAGTTGCCGGTGCAGCCCTAGAGCATACGGTCTATCGCCATCCCCTCTTTGATCGCCAGAGTGAGATTTTAATCGGTGGCGATTATGTGACAACGGACTCAGGAACGGGTCTTGTGCATACCGCCCCTGGCCACGGTTTAGAAGACTACGGTGTGGGGCAACGCTATGGCTTGCCGATCCTATCGCCGGTGGATGGGGATGGTAAATTTACGGCGGAAGCGGGGCCCTTCGCGGGTTTAAATGTCCTAAAAGAAGGCAACCAAGCGGTGATTGAAGCCCTAGAAGCTGTCGGCTGTCTCCTGAAGGAAGAACCCTATGTCCATAAGTATCCCTACGATTGGCGCACTAAAAAACCGACAATTTTTCGGGCAACGGAGCAGTGGTTTGCCTCGGTGGAGGGCTTTCGAGATCAGGCCCTAGGGGCGATCGCCCAGGTGAAGTGGATTCCGGCCCAAGGGGAAAATCGGATTACCAGTATGGTGGCAGAGCGATCGGATTGGTGCATCTCGCGGCAGCGCAGTTGGGGTGTTCCCATTCCGGTTTTTTATGATGTTGAAACTAATGAACCCCTTTTAACCCCGGAAACCATTGCCCATGTGCAAACCATTATTGGCGATCGCGGCTCCGATGCTTGGTGGGAACTCTCGGTGGCGGAATTATTACCCGAACCCTACCGTCAACAGAGAGATCGCTACCGTAAGGGCACGGATACCATGGATGTGTGGTTTGATTCTGGTTCCTCCTGGGCAGCGGTTCTAGGGGGCGATCGCTATCCGGCGGATCTCTACCTAGAGGGGTCGGATCAACACCGGGGCTGGTTCCAATCCAGTTTGCTCACCAGTGTGGCGGTAAAGGGGCAGGCCCCCTATCGCTCGGTTCTGACCCACGGCTTTGTCCTAGATGAACAGGGCCGGAAAATGAGTAAATCCCTGGGGAATGTCACGGATCCCCGGGATGTCATTGAAGGGGGCAAAAACCAAAAACAGGATCCCGCCTACGGGGCCGATGTGTTGCGGCTGTGGGTATCGTCGGTGGACTATGCCACGGATGTGCCCATTGGTAAAACCATTCTTAAGCAACTGGGGGATGCCTATCGCAAGATTCGCAATACGGCCCGGTTTTTATTGGGGAATCTCCATGATTTTAATCCCAGCCAAGATGCCATTCCCTACGCCCAACTCCCGGAACTCGATCGCTATCTCCTGCACCGGATGACCGAGGTGTTTGCCGACATTACGGCGGCCTTTGAGAGTTATCAGTTCTTTCGCTTTTACCAAACGATTTCGAGTTTTTGTATCCTCGATCTGTCTAACTTTTATTTAGATATTGCCAAAGATCGCCTTTATATTAGTGCCAAAACTAGCGATCGCCGCCGCAGTTGTCAAACCGTTCTCGCCCTTGCCCTAGAAAACCTCGCCCGGGCCATTGCCCCAGTATTATGTCATCTGGCGGAGGATATTTGGCAACACCTACCCTACGAAACGCCCCATTTATCTGTCTTTCAGAGTGGTTGGATTACCTGTCCCGAACATTGGCGGGATGAGGCTCTCGGCAAAAAATGGCAAACCCTGCGAAACCTTCGGGCTGAAGTCAATAAAGTCCTTGAACAGGCCCGCAGCGAAAAGGCGATCGGTTCGTCTCTGGAGGCTAAATTACTTCTGTATGTCCCCGACCCCGATCTGCGTCAGGTCCTCGAAGGAATGAATCCCCCCAGTCTGGCGGGAAATGGCGTAGACGAATTGCGCTATCTCTTTTTAACCTCCCAGGTGGTCTTGATTGATCATCCCAGGGAACTCGATACCCTCAGCCATTGCCAGCAAACGGATAGCCTGGGTATTGGTGTTACTGATGCTGATGGCCAAAAATGTGATCGCTGCTGGAACTATTCGGAGCAGGTGGGAACAGTAGCAGATCATCCATTGATCTGTGAACGGTGTGTTGCGGCCTTGAATCAACAGTTTTGATGGAATTTGCGGGAATTTGATCGAATACATTGCCCTTGCTTCCCCGTCCCACCAGCCTAGATAATGGGGATGCTGACCTGGTCTTGTTTTCTTGGGGATTCGATGGCAACGGTCTTAGGATTCTCGGAAAATAGTTGGCCGATTATTTGAAATCATCGCTGAACCGTTGGGAGGTTTATCTATTATGGTTTTGTTAAAAAAGATTTTTGCTGGACTCTTTGGGCTATTGGCCAGTCTTGGCAAGTTGGTAGGAATTGGTAAAAAGGGTGAGTTCTTTGTGGAAATGGAGCCGACACCGGATCATGCCAGCCCCAAACAGGCCGTAGAAACCGTGGTTGAGAAGGATACGAAGAAAGCTGCTCCAGCCCAGAAAAAAGAACCCGTGGCGGCCGCCGTTACCCAACCTGCAACAAAGGAACCAGCGGTAAAAGAAGCTGCCCCCGTGGCGACTGTGCCCTATTTTCAGTTTGCCCGTCGCCGGCCCGGTGCCAATATGGTGGGCTTCTTAGACATGGCACGGCAGGTGCGAAAGCCTAATTTCTAGGTTTTCAGTTGAGTTGAATTTTTGATTTCTTTTTTGGATTGTTGCTTCGGCAAACTATGACCCATTCTTTAGTTGATTCCATCTCTTCCCAGACTGACAGTGATGCCGATCTACGGTTGTCTCTGGGAGGGGATTTTCCCTTAGATCTGCCCCATCCTGAAGATACTCAGGTGTCTGAGGAAGTGTTCCTAACCAAGGTAGAGCAGGCCTGGCAAGTGTGCGAACGATTTGACCTGCAAACAGAAATCTGGCGGGGGCGAATTTTGCGCACCGTCCGCGATCGCGAGAAACACCAAGGTGCACATCAGGGAACTGGCTTTTTGGCTTGGCTCCAGGATCAAGATATTAGCAAAACCCGCGCCTACAGTCTTATTGAGTTGGCCAATCGGGCCGATCAGCTGATCACCGATACGGATTTACCGGCCGAAGCCATCGATCGCTTTAGTAAGCGGGCCTTCATGGAAACCGCCGCCGCAGATCCGCAAGTACAAACCCTGATTACAGACGCGGCCCAACAGGGCGATCGCATTACCTACCGCGAAGTTAAACAACTCCAGGATGAATGGACGGCCCTCCACTCCGATTTACTGCCAGAGGTCATTCGTGAAAAAGCCAGCGATCGCAGTCTATCTCCCCGCTATATAGCTCCCTTTGTCAAGGAACTCGAAAAACTTCCCGCCGAACATCAGAGACATTTGCAAGCAGAAATTGTCAATTCCCCCAATGTGGATACCCTCAAACAGGTGACGGCAGAGGCTCGCTACTTGGCTCGGTATTTGGAATCAGCCCCCCAGGTTCAGGCCCTTCAGGGTTCGGCGGTCAATTTAGAGCAGGCCCTAGGGGAAGCCCAGCGATTGGGGCAGTTACAAACGGCGGCAGACTTAATTCATCAAGCGGCCCAATTGGAGGGGGCGATCGCCCGGTTGCATGGTCTCTGGAAACGGGTAGGGCAACTCAGTGAACAGCTATACGTTGAATCTGGGGCCAGTACCCCCCATCTGCAAAGACTCCTAGAATCCTTGGATCTCCTTTCCGGGGATTTACTACAAATTGAACTGGGCAGCGAGGAGCATCGCCAATCGATTCGCCTCCATGTCCTCGAAGGCGATACAGGGAACCACGGCCCGGCCTAGAAGAGTGCAGCAAAACATACAAAGCAAAGGGCAACATCTGCTCTAGAATTTATACACACGTTTCATGTAGATTTTTACGGTTTAACCATTTCTATTCGCATCCAGTATAGGGAGAACTCAATGGTTGTTTGCGATTTTAGCCCCGGTCTTGACGGGATACCCGCTGCCCATTCTGCCATTAGTTATGTTGATGGCGTGGCGGGGGTGCTGGAATATCGCGGCGTTGCCATTGATGAACTGGCGGAAAAAAGCTCTTTCCTAGAAACGACGTACCTGCTAATTTGGGGAACCTGGCCCACCGCTGACGAACTGGCGGCCTTTAAGCATGACATTACCTACCATCGGCGGGTGAAGTATCGCATCCGGGATATGATGAAATGCTTTCCCGAAAGTGGCCACCCCATGGATGCCCTCCAAGCCTCAGCCGCAGCCCTGGGCCTCTTTTACTCCCGGCGGGCCTTGGATGATCCTGACTATATTCGAGCGGCGGTAGTACGACTTCTGGCCAAAATTCCGACAATGGTGGCAGCCTTCCAACTGATTCGCAAGGGAAATGATCCGGTCATGCCCTGTGATGATTTGGACTATGCGGCCAATTTTCTCTATATGCTGAATGAACAAAAGCCAGATCCCTTTGCCGCCCGGGTGTTTGATACCTGCTTGACCCTCCATGCCGAACATACGATGAATGCCTCCACATTTTCGGCGCGGGTAACGGCTTCAACATTGACGGATCCCTATGCGGTGGTTGCTTCAGCGGTGGGAACCTTGGCCGGGCCACTCCATGGTGGAGCCAATGAAGATGTGATCAATATGTTAGAAACCATTGGCACGGTGGATAAGGTGCGGGAATTCGTGGAAACATCCTTGCAGCATAAATCCAAGATTGCTGGTTTTGGCCACCGGGTCTACAAGGTGAAGGATCCGCGAGCAACGATTTTACAAAAACTGGCGGAGCAACTCTTTGATAAGTTTGGTGGCGATCTCTACTACGATATTGCCCTAGAACTGGAAAAGGTGGTCAGTGATGAACTGGGCCATAAGGGCATTTATCCCAATGTTGATTTCTATTCTGGCTTGGTTTACCGTCGCCTAGGCATTCCCAGTGATTTATTTACCCCCGTGTTTGCGATCGCCCGGGTGGCGGGTTGGTTAGCCCACTGGAAAGAACAATTGGAAGCCAATCGCATCTATCGTCCCACCCAAATTTACGCGGGCAATCATGGTCAAACCTATGTGCCCATTGATCAACGCTAAGGTTGACCTTGTCTCGAAAAAGGGGACAGTGAAATTAAGCGGAAATGGGTGAAATTAGGTAGGACAAACGCTTTTTTTGAATTGACGCACATTTAAAATCCCTGTACCCTTGAAGCTTATAAATCCTGTTGTGCCTAAATTTTGTGTATGATCGCTTCATCTTCCCTTTCCCCCGCCGAGTCTTTAACAACAACTAAACCCAAGGATGCAAAGTTGCGACGGCAGGCCTTTCGCTGGGTTCGAGTCGGCTTAGGTCTTAGCTTAATTGGATTGGCTATTTATACCCTTTGGTGGCAGCGGCGCAATGTGGTGAGTCGGGTGGGCTATATTAATGCCACCGTGATCAATCTTTATGCCCCCATCCCGGGAACCTTAACCCTCATGGATTTGCAGCCCGGCTTAGGGGTGATGGAAGGCCAAACCATTGGTCAGATTGAAAATATCCGCAATCCAGAGCTAGAAACCGATCGCCAAAATTTAGAAAATCGCCTCAGTTTGGCCCGAACCCAACGCCAAGGGATCGCCCGTAAAATTGCCAGCCGCGAAAATCAGCAGTCGGTGTTACTGGCCCAGGCCAATAGTCAACTGGCCCTAGAGGTTAGATACCATCAAGAAGCCGCCAATCGTACCCTCAAGGAACTGCGTCAAGCCCAAGAAAACCTCGCCTTTGCCGAAATTGATGCGGAACGGTATGCCAGTTTAGTGGAATCGGGGGCCGTATCCCGCCAGTTGGCAGAAGGGGCCGCCTCTAAGGCTAAAGAAGCCCAGGAATTTGTGGCCAGTAAGCAAGCGGAACTCCAACAACAGCAGACCGCCCTTGCCGCCTCCCGGGAAGGATTGCAACTTAGCTCCGCCCGCACCTTTAGTTTTCCCGATATTCGTCTTTTGGATTTGCAAACAGAAATTATCGACCTGGAACTAGAGTTGCAGGAGGCAGAGGTTCTGATAAAAGAACTGGAACTGGAAATCGAAAATATTGATGCTCAAATTGCCCTGCAACAGTATGCCCCGATAAATATCCCCGTGATGAGTGTGATTTGGTCGATCGCCAATAAATCGGGCCCCCTAGGGATTGCCCTAGCCGCTGGTGATCCGATTGTCAAGGTGATTGATTGTCAAGATAGTTGGGTGTCAGCCCTCGTATCTGAGCGGGATAGTAGCCGTTTAGAGATGGGTCAGCCCACCAGTATTCGCCTCTTAGATGGCAGTAATCGTTCATTTTCGGGGCAGGTTCGTTCTATTCGTGGCGGCCCCGGGAAAGTAGTTGCTGGGGAAGATGTGGCCGTACCGCCGCCGGATCTGGTGCGAAATGAGTTAGAAGTTCAGGTTAGTTTTAATCAAGTTCCTGAAGAATTAACCGCCGAAAGTTTTTGTGGTGTGGGCAAGAGTGTGGAGGTGATATTTGAATAAATTTAGCCTGGGTTCCCTTGTAATTGCTATTTCAGTAGGTGGTGGCAGCCTTAGGTTCTAGTTTCGTAGTGATTGATACACATCTTTTTAAGCTGATTTTGTGATGATGGCTCAAGACGCTTAAGAGGTAAGATATAGTGCCCCGTCATCATCGTTCCCCCATGTATTCTCCCCTACGCTTTTTATCTCAACCGCCGCGATTGCGAACGATCGCCGGGTTAGCGGCTATTATTTTGTTGATGTCGGGAACGGCAGTACTTGCTCAAGAGGCCCCGGCTCAAGATATATCCGAGGACTTACAGGTTGCCCTCAACACCCTATGGGTTCTCTATGCCGGAGCCTTGGTATTCTTTATGAATGCGGGCTTTTGTATGCTGGAAACGGGATTTTGCCGCTCCAAGAATGCCGTCAATCTCCTCTCCAAAAACCTGATTGTCTTTGCCCTATCCTCCATTGCTTTTTGGATCCTCGGGTTTGCCATCATGTTTGGGGATGGGAATGGATTTTTGGGCTACAGTGGCTTTTTCCTGGCGGGTGCTGACAATAGCCCTGCCACCGACGATAACTATGTGGGTGTCTATACCTCCATTAGTTGGGCGGCTGTGCCCCTTGCGGCCAAGTTTTTCTTTCAGCTCGTATTTGCCGGAACCGCTGCCACCATTGTTTCTGGGGCCGTGGCCGAGCGGATTAAGTTTTATGCGTTTTTCCTTTTTAGCTTGTGTTTGATTGGTATTTCCTATCCGATGACGGGGCATTGGGTCTGGGGTGGGGGCTGGTTAGCTGAGTTAGGTTTTTGGGATTTTGCCGGCTCAACGGTGGTGCATTCCGTCGGTGGCTGGGCGGCGTTAATGGGGGCGGCCTTATTAGGGCCCCGGATGGGACGCTTTATGGAAGATGGCTCGGCGATGGCGATTCCTGGCCATAACTTTGCGATCGCCACCCTCGGTTGTTTGATTCTTTGGCTGGGATGGTTTGGTTTTAATCCTGGCTCCACCATGGAAGCGGATCCGATGGCGATCGCCCACATTACGCTGACGACCAATATGGCTGCCGCTTTTGGTGCGGTGACGGCAACGGTGGTTTCCACCCTCTATTTCACCAAACCCGATCTCTCCATGATTATCAATGGTGTTCTGGCGGGTCTCGTGGCGATTACGGCCCCCTGTGCCTACGTTAGTGTCGAAAGTTCCGTCCTCATTGGGGCGATCGCCGGGGTGATTATTGTTTTCTCTGTCATCTTTGTTGATGGTCTCAAAATTGATGACCCCGTGGGGGCCATTTCGGTTCACCTTGTCAATGGTGTTTGGGGCACCCTGGCGGTGGGTTTGTTTGCCGATGGCCCCGGTCGATTCTACGGTGAAGGGGCCGGCCCCTTGCGGGGGTTACTTCTCGGCGGTGGCATTGAGCAACTCTGGTATCAAATCGTGGGTATTTTAGCCATTGGTGGCTTTACGGTACTGTTTAGTACCATTGTTTGGATTGTCCTAAATTCCACCATCGGTATTCGTGTTTCCCCAGAGGAAGAGGTGGAAGGCCTAGATTTAGGGGAACATGGCATGGAAGCCTACTCCGGCTTTATGTTCCGGGATGAGGTTAAGGGCTTTGTGGATATTCTGAAGCGGATGACCACAGGGCGTTAAAGTTAGGCCTTGATTGACGACTGCCACGGCAAACCCCATGGCAAGCATTATGTGTGATCTTTTAAGTCACGCTTGTGAGCAGATGTATCTATCTAGGCGATCGCGATGTCCGTAAATATACAGATGTGCTGTGACAATAATCACAGGTATTCTCGAAATAGGAAGCAAGCGACGAATGTCCTAGATAGATGGTTCCTTACTCAGTCATCTTCCTAGGCTATGAAGTCAGGAGTTTATACATTGTGAAAACCCAAAAACTCGATTCCCTGCCGATGTCTTCACCCAAAAACCTGCCAACTTCCAGTACAACCCAAGAACGCCTTGAACCTAACAGTGTTGAGCCGCAGCGAGTACGGGTCAAGCGATCCGTGGCGGCAAATTTGGTTGTCGTGGCAGCCAGCATCGGGGTTTTAGCCTTTACGGCTGATTTTTTTCATCGTCATCTGACAGTGGTTCGCAGCCGGGATGCGGTGGTAAATGGTGTTCTCGTAACGCTGCGGGCCCCGGAAAATGGCACCATTGTTGATCTCATTACAAGAGTTGGCGATTTTATTGATCCCGAGGATGGCCCTTTAGCGGTCATTGAGAATGATCGTGCCAGTGAAGAAACCCCCCAAACCATTGAATCGGAGATCGCACGGCAACGGGGAGAACTTGCCGCAGCCCAGGCGAAACTACAACAGTTACAAGGGGTACTAGCCTCGGCCCAGGGAGATGCTGAAAATCAACGTAACCTTGAGATTATCGAAAGCAATCTCCAAGTGGCCGCCGCCCAAGCAGAATTACAATCAGCCCGGGCTAAGCTAGAAGATGCCCAAGCCCGTCAACGTCTGGCTACCATTAATAACAAGCGTTTTTCTTCCCTTGCCGCCCAAGGGGTTGTCAGCCAAGCCCAAGCTGATGCTGCCCTCACCGAACTTCAGCAAAGCCAGGCCCAAGTCAGAAGTCAGCAGCGCATTGTGGACTCCCTGGCCCGCAAGGTGGAAGCCCTGAAAACAGAAGTCAAGGCTGCCCAAAGGGGACTAACCCTACGGAATACCCGCAGCAACTATGATCCCCGCTTACGTCTACAGGAATTACAAATGCAAATTGGGGCACAGGAAGCGGTTATTGCCGGTATCGAGGAAGCCATTGCGGCCCAACAAACCCGCCTTTTGCAGGCTGAAAAAGAACTTCAGCAGCAACAAACCTCCTTGGTTGATTCTCCCGTCTCCGGGGTTGTTTGGGAGGCGAATGCCCGCAACGGTATGTTCATCCAACAGGGTGAGCCAATTATGCAAGTCCTAGATTGCGATCGCCGCTGGGTCGATGTCTTTGTGGATGAGAAATACATCAAATTACTAGCACCAGGAACCAAAGCCACCATTGAACTCTACGGTGGTGGGAATCGACAACATTTCCGGGGAACCGTTAGCCACATTCGCTCTGGTCTAGGTCGCCTCACCCCTGGGGAAGCTCAAGCCCTACCTATTCCTGAAAACTACCCACGTCAAAGTCAAATCCGAGTTGAATTTGATCCTGGGGAATCAGTTAACAAAAACGCCTTTTGTTATGTGGGCTATACCGGCCAAGTCACGTTTGATATCCGTCGATAAAACCGATAAAAATTTTTCAACCATTCTTTGCGGATATTCAACCTGCTGGTAAGCTGAGGGTGCTAGTCCCCATCATTCATCCGTTACGGTGCGCCTATGCTTGAGGATGCCTCGACCACCCGTGTCCTAAATCCCGATCGCGAAGAGTTACAAGAACTGGTGCGATCGCAATTACAGGCCCTTTTAGCCCAATCTAACTACGAAGCCGCCAAGGCAATTCTGATTCCGGTTCAGCCTGCGGATATTGCCGATGTGATTGAGTCCTTACCCACTCGATTACAGGTGGTGGGGTTTCGCCTCCTTCCAAAAGACAAGGCCATCGATGTTTACGAACACCTTGACCCCTCTGTCCAAGAAGCTCTTCTAGAGGATTTTAAGCATCCCGATGTTTTAGAAATTTTCGATCACATTTCCCCCGACGATCGGGTGCGCCTCCTCGATGAACTACCCGCTAAAATTGTGCGGCGGCTTTTGCAGCATCTGAGTGCCCAGGAACGGGAAGCAACGGCCCTGCTCTTGGGGTATAAATCTCAAACTGCCGGTCGGATTATGACACCGGAGTACGTCTCCCTCAAGGAAGAGATGACCGTTGCCCAAGCCCTGGATCGGATTCGGCAGATTGCCACTACCATTGAAACAATCTATACCCTCTACGTCACCGATGCCTCCCGCCACCTATCCGGCACCCTATCCCTACGAAATTTACTGGTTGCCCAGCCCACCGACATCATTCGCGACATCATGACCCGGGAGGTAATTTGGGTGCATACGGACACCGACCAAGAGGAAGTGGCCCGCACCATCCAACACTATGACTTTCTCTCCGTTCCCGTCGTTGATTCCGAGCAACGCCTCGTGGGCATTGTCACCGTTGATGACGTGATCGACATCCTCGAAGATGAGGCCACGGAAGATATTTATGCCCTAGGGGGTGTGCAGTCCGGTGGCGATGGTTATTTTCGTACCAATTTATTTACCGTTGCCCGGAAGCGGGTGGTGTGGCTCTCGGTACTTCTATTGACCAACACCTTGACCACGGGGGTGATCCGGGCCCAAGAAGATGTGTTAGAGCAAGTGGTGACGTTGGCCGCCTTTATTCCCCTATTGATTGATACCGGCGGTAATGTGGGGGCCCAATCGTCAACGGTGGTAATTCGGGGTCTGAGTACGGAAGACATTCGTGGGGCCCAAGTCTGGCGGATTATTGGGCGGGAAGCCATGGCCGGCATTTTATTGGGGGCAGCCCTGGGCGTTGTTGTCACCCTCTGGGCCTATCTCTTACAAGGGGACTGGTTAGTGTCCATTGCGGTGGGTGGCAGCTTGTTTGCGATCGCTGTTTTAGCTGCGGTGGCGGGTTCCAGTTTACCATTTCTCTTTAATCTAATGAAATTTGACCCTGCCCTAATGTCTGCCCCATTTATTACAACGGCGGTGGATGTGTTGGGGGTAGCTATTTATTTAAGCTTTGCCCGCTGGTTATTGCAACTATAAGTAACTGGAATGATCAATGGCGAAACCATCATCATCTCCTCCCCAACTGGTTTCTGCCTGGGCCTGGGGATTTTTTATTTTTAGCATCATTACCATGGTGGTGGTTTTCCTGGCTACCGTCTGGCAGCCGACTCTTTTTCCAGTACATTTAGTTAACCCCAATGAGTTACGTCCCCTACCCAAATTCCTGGACTTTGACGCAGAGAGTGAACGTCTCTGGATACCCCTAGTGGCAACGATCGCCATTGCTATTTCCCTTAACTTTATCCCCAGCAATAATGTTTCTCGGCTCATTGTTCGTTGGTTTGTATTTCTCCTAGGGGCACGGTATATTCTTTGGCGCGGCATGGCTACCCTCAACTTTGCCCATTGGTTTAGTGCCGGTTTTAGTAGTATTTTCTACGGACTTGAAGTTCTCTACTTTTTAATTTATGGCTTGTATCTGATTCAAACCAGTTGGCTCACTGACGTAAAACGTAGTCGAGAAGCCAACTACTACCAGGAAGCGGTTCTCTCGGGGGACTATTGCCCCACGGTGGATGTTTTAATTCCCACCTATAACGAAGCTGCCTACATTGTTCGGCGAACGATTGTGGGTTGCCAAGCGATGGCCTACCCCAACAAAACCATTTATGTCCTCGACGATGGCCGCCGCCCCGAAATCGCTAAACTTAGTCAAAAATTAGGATGCAAGTATATTACTCGTCCCAACAATGAACACCGTAAAGCCGGAAATCTTAACCATGCCCTCAAACAGACCCAGGGCGAACTCATTGCTATTTTTGATTCAGATTTTGTCCCCTTTCGTAACTTTTTAGTCCGCACCGTCGGCTTTTTTCAGAACCCAAATATTTCCATGGTGCAGACTCCCCAACATTTTTATAATGCTGATTACCATTCCCAGAACTTGGGCATTGATTTTATGATGCCGGGGGATATGGAATATTTCTTTGGCTTTATTCAGCCGGGCAGAGATGCGGGAAATGCAATTATTTGCTGCGGCACATCCTACGTGGTACGGCGTAAAGATATTGAGGCCAGTGGCGGCTACTACACCGACTGTATTGTGGAGGATTATCAAACTGGAACCCGGATGCAGACCAACGGGTATCGCCTCATTTACCTGAATGAAATTCTGAGTATGGGGGAATCACCTCGCAACTTTCAAGACTATTTAGAACAACGGCTGCGTTGGCTTCAGGGGAATATGCAACTCTATTACTGCGGTAAGGATATTCCCATTTGGTCACGCCTAAACTGGTTTCAAAAAAGTTGCCACCTGTCTCTACTGCTCTATAATTTCAATTCCTTTATTCGGGTAGCCTTTGTTTTTGGCCCCTTAATTAGTATGGTGACAGGGGTTTCCTTAACCGTTGCGGGCATTTGGGAATATGCCTACTATGCGGTTCCCTACTCATTTCTCAATATTGCCACCTTTAGCTGGGCAACCAAAGGTCGTTTCTTTAGCCTTTGGGGAGAAGTCTACGAAGTTCTCTTTGCCTTTCCAGCCATAAAGCATTTAATTGCCATTCTCAAAAATCCCTTTGCCAAACTGGGCAGTGTGGTAACGCGGAAAGGGGCACTCATGAATCACAAAAGTCTAAATCTTGCCTATACCTGGCCCTGGGTCTTTTTTGTTGCGGCTTCAATCATCGGTATCTTCCTCCGCTATGGAGGCTACTGGTTGGGGATTTGGCCCCCCGGTGAGTATGAACGCACGGGTCTAGAGGTGATGTTGGTATGGACATCCTACAATCTCTTGATTGCTTTGGTGGCGATCTTAGCAGCCATTGATCAGCCTGTACGTCGCCAGAGCGATCGCTTCCCCATTTGCACCGTCTGCTGTCTACGCATTGGACGACAAACCTACTGGGGCTATACCCAGGATCTATCGGAAACGGGAACTGCCCTTACTCTCACCGCCGGCCGCTACGTGGGCAAACAGGATCAAGGGAAACTCTGGTTCTTAGAGCGCAATTTTAAGGTTCAAGCGGCGGTTGTTCGCTCTAGTTCCACTGATGGCCAGTGTCACGTCTTTTTACGCTTTTTAGAAGTGGATGATCAGGCCAGCCGAGAATTGGTGCAATTGCTCTACGGTGGCCTAACATGGTGGAATAAACCCAAGGCTCCGAGTGGCTTAGATGCAATTTGGTCAATGTTGGCGCGGATCTTTGATTTCCGATCACTGTTCACCCTGTATCGTTAAGCCTAAGAGACTAACATCACATATTTTTAGCCAAGAGATTAAGAGCAATGGTTCTATTTCCTAAATCTTCAGTATCTCCCATACTGTGTTTAGCCCTTCTGTCTGGATTTTTTAGCCTGAATATCAAGGCTGTGGCGGGACAGCGATCGCCCCTGTCTCCTTTAGGCGATCGCGAACCATTGATCCTCAGCCAGGATTTGCCCGAGGAATCCATTGATCCGGCCCTTGCAGCACAATTTCAAGCCAATGCCGAATCCTTTGTTGATTACCTGTTTGCCGCTAATTACGACCAGGCGTGGGAATATTTGGGTCCCGTCACTCAGAGCGAAAATCCGCCCCGAGTATTGATGCGGAAAAATCGTGCCTTTTTGAAGCGGGTAGGTGACTTTCAACGTCGCCTCGACTCTAGGGTAAACGGCAATGTTGTGGCTGTCAGCCTAGAGTTTGCTAAAGTCACGGACAGCATGATTTTGATTTTTGATGAAAATGCCAAGATTATCGGCATTGACTTTCCCCGCGCTGAATAACGCCACACCGGGGTTGGGATGGCCCACCATCTTTTAATTGGCCCCCCTGCCAGTGGTAAATCTACCTTTGCTGACTATCTGTGTCTTAACCTCCCCGATGCTGTTATTGTTGCCACGGATGATATTCGTCGCCTATTGTACGGAGACCCACGGCATCAAGGGGCATGGCCACAGATTGAAGCGGAAGTCTTGGGCCAAATCCAGCGATCGCTCCAACGGGGTTTCACAATTATTTATGATGCCACCAATGTTCAGCACCGCTATCGCGTCCAATTTCTCCGTCAAGTCAGAATCCTGACCCCTGAGCCTTGGATCGGCTGGCAACTTCTCACGGATCTAGAGACCTGCAAACAGTGGAACCACGCCCGCGATCGCCAGGTTCCTGAAACAGTGATTGAACAAATGTATCAAGACTTAACCCAAACACCGCCCTCCCTGGAAGAAGGGTTTAGACGGCTCTATCACGTTACCCTCACCCCCAGGATCGCTATTCAGGAATTTCAGGGTACTTGATGTTGTCTCGACAAAGTGGACAGATGAGATTGTTGAAGAGATCCACTGAATCCGTGAAGAGTATGCCAAGTCCTTCAATTAACTAGGATTAAGAATCCGCTGCACAATCTGAAGTCCAGTCACCGCTTGCCAGCCAAATAATCCCACCAGGGTGGCGTTTAAGGCGATATGAAGGGAGCGGGCAATATCATTTCCCTTTTGCATCAGGGGTGTCAGACTAGCGGAGACAGCGACAATCCCAGTCATCCCTAAGCCGACTAATAGATGGGGCCCAAAAAAGAGCTTGCCATTGTTAATGTAGGTTGCTCCCATGCCACCAATGGTTCCCAAGACCATCAAGGCCAATAGAATTGAACCCATTTGATGGTGCTTTAGAATAAATTTACCTTGCACGAGGGTTTTCTTTTCGTCGCCACTGGCAGTACGAGTCCGCCGAGATTGAATTCCCAGATACATGGCGTAGAGGGATAACCCTAGTAAAATCCACATGAGGACAGGGTGGGCAAAGGTAATGATCGGCTGAAGGGGAGCAGGAATGTCCATAGAAAACTCAGTAAATACTAGGAAGAATCGGCAAACTGTAATAAAACTTAGCATATATTGGTTTCGTCCCAACCAGAGATCGCCCCTAGGGGAGAAATTCATGGCTAAAATTTCATGGTTAAAAGGGACAGCTAAGGTTTTTCAGGCTGAATTATGACTCCGTGTATCACACCTATCTTTCCCCAAGACACGATCTATGAGGTACTAAAGGATCAGGGTACGGTGCAATATTGTCCCGATTTTATAGAGACAACAAGGGCCAATGATTTGTATCGCACCTTAGAGCAGGAAACCCCTTGGCAACAAGACGTTATCCGCATCTATGGCAAGAAAATGAACGTACCGCGCCTCAGTGCTTGGTATGGAGATACAGGTAAAAGCTACACCTATTCTGGCATCACGATGGAACCCATCCCCTGGACACGTTGCCTTTATGGCTTGAAAAATGAGGTTGAAGCCATTGCCCAGACCGCGTTTAACAGTGTACTGATTAATTTATATCGAGATGGAAATGATAGTATGGGATGGCATAGTGACAATGAGATAGAGTTGGGCAACAATCCGATTATTGCTTCAGTTAGCTTAGGAAATATGCGAACATTTATGCTTAGAAAAGTCAAATCCATTGATCCTAATCCGTCAAAAATCTCCCTGCAATTAGCCCATGGTAGTTTGCTTCTCATGTTGGATGAAACTCAGCATTATTGGGAGCATCAGGTTCCTAAAACCAAGAAAAATGTTGGCCCTAGAATTAACTTGACGTTTAGGTTTGTTCTTTAATTGACCGGCCCCTTAATGTTTCCTAGAAAGGTGAAAAACTTGTTAGAAAAACGATTTCAAGCCCACAATCTATCGCGACTCTCTGCCCTAATTTTTGATATGGACGGGGTGCTGTGCCATACGATGCCCTACCACATACAGGCCTGGAAAACCTATGTGGAGCAAACTCCCGAACTCAATTCAGAAATTGATATAGCTCAATTGGCTACCATGGGGGGGAAGCGAAATAGTGAACTGCTACCCGAACTGCTAGGGCGATCGGTGAGTGCCGCAGAGGTAGAACGCTGGGGCCAGGGGAAAGAGGCCGTTTTTCGGGAACTCATTCGAGATCGCCTTACCCCATTGCCGGGATTAGTTGAGTTTTTGAAGCAGGCCCAACGGGAAGGTTACAAAATTGGCCTAGGCACATCGGCCTGTAAAGAAAATATGGATGCAATTTTAGACGGCCAAAATCTGCGGCAGTTTTTTCATACGCTGGTGATGGAAACCGATGTCCAACGGGGCAAGCCCGACCCCCAATGCTATCAACTGGTTGCTGAACGCTTGGGGGTTTCACCCCAGGAATGTCTTGTTTTTGAGGATGCGATCGCCGGTGTGCAAGCAGCCCGTAATGCTGGTATGGCTTGCTGGGGCGTATTGACAACCCATAGTTTTTTAGAACTGAAGGAGGCCGGGGCAAGTCACTGTATAGAGGATTTCTTAAATTAAATTAAAATTAATTAGTAGTGATAGCGAACTTGAACGATACAAAGAACATTATCTTCGACGGAGTATACAAGGCGATGCTCGTCATTAATTCGACGAGACCAAAAACCAGAGAGTGTATACTTTAGCGGCTCGGGTTTTCCTATGCCTTCAAAGGGAGATCGTTGAATATCTCGAATCAATCCATTGATGCGCTTTAGTACGCTCTTATCTGTTTTTTGCCAATACAAATAGTCTTCCCAAGCGTTCTCAGAAAATTCAATTTTCATTCAATAAGCTTCTGTACAGTACCTCCACCGGATTTGATTTCTGCCATTGACTCAATCAACCGTTGGGCATTCTTGGGGCTGCGAAGCAGGTACACAGTCTCCTGAATTGCTTGATAGTCGTCCAGTGACATCATCACTACCGATTGGGAATTCTTGCGAGTAATAACAATGGGGGCATGGTCATCACATACCCTATCCATTGTCTTAGCAAGCTGACTGCGAACTTCCGAATAGCTCAGAATATTCATAGGCACAGAACTCCATATGTACAACTCATTGTACAACAGAGAATTTTATGTAACAAATAGTTAAGCTGACGCTTCTACACCCAGGCTTCCGCGCCGCTTAACGGTTCGATTAGGCAGAGGTTTTTAATAGGGTTGCCTTATCGGTTTGCTCCCAAGGGAGATCCAAATCCGAGCGACCAAAGTGGCCATAGGCCGCCACGTCTTGGTAGAATCGCCCCCCGCGCTCTCCCGGTAAATTGCGAAGGCCAAAGGTCTGAATGATGCCAGCGGGACGAAGTTCAAAATGATCTTTGACTAATTCTAGTAGGCGATCGCTGGAAATCTTGCCCGTTCCAAAGGTATCCACAAACAGGCTAACGGGGCGGGCAACCCCAATGGCATAGCTGAACTGGATTTCACATTTTTCAGCCAGGCCTGCTGCCACAATATTTTTAGCAATGTAGCGGGCCATGTAGGCGGCACTGCGATCGACCTTGGTGGGGTCCTTCCCGGAAAAGGCTCCACCCCCGTGGCGAGAATAGCCGCCATAGGTATCCACAATAATTTTACGACCCGTTAAACCAGAGTCCCCTTGGGGGCCGCCAATGACAAACTTACCCGTGGGATTGACTAAAAAGCGGGTGTGATCATCGGGTTTAACGGCTAAATCAGCAAAGACAGGCTGGACAACACTATCCCAGAGATCCGCCTTGATTCTTTCTTGGATGGCTTTCTCGTCGGTAATATCACCGATGGCAGGGGTATGTTGGGTGGAAATTAAAATCGTATCAATGCCAACGGGGCGGCCATCCTCATAGATGACCGTAACCTGGGTTTTGCCATCGGGCCGCAGGTAGGGCAATTGCTCAGTTTTCCGCACGGCGGCTAATTTACGGGCCATGCGGTGGGATAGGCTAATGGGAAGGGGCATCAACTCAGGAGTTTCATTACAGGCATAGCCAAACATAATGCCCTGATCCCCAGCACCAATGCGATCCAGTTCTGCCTCACTGAGATTGGTGCGAGCTTCTTGGGCGGTATTTACCCCTTGGGCAATGTCGGGAGACTGCTCATCTAGAGCAACTAAAACGGAGCAGCTATTGGCGGCAAAGCCATTTTCCGCATCCACATAGCCAATTTCGGCAATTTTTTCACGGGCAATATCGACATAATTTACGATCGCCTTGGTGGTAATTTCCCCGGTAATTAAAACGAGGCCGGTATTGACGACCACTTCCGCTGCTACACGACTGAAAGGGTCTTGACTGAGCAGATGATCCAGAATGGTGTCAGAGATCTGATCACAGATTTTATCGGGATGCCCTTCTGTAACAGATTCCGAGGAGAACAGGTAGCGCAAGACTGGACACTCCTTGGTGTGGATGATGACGTTTGAGAAATTCCAGTGATTATACCATTAGGGAGGATGTCAGAATGGATATTAACCCTTGAAAGTGTGAAACAGGCAATGAATACTACGGATAATTATAATTCCCCAATAGAGGAGGAGTCGTCGATTTTGGTATCTGTAGCCGAGTTACAGCGTCAACTCAATGACTCACTCAAGCAACTATCGCCAGAGCGCTTACAGGTGCTTGCTGATTTTGCGGCTTACTTGGCAAATGCTGAAAGTGAAGCTGCAACTCAAGAACTTCTGGCAATTCCTGGCTTGCTAGAGCGTGTTAAGCAAAATCAAACAACCTCTAAAACCCAGTACAGCAGTTGGAGAACCCTTCGCTCCGATGTATGAAGTTTTTCTCCATCCCGATGCCCAAAAAGTTTATGTGAATGCTGACAAAGCCTTAGCCAAGAAGATTACCCGATGTTTACAACAGTTAGAGCAAACTCCCCGATCTCATCCCAACATCAAAGCTCTCAAAGGGGATTACGCAGGCTACTATCGCTATCGTATCGGAGACTACAGGATGATCTATTCGGTGGATGATGAGTTGATTCAGGTGTTTGTTGTGGCGATCGCCCATCGTAGTCAAGCCTATGAACCGTAAAAGTAAAATGAGAGATGGGAGGTGAGCCTACATAATTAATTAACAACGGGCTAAACCCTGGGAACGGGCACAATGCTCGACGGCGGAGGCAACCACATTGGCCACTCGGCGATCGAAGACCGAAGGAATAATATGATCACGGTTCAGGTCTTGGGGGGAGACGAGATCGGCGATCGCCTGGGCCGCCTCTAAAAACATGGTCGTTGTCATGGCTTGGGAACGGCAGGCCAGGGCCCCCTTAAAGACTCCGGGAAATGCCAGCACATTATTAATTTGGTTGGGATAGTCACTGCGGCCCGTTGCTAAAACAGCCACATGATCATAGATGAGTTCCGGCTGGATTTCGGGAATCGGGTTGGCCATGGCAAATACAATGGCATCCTTGGCCATCGATTGCACCATTTCCAGGGTGAGGACACCGGGGACACTAACCCCCATAAAAACATCGGCATCCTTGAGGGCATCTGCCAAGGTTCCGGCATCCGGTACGGCAAATTCAGCTTTACCGGGGGGTAAATTGGGGCGATCTTGACTGACGATGCCCTTGGAGTCACACAGGAAAATGGTTTTCACCCCGGCTTTTCGCAATAATCGAGAGATCGCCACCCCGGCAGCCCCGGCCCCATTAATCACAATGCGAATGGTATCCAAGGATTTACCAACGACTTTCAGAGCATTGATCAAAGCCGCCAAACTGACGATCGCCGTACCATGTTGATCATCATGGAAAATGGGAATATCGAGTTCCTGCTGTAGTCGAGCCTCAATTTCAAAACAACGGGGGGCACTAATATCCTCTAGGTTGACACCGCCAAACACCGGAGCAATACGCTTTACCGTCGCCACAATTTCATCCACATCTTGGGTGGCCAAGCAAATGGGAAAGGCATCTAAGCCACCAAATTCTTGGAAGAGCATCGCCTTGCCTTCCATCACGGGTAGGGCCGCCTCCGGGCCAATATTTCCCAAACCGAGGACGGCACTGCCATCGGTGACAATGGCGACGGTGTGACTTTTGATGGTGAGACGATGGACGAGGGGTGGCTCTTCGGCAATGGCCATACAAATACGACCCACCCCTGGGGTATAGGCCATGGCTAGATCATCTTGACCCTGGAGGGGGAGTTTGCTGGTAATGGTGATTTTGCCCCCTTCATGGAGGTGAAAGGTGCGATCGTAGACATCTAGTACCTTGGCGGGGGTTTTATCCTTGACCACTTGAATAATTTCCGCCGCATGTTCTGTACTGTAGGCCGCCACGGTAATGTCCCGAATAAAACTGTTGCGGCCGTTTTGAATCAGATTAATATCCCCTAAATCTCCCCTGACTTCGGCGATCGCCCGCAGTACGGAGGCCAACATTCCCGGCTGTTGGGGAATTTCCACCCGCATGGTGACACTAAAACTAGGATTGGGGGTGAGGTCGGCCATGGGACGTGCTACTCCTTCGGTATTGGGGTTTGGTATTTGGGGAAAGTAAATCATCTATCTCAGCTATATCAGTATAGGTCTAGAAAAATAATCGTTTTCTGTTCACGTTTAACTTATGGGTTAAAACCAATGAACCTATGGGCTAGAACCAATAAACCCACTGACATGGCGGGGACACCGAGGGCTGTGATGATCTTGGCAAAAGTCCAGGCTGGAAACTGTTTGTTCCCTCCCTCCGTCTAAAATCAATAGCTAAAATATGAATCTTGCGCCCATCTATTTCGCAATCCTAAACGATAGGCTGTGCCAGTTTCCGAACCTACCTCTGCTAGAGTAAGCTAACCTAGTTTGCTTCGGTTTGATCTCTACCCTTGGTTTTTTAGAATCAGCCCTTAAGATACTCTGTCCTAGAGCAGGAAAACCTTTCCCTGTCCTACCCCCTCACATGGAGGAATTGAATGGCTCAACAACGGCAATTTTCGGTCATGGCAACGGCCCTCGGTGCGGTGGTGGGTGCCTTAGGGGCGTTCCTGATTATTCTGCCAGCAGAGGCATCTCGACTCCAATTTTGGCGACTGAATCCGACCTCTAATCAAATTGAGATTCGCACTGAAGCGGGGGTTCAACCAAGGGCTGAACTGGTTTATGGGCCAACCCGTCTCGTCATTGACCTACCAGGGGTGGTTTTAGGTCGGCCCCAAATTAATCAAAATTTCAACGGCCCGATTCGCCAAGTGCGAGTAGCCCAGTTTAATCCCCAAGTGACCCGGATTGTGGTGGAGTATGCCGAGGGCTATACCATTGATCCTAACGCTGTCCAGTTTCGTGGCTTTGCGGCCAATAACTGGATGGTGCAATTACCGACCCCCCAACGGATTCAAGCGGCATCCCCCACCCCGGCAACCCAAACCCCATCCACTCGCAGTGGCCCAACGGAACTCCTCAGTTGGCGCGCCGAGAGTACGGGAATTTTTATTGCTACCAATGGGGAAAAACCTCAAGTTGCCTCCATTAATCGTCGCAATTCGACGCGCATTGAAATCACCTTAGACAATGCCAATATTTCTAACCGGCTTTCCAACCGTCGCCTGGAATTAACTCGTTTCAGTATGGGAAGGGTGAGGGCGGAGATGCGGGAGCAACGGGGCCGGCCACCTCGGGTTGTGTTGACATTGAATGTGGATCGGCGAAGTCCTGACTGGCAAGTGAATACGGATGTCAGTGGTGGATTTATGGTGATGCCCCGTAATACCACCACCGGTACGGCCCAAACCGCCAGCGCGACAACCCCAACCCCTGCGGCCGGGCAACCCCCTAGGGCAACGGTGCAACGGATTGATTTGGGGGGGAGTGAGCTACTCATTCAAGGCGATCGCACTCTATTTTATAGTGTGGGCTGGGAGGGACGCGCCTATCGGATTCGGCTGAGATCGGCCCAGTTGGGCAATGTGCAAGAACCCCGCCTTGCCGCTGGTAGTCCCCTATCTAAGGTTGAATTTCGCCGAGAGGATGATCAAACCGTATCCATTTTATTAACTCCGGCTCCAGGGGTGCAGATCCTCAATCCCCGCCACATCAATGCTGAGTCGTTTATTGTGCCCTTACAGCGATCGGGGGCAGCGGTAGCAGCCAATCCAAGTCCAACGAGTCCAAACACCCAAATTAATGTGCCCCGGCCGGCCGCACCAGCACCAGGGTCAACCCCAGTACCCAGTGGTCGTTATGTGGTGGTCATTGATCCGGGCCATGGTGGGCGAGATCCGGGGGCGGTGGGTATTGGCGGTATTCGGGAAAAGGATATTGTTTTAGATATTAGTCATAAGGTCGCCCAGTATCTTCAACAGCAAGGGGTGCAGGTGATTATGACCCGCACCGATGATCGGGAAATTGATTTGGCTCCACGGGTGAGTATTGCCGCGCGGGCCCGGGCCAATGCCTTTGTGAGTATTCATGCCAATGCCATTAGTATGAGTCGCCCCGATGTAAATGGATTTGAAACCTATTTCGCCCCAGGCCGATCCAGTCGGTTGGCTTCGGCAATTCAAAATAGTGTTTTAAGCTCGATCAATATTCGCGATCGCGGTGTGCGAACGGCCCGATTTTATGTGATTCGGAATACGTCCATGGATTCAGCCCTCGTGGAAACAGGATTTGTCACCGGGGCCGAGGATGCAGCTAATTTTCAGAATCCTGCCTGGCGATCGCGGATGGCAGAAGCCATTGGCCGGGGCATTATGCAGTATCTACGCTATGGTGGCTAGGGACGGGAAGACTCTACGGGTCATAAAAAGCAACCCATTGATCGCTTCTCAGTTTTATTGGGTTACAATCTTTCCATGAATCCTGGTAAGTTTTGATGAGTGATCTTAAGCAAGCCTGCCCCAACCTCCAAGATCATGTTTCAGCTCTCCTAAAATTACTGAAACAGGAACCGTCGCTGAGAGTGCTGGATACCACTCCAGTGCAGACATCCTTGAATAAGGCCCTTTCTCCCACCTTTGAAATTGTCTTTGCTGGCCCCTTTAGTGCGGGCAAATCAATGCTGATCAATGCCCTACTGGAGCGGGAGTTGCTCTACAGTTCGGAAGGTCACGCCACCGGAACTGAATGCCGTATTGCCTACGCAGAACCCACGGAGGAACGGGCAATTTTGACCTTTATGAGTCAGGTGGAGATTCAATATCAGGTCAGAATGTTACTAGAGCGGTTAGCCTTGGTCAGTGACGTTACCCTGAAAAATTCTGACTCTATCCAACAGGGGATCACCGCCGCCACCACAATTATTCAAAACGAAGGGGGTAAGGATAAATCAGAGAAAGCCAAGCAGGCCAATGCCCTGAAGCTACTCCTGGAGGGCTATAAAGCCAATGAAACCCGGATTAATGAAACCCGGAATAATGTGTTTGCCATGGAGAGTCTCAACTTCCAGCACTTAAATGATGCCTCTGAGTATGCTCGCCAAGGGGCCAATAGCGCGGTTTTGAAAAAGATTGAGTACTACTGTCACCATCCACTTCTAGCGGGCGGAAATGTGTTAATTGATACACCGGGGATTGATGCTCCGGTCAAGGAACATGCTGAACTCTCCTATCGCTGTATTGAAAATCCGGAAACATCGGCGGTGGTTTGTGTTTTTCAGGTAGCAAAATCAGGGGAATTAACCCGTGAAGAAACCCAACTCCTGGAAAAAATCAACAATAGTGTCACCATCCGAGATCGTGTGTTCTATGTCTTTAACCGCATTGATGAAACGTGGTACAACCCCCAGCTTCGCCATCGTCTTCAGGGAATTATTCAAGATCAATTTTATGATTCGGAGCGGGTCTATCGCACCAGTGGTTTATTGGGTTTTTATGGCAGTCTAGTTGCTAAAACAAATGCGGAAAATCGATATGGCCTAGATTCAATCTTTGCCAAAAGTATTGGAGCGATGCCGAATCAGGAGGATACCCATCAATTTGTTGATGCGTTTAATCGTTATTGTGTCCAGTCTGGTAAATTACCGGGTGATACATTTCAGGTTGCAGTTTTTAACGATCAAACTCAGGATGAAAATTATGTGCGAATTCTCAATCAGTATCACAAACCTCTCATTAGCCATTTGATTAGCGACAGTGGTATTGAAGATTTTCGATATGGAATCACTCGCTATCTCAAAGAAGAAAAGTATCCCCAACTATTAAATCAGCTTGCCGAAGATTTACAAATCATTTGTATTAGCCTTAAAGATACCCTGTTGCCCGCTTGGAGTCATTTACGGGATCAGCCCACGGATGTTGAGGCTCTCAAAGAAATTAAACTTCAAAATGTCAGCCATGAACTGAAGGAAGCCAGTGATCAATTTACGGATCACATTAAGGATTTCCTCAATCGGGCCATGGGTTCTCAGGATACTCTCCTAGAAAAAGATTACGAGCGGCTGTGCAAAAAAATGGTTGAGGCATTAAAAGCACTCCTCAATAAATTTTCCATTGAAGAGGTGTATCAGCAAGCGTTAGCCAGCCATCGTAGTAATTCGGTGGTTCCCGTGATGGGCATTTTGGCGGAGGCCTTTTATTACCTAGCCAATGGTCTTAAGAAAACCTTAGTCGAGGCCTCTGAAGAATTAATTCAGCATCTTTTTGTTCGGCTCAAAAAAGAAATTGGTGATCAGTCCTATTATCGAGACCTATATCGACTCCTAGGCAATGATAGCGGTATTCACAAAAAACTAGATCAGGTCTGCTATGAGCGGGTGATTGCGATGACGGGTATTGCTACAATCGAGTGCGATCGCTATGTGCGAGAGCGAGAGGATTTTTATCAGGAAAACACTGGGATTTTCCGATTACGAGAAGTGCTACGAAAAGTCTGCCGCAATTATGATCTGACGGGTATGAAGGAGGCAGAAAAGGATCTACTTGAACTCTTGAAACTGGATTTTGAACACAAATTAGCCAAAACCATTCATGTTAGTTTTCGTCAATCCATTAATAGTACAATTAATGAGCCGCTTTTAATGATGGCAGCGGAACATTCCCAGGGAATCTTACAGCAATCGGGTCAGGCTCGGGAAAATGTGGCCAAAACCATTGAACGGGAAGCGGAGGAAAGTATCCAGAAGAATGCCAATGAATTGCAGAAAATCAATGAAAAAATCGCCACCTATAATCAGTCCGTCACCCATATTAACCACTGCTTGGAAGCTCTGGGACGCGATCGCCAAAAACTCCCAGAAATCTTAGAATCAGATTTGCATGCCCTTAGCTCTGCCAGTTCCTAGTGAGATGTAAATATGCCCCAGCCAAAATATTATGCCCTTAGTTCTGATGATGTTGTTCGTCTTGATAATGCCGATGAAAATGTCAAGAGACTGCGTTCGATAATTACTAATGATATGAGAATTATCAGTGATGTAGCTTTCTTATCTCAACAAGCATTGCACTCAATCGGCTATAACGGAAATTGTCCCCAGGAATTAATCGATACTTTAATTTCGGGTATTCCCGGTCAAGTGATGTTTCAGAATGAAGCTGGCTGGAAAAAAGGAACCATTAAGTTAGAGTTTAATTTTTACCCTGATGCTGAGGATGCTGATCCAGAGTCGTTTCGCTCTCCTCTAGATGATTTCTAACGGAAGACTAAAATCCCGTTACAATATGGATGTGCTCTCACCTCCAAACCCCTTCCCAGAGAGGGCGAAGGAGTATTAAATGATAAGTCCTTAACCCCCAGATTTCTATGAACCCATTACAGCCCGATGAAGTGATTCGCTTAAATCAAGATAATGTTGAAATTAATAAAGTTCTTGCTCAATATTTTACCCAGAAGCTCTTTCACCCTAAAGATATTATTCTTGCCTTAGCCCGTGATTCTAACTTTGCTGAATTGTTGATGCGTGGCATAGTATTTGAAGTTATGCACATTGACAAAGCGGGCTGGCAGAAAGGAACCCTAAAGCTGGAGCTAAATTTTTATCCTGATGCTGATAATAAATCCGTCTCTCCTTTAGATAAGCTCTCTTAGTATTGATGGGACACCACAATGTCAGATCATGTCTTTGAATCTCTTAACCCTGAAAGTGTGTTTCGGGCGATCTCCCCTAGCCAAGATTTTCCAATCCATCAACAGTGGCAAACTATTTTTACCAGCAAGCTAGTCCAACCCAGCGATTTTATCTAGAACAATTCGAGTCACTTAAGACTGCCTAGGAATTTATGATCCATTATCTTGTTGCTACCTATCCCGATCGCATCAGTGCTGAAACCGCCTATACCTACCTAGAACGGGCCGAGATTTCCCCAGAGAATCTAACACTCCTAGGCACGGGCTATAAAACCTGGGCCGAAGTGGATATTTTGGATCCCTTTGCCCAGGCCCGTCAAGATATGCAACGGATGCTACTTTGGCTGGTTCCCTTTGGCTTCTTTGCCGGATTTGCCTTTAACCAAGCTACCCAATTAACGATTGTGCCGGGCCTAAGTTCCATTGATAATAGTGTGATTGGCGGAGCCTTTGGGGCGATCGCTGGTGGCCTCGGCTCCCTAACGGTGGGGGGCGGTCTGAAGGTGATCATTGCCGGGAGATCGGGAACCCCCTACCAAGAGCGATTGCTTCAGGGTAAATATATTTTAATTTTCACCACCGGTAATGAAACCCAGATCCGCAAAGTGGAACGACTGTTACCCAAAGGGGCCGAAGCTATCCAAACCTACACCGATCTTTCCTGAGGGTTGGATTTCCCCGGGTGCGATCGCTGGTTTCCAGGGATAATACATTAGGTTAGTGAGAAGGTTAGTTAGATTAATTTCGTAAATTTTTCATAAGGATGGGTAGTCTTCATGTCAGTGATTCAGGAGTTACATCGTCAACTTACGGGCAAAGAACGCTCCGCCACTGAAATTACCCAAGCCTATCTGGATCGCATTGCTGCCCTAGAGCCGCGCCTCCATAGTTTTTTAACGATCACGGGCGATCGGGCCCTTGAACAGGCTGCCGCCATTGATAAAAAAATTGCCGCTGGGGAACCCCTCGGCCCCCTAGAAGGCATTCCCATTGCCCTCAAGGATAATCTCTGTACCCAAGGGGTAAAAACCACCTGTGCGTCACGGATCCTAGAAAACTTTATCCCTCCCTACGAATCCACCGTGACCCAAAAACTGCAACAAGCAGGGACGATCTCCCTGGGGAAAACCAACTTAGATGAATTTGCCATGGGCAGTTCCACCGAAAACTCGGCCTTTGGTTCCACCGCCAACCCCTGGGCCATCGATCGCGTACCGGGAGGTTCTTCGGGGGGATCGGCCGCAGCAGTAGCCGCCGGGGAATGTGCCGTCGCCCTGGGGTCTGATACGGGGGGATCCATTCGTCAGCCCGCGTCCTTCTGTGGGGTGGTTGGTCTCAAACCCACCTATGGACTGGTTTCTCGCTATGGTTTAGTGGCCTACGCCTCATCCCTGGATCAAATTGGTCCCCTCGCTACCACCGTCACCGATGCAGCTATCCTCTTGGGGGCGATCGCCGGCCATGACCCCCAAGATGCCACCAGTCTCAAGGCAGCGGTTCCCAACTATACCCAATACCTCAAACCTAGCCTAGAGGGGATTCGCATTGGCGTGATTCAAGAAACCCTTGGCGATGGCCTCAGTGCCCCAGTAGCCACAGCGATGGATCTGGCCCTGAAGGAATTGGAAAACCTAGGGGCAACCCTCCATCCCATTTCCTGTCCCCGTTTTGCCTACGGCCTGCCCACCTACTACATCATTGCCCCCTCGGAAGCCTCAGCAAATTTAGCTCGGTATGACGGCGTGAATTATGGCTATCGGGATGACACCGCCAATAGTTTGCTAGACATGTACACCAAAACCCGCGCCCAAGGCTTTGGCCCAGAGGTAAAACGGCGGATTATGATTGGCACCTATGCCCTTTCAGCGGGGTACTACGATGCCTACTACCTACGGGCCCAAAAAGTTCGTACTCTGATTAAGGAAGATTTTGAAACCGCCTTCCAGGAGGTGGATGTATTAGTGTGCCCCACCAGTCCAACAACGGCCTTCAAAGCAGGGGAAAAAACCGCCGACCCCCTGAGTATGTATCTCTCAGACTTAATGACCATCCCTGTGAATTTAGCGGGCTTACCGGGGTTGAGTTTACCCTGTGGCTTCGATTCTGAGGGCCTACCCATTGGCCTGCAATTGATTGGCAACGCCCTCCGGGAAGATGTTCTCTTTCATGTGGCCTACGCCTACGAACAGGCAACCCCCTGGCACAGCAAACAGCCGGAAGGGTTGAGCTAAGATGCCCTGGGCAAAGGTTTGGCAAACCCAATTAGGGGACTACATCACGGCGATCGCCTGGTCTCCCAAGGGCAACAGTCTAGTCATCGCCGCCGCCTCCGGGGAAGTGGTTCTCTACCGCAACCAGGGTCAAGACCATCGCCTCCTGCGATCTGGAGATGATCAATCCATTGATACCCTCGGATTCTCTGCAGACGGAAACTATATTGCCGCAGCGGGGCAATCCGGCCAGGTCTTGGTGTGGGGCATGGAGCCAGAGCCAACCCTCCTTTACACCCTGGACTATGAGCAACCCTGGATTGATCAACTCCATTGGCACCCCCAACTTCCGGTGGTCAGTTTTAGTTTGGGTCGTTATGTCCAACTGTGGGATGCGATCGCCGGCGAAATTTTAATCACGGTGAATTTTGAAGCCTCATCAGTATTAGCCCTGGCCTGGCATCCAGCGGGACATTCCCTGGCCGTCGGTGGCTATCAAGGCATTCGCGTCTGGGCCGGTGAAGATTGGGATCAGGATCCCCAAAACCTGGGTTTTATGTCCGCCTGCGTGGGTCTAGCCTGGTCACGGGACGGCGAATACCTGGCCGCCAGCAATATGGATCACACCCTGTTTGTCTGGAAATGGGGGGATCCCTACCCCTGGCAAATGCAAGGCTTTCCCGGAAAAGTACGCCAACTCCACTGGCTGCCCCTCCAACCTGGGGAATCCGCCCCCACCCTCATTAGTAGTTCTCAAGAAGGGATTATTACCTGGCAACTGACCGGCGATCGCAAGGGCTGGGAACCACAAATTTTAGATCTCCATCAGGGCAGTGTCAAAGCCCTAGCCATTGAACCCCATCAACTAATTTTGGCATCTGCGGCCACCGATGGCTGGATTTGTCTCTGGCAGGATGTCAAAGAACCCATTCAAATTCTCGAGGGAGCAGCGGATCACTTTAGTTGCCTGAGTTGGCATCCCCAGGGTCATTATTTAGCCGCAGGGGGGAATAGTGGCGAAGTCATGGTCTGGGAAGCTCCAGTTTCTTAGAAAAATAGAAAGACGAGGAAGGACTGTGTTACATTTTTCAAAGAAAGATGCGGTTTTCAGGATTCATCCCCGTTATGAATAAAGTTTACGATTGGTTCGAGGAACGCCTAGAAATACAGGCCCTCGCCGATGATGTGACCAGCAAATACGTCCCTCCTCATGTAAATATTTTTTACTGCCTGGGTGGGATTACACTGACCTGTTTTTTGGTTCAGTTTGCCACTGGTTTTGCGATGACGTTTTATTACAAACCCACGGTAGCCGAGGCCTTTACCTCTGTCCAGTACATCATGAATGATGTCAACTTTGGCTGGTTAATTCGCTCCGTCCATAAATGGTCCGCCAGCATGATGGTGCTGATGATGATTTTGCACGTTTTTCGGGTTTATCTCACCGGCGGTTTCAAAAAGCCCCGGGAGTTGACCTGGGTGACGGGCGTAGTCCTAGCGGTCATTACCGTCAGTTTTGGCGTAACGGGCTACTCTCTGCCCTGGGATCAGATGGGCTACTGGGCGGTCAAAATTGTCTCAGGTATTCCAGCAGCCATTCCGGTAGTGGGTGAGTCTTTGGTGGAATTAATGCGTGGTGGCGAAAGCGTGGGTCAAGCAACCCTAACCCGCTTCTATAGCCTACACACCTTTGTTTTGCCCTGGTCCATTGCGGTCTTCATGCTGATGCACTTCCTAATGATTCGGAAACAGGGCATTTCCGGGCCCCTCTAAATCATGGCAAGTCATTGTCCAATTGCTCATTTTGCCCCCCTTGGCCGATCCTCGTATAAGGAGAACCTTTGATCTATGGCTAAAGTTTTGAAAAAGCCTGACCTCAGTGACCCCGCCCTAAAGGCGAAGCTGAAAAAAGGCATGGGTCATAACTACTATGGCGAACCTGCCTGGCCCAATGACCTCCTCTATATTTTTCCCGTGGTCATTATGGGATCCATTGCCTTGGTAATTGGCTTGGCGATTATGGATCCTGCCATGATTGGTGAACCTGCTAATCCCTTTGCTACCCCCCTAGAAATCCTACCCGAGTGGTATTTATATCCCACATTCCAGATTTTCCGGGTGGTTCCCAATAAACTTTTAGGTGTCTTGATGAATGGAGCCATTCCCCTCGGTTTGATTTTGATTCCGTTCATTGAAAATATCAATAAGTTTCAAAATCCCTTCCGTCGCCCCGTTGCCATGGCGGTCTTTATGTTTGGCACCTTGGTGACGCTATGGTTAGGTGTGGGTGCGGCATTCCCTCTGGATAAATCCCTGACCCTGGGGCTGTTCTAGCTGAGTTGCCTAGAAGGGTTATCAAGAGATCATCTGGCAATCCCTAAAACACCACCTAAACTAAAATCAAAATCTAAAAAATGAGCGAGTTTGTCAATGGCGTTTAGACACCGGCGGCAGCCTCGCTTACTTTGTGGTGTTCGATTTTATGGGATAATTAGGCAGAAATAAATATTTAATGTTTCTAATCTCTAATTACTTTTTCTTTGGATATTGAGGATCAGTCACGATGAGTCTCCATCGTCTGCTATACCTTAGTTCTGCTACAGAGGGCCTGAGTTATCCAGATCTGCGGGAAATTATGGCCAAGTCAGAGGCGAATAACCTGCGGGATGGGATTACCGGAATGCTCTGCTTTGGCAATAATATGTTTGTCCAAACCCTAGAGGGCGATCGCCGCCGTATCAGTGACACCTATGGCCGCATTCTCCAGGATCCCCGCCACCACAGTGCGGAAATTGTTGAGTTTTGCGAAATTGATTCCCGCATCTTTACCAACTGGTCCATGCGGTTAGTGCAGTTAGGGGAAATGGATTCGGAAACGATGCGAACCCTACGCCTAACCTATTCCCCAGCGGCCACCTTTGAGCCAGCGGCCATGAATGCCAAGCAATGCCTCAGTTTCCTAAAAGAGTTATACGTTATTCATCAGGGGGGAGGGTAGTGGCCCCAGCCCATCCCCTGATCATTACGGATCTGCTTTCCTTGCCGGATCAAACCTATATTTGGTCGGTGCTGGAGTCTTGGGGTGAATTATCCACCTTGACCCCTGTGCAGGGGTGGCTAAAAGTGACTCACCTGAAATCCTATATCCAGGTTAAAACCGAAGTTAAGACCATTATTACCCTCACCTGCGATCGCTGCCTGCAAAACTATAACCATCGTCTCTTCTGCGATGCCGAAGAACTCCTGTGGTTAGCCACCGCCACTGAACCCGATGCCCCCCAGGATGGTCTAGCCGGAGATCTGGTGGAAGCAGTCGATGCCCAAGGAACCCTTGATCTAGCGGATTGGCTCTACCAACAGTTGTGTTTAGCCTTGCCCCATCCCCAACGCTGTGAAGCCACCTGTCCCGGAATTCAACTAAAGCCGGAACCGATTACCCCACCCACGGAATCCTGGGATGATCGCTGGGCCGCCCTGGCCCAACTTCGCCAAGCCCTTGAACCGAATAACGTTGAAAAAAATTAGGGGGGGGCGGTGAGTTTTTCCCAGGACTTTGAACTCCTTTTGCGGGCCCGTTATCCCTTGCTGTATATCCCCAGCCGCGAGGAAGAGCGACTAGAGGGGGTTTTACAGCACATTGCCGAAACCTATAACAATCGGGCCGTCTATGTCTGGGATTTTGTGGAAGGCTACCAAGGAAATCCCAATGATGGGGGTACGGCCAAACGGAATCCCCTCCAAGCCCTAGAGTTTATTGAAAAACTTCCCCACACCGCCGCCGCCTTGATCATTCTGCGGGACTTTCACCGTTTTTTGGAGGACATCTCCATTTCGCGGAAGCTGCGAAACTTAGCCCGCCTCCTCAAGTCCCAGCCGAAAAATCTAATTTTATTGGCCCCAGAGGTGGCCATTCCCGCAGATCTCAGTGACGTGATCACCGTGGTTGAGTTTCCCTTACCCAGCAGCAGCGATATTCGGGCAGAACTGGAACGTCTTTGCCAAGGCCTCGGTCAACCCCTGTCTCCCCAATCCCTCGATGAGGTGGTGCGGGCCTGCCAAGGATTGACCCTAGAGCGGATTCGTCGGGTCTTAGGCCGGGCGATCGCCAGCCATGGTTCCCTCTATCCCGAGGATGTGGATTTAATTTTGGAGGAGAAGCGGCAAATCCTGCGGCAAACCCAAATTCTTGACTTTTATCCCGCCACCGAATCCATTGCGGATCTGGGGGGACTGGATAACCTCAAAGATTGGCTGATGAGGCGGGGAGGAGCCTTTTCGGAGCGGGCGCGGCAGTACGGTCTTCCCCATCCACGGGGGTTGCTGCTTGTCGGCATTCAAGGTACGGGAAAATCCCTCACAGCCAAAGTAATTGCCCACCATTGGCACTTGCCCCTCCTGCGTCTGGATGTGGGTCGTTTATTTGCGGGTTTGGTGGGGGAATCAGAATCCCGTACACGACAAATGCTGCAAATTGCTGAAGCCTTAGCTCCTTGTATTCTCTGGATTGATGAAATTGATAAAGCCTTTGCCGGAATGGATGGCCGTGGCGATGCGGGCACCAGTAGCCGTGTATTTGGTACGTTTATTACCTGGCTGGCGGAGAAGCAATCGCCGGTTTTTGTCGTGGCAACAGCCAATAACATTAAATCTCTGCCGCCGGAAATGCTTCGCAAAGGGCGATTTGACGAGATTTTTTTCGTGGGTTTACCCCATCAGGAGGAGCGACGGGCCATTTTTGAGGTTCACATCTCCCGAGTTCGCCCCCATACCCTGAATCAGTATGATCTGGAACGCTTAGCCTACGAAACCATTGATTTTTCCGGTGCAGAAATTGAACAATGTTTGATTGAGGCCATGCACCTCGCCTTTAGTCAAGATCGGGACTTTACGACGGAGGATCTCCTTCAAGCCGCCAGTGAAATTGTGCCCCTGGCCCGAACCGCTCGGGAGGATGTTCATTTACTCCAGGAGTGGGCTGCGGCCGGGAAAGCTCGCCTAGCCTCTCGCGCCGCCTCAATGTCGCCACCACGCTCCTAACCCATCACCTACACGCACTACCCGTCATGAAATCATCCCGTATCCTGCAATGGCTTCTTGGTACCACCCTTGGGCTGGGTCTCATGGTGCTATTGTTTGCCAGTGTCCTAGGTATTTTTTCCCAGGGTCTGTTGCTACCGCCGGAACGACCAGAATTTACCAATGATTTTCCCCAAGCCATGGCGGAGTCCCCAGAAGCAACGACTGAGGCGGGGGAAGATACGGAAGAACCGGAGCCATCTCCTGAACCCTCACCGGAACCAGACAATACCACTGCCCGTGTGAGCTATGGCGAAGGTCTGCGCATCCGCGATCGCCCGGATCGGAGTGGGGAACCGTTGGGTGGGGTGAGTTTTGACGAAGAGGTGATTCTCCTGGAACAAAGCGATGATGGGGAGTGGCAAAGGATCCGTACCCAGGATGGTCTTGAAGGCTGGGTTCTAGGGTTCGGCCTAACGTCATCCCCATAACTCCATGAATCTCCGGCAGGACATCTATCAACTGGTGCGGCAAATTCCACCGGGGTCTGTAGCCACCTACGGTCAAATTGCCCATTTATTGGGGTTGCCTAATCACGCTCGTCAGGTGGGCTATGCTCTCTATCAGGTTGCCCTGGATTCGGATATTCCCTGGCATCGGGTGATCAATGCCCAGGGTAAGATTTCCACCGCACCCCAACGCCATGGAACCGATGAACAGCAACGGTGGCGATTAGAAGCCGAAGGCATTGAATTTGACCCCCAAGGGCGTATTGATCTGAAGCGTTTTGGTTGGCGGCCCCTAGGAGAAAAACATGGGGGATAAAACCATGGAGCAACACCAAACCGTACCCCAAGCATTGGCCCAAAAAGTTATTGTGATTGGCGGTGGTGCGGCGGGCTTTTTCGGGGCGATCGCCTGTGGGGAAGCCTGTGCAGATTGCCAGATTACCCTATTGGAAGCGGCCCCCAAGGTCTTGGCAAAAGTGCGTATTTCTGGGGGCGGGCGGTGCAATGTCACTCATCACTGCTTTGATCCGGCCCTGCTGGTGCAGAATTATCCACGGGGGGGAAAGGCTCTGCGCGGGGCATTTAGTCGATTTCAGCCCCAAGATACAATTGCTTGGTACAAAAAACGGGGGGTTCGTTTACACACTGAAGCCGACGGCCGGATGTTTCCTGTCACCAATGATTCGGGGACAATCATTCATTGCCTCATGGCGGAAGCGCAACGGTTAGGGATTCGGGTTCAGACCAAGTCGGCGGTGCAAAGGGTTGAGCGGCAAGACGGTCAGTTTCGGGTGATCCTGCGTTCCCAAGAGGTCTATGGCTGCGATCGCCTACTTTTGGCAACGGGTAGTAGTCCCCAGGGGTATGCCATTGCCCGATCCCTGGGCCACACCCTAGAGCCACCAGTTCCGTCCCTCTTTACCTTCAATGTGCCAGACCCCCACCTCCACAACCTCGCTGGCATTGGCCTGGATTCCGTTAGGGTGCAACTATCCCTGCCCGGAGTTCCCCCCCTGATTCAAACGGGGCCGATTCTAATCACCCACTGGGGATTGAGTGGCCCGGTAATTCTCAAACTTTCCGCCTGGGGGGCGCGGGTTCTCCACGATGCCGGTTATCAAGGCACCCTTCAAATCAACTGGCTTGCCCACCTACCGCTGGAGCAACTTCGCCAACGTTTACAAGACGCTCGAAAGGAGTCTCCCAAACGGGCGATCGCCAATTATTGTCCCCTTGAGGTTCCCCAGCGGCTATGGCACTACTGGCTACATCAGGTGGGTTTAGACCCTACCCTAACCTGGGCCAATCTCCCTAAATCAGCCCTAAATCAACTGGTGTCTGCCATCTCCAAGGGCACGTTTCATTTGCGGGGCAAGGGAGTCTTCAAAGATGAATTCGTCACCTGTGGCGGGATTAAACTCTCGGAAGTCAATTTTAAGACGATGGAAAGTCGCCCCTGTCCCGGATTATTTTTGGCCGGCGAGGTACTAGATATTGACGGAATTACCGGCGGATTTAACTTTCAGAGTGCTTGGACAACAGGTTGGCTAGCGGGCCAGGGTCTTTGTCAGGAATCATCGGCATAAACTGAGGGGATAGGGGGTGAGTCGATTAGGTTAGACTAGCCTTTGTACTGTTCTTGGTACTGTTCTTGTCCATGATCAAGTTGCGTTACTAAAGGCTACAGAGTCCTATGTCCTTGGAATTGTTGCGATCGCTGGTGTGGATGGATTATCGGTTAGCGGTGGTTTTTACCGTCGTCCTGCCCTTAATTCTTTTACTCTGGGCGGTTATTCAAAATGTGCCGGCCATCACCCATTTGCTCGTGATTTATTGGCGGGTGGCCAGCCTCCTGGTGATCACAGTTTATTTGATGATTCCCCAATGGCCCGTCTCCTACGTGACCGGGTTTGCCGCCCTAGTTCTCATTCCCATTAGTCTCTGGTTTTGGGCCGATTTGAACGAAGAAATTAGCGATCGCAAAGATCTGCTCGGCCAAATCTTTAGTAGCTGGCGGTGGGCCGTCACCCTTTATTGCGTCCTTGCTGCCCTCGGCCAAGCCTTTTACCTCCGCTGTGCCTTTATTCCCGATGAGGTAAGTACCGCCGCCTGCCAAGTGTGGTTAGAAGCTCCCCTCAGCTACAAAGAACTGCTCCATGTGAATGCCAAACCAGGAACCCTCGGCTTTTTTGCTGCCGCTGCCCTGATTATCTACGTGCTGTACCTCAGCTATTTTGTTTTTGTGCGTTTACCCAAACAGGGACGCTCTGCCACCGGCCTATGAAACCCCAGCGATCGCGGCCCCGGGTCAAGCCCCCGGCCCAAAATCTAGATTCCTTTATGGATGTCCTGACCAATACGGTGGGGGTGATGATCTTTGTCTGCTTGTTTGCCAGCTTAACCGCCGCCGTTGCTCCAGCCCTAGTGCGGACTCCCCTCGCCCGGGAAAGTAGCAAAAGTAGTCATTTTTTTGAATGCCGCGAAGACCGGGTCACACCCCTAGACGAAGATCAAGCCAGTGAAGAGGTGCAGACGTTTTTTCGCTCCCTGGATGCCAATTCGTTCACAAGTCCCCAGGCCCTCTTTGCCCAGATCAATGGTTTTCAAACAAGAACCCGATATTACCAGGTCAATCTAGATGTGTTGACCCATCAGGGTAGTCCCATTGTCCAAACTAAATTTACCCCCCTGAGTACGATTGATGGTGAAACCTCTCAACGTTTAGAGCAACCCCGTTCCCAGTTTCAGCAAACCCTAAATCGGCTTGACCCCAATCGCCATTCCCTGATCTTTTTTGTTCGCCCCGATAGCTTTAATTGCTTTCGCACTGCCCGATCCATTGGTTGGAACCAGGGTTTTGATGTGGGTTGGGAACCCTGGCCCAATGAACGGGACATTATTTTTGTCTCTGGTGGCGGCGGACGGCGAGTGACGGTGCAGTAATCAACCAAAGACAAAGCCGATTAGTCTATTAAGCCTATTGGGAGGCGCGATTAACGATGCTGGCAAAGCGAATTCTGCCCTGTTTAGATGTGAAGTCCGGCCGGGTCGTCAAGGGAGTCAATTTTGTCAATCTCCGGGATGCAGGAGATCCGGTGGAACTGGCCCAGGTGTATAACCAGGCCGGGGCCGATGAACTCGTCTTTCTGGACATTACCGCCACCCATGAGGAGCGGAGCATCATTTTAGATGTGGTCTACCGCACGGCGGAACAGGTGTTTATTCCCCTGACCGTGGGGGGTGGGATTCAATCCCTGGCTCAGATCAAAGAGCTACTCCGGGCCGGAGCCGATAAAATCAGTTTGAATTCGGCGGCGGTGCGGGAACCGAATTTGGTCAATCAAGCCAGCGATCGCTTTGGGGTGCAATGTATTGTGGTGGCCATCGATGCCCGTCGCCGCCCCGATAGTGACCCCACCCATCCCACCTGGGAGGTCTTTGTCCGGGGAGGGCGGGAAGCCACGGGTTTAGATGCGGTGAAATGGGCCCTGGAAATGGAACAGCGAGGGGCCGGGGAACTGCTGGTCACCAGTATGGATGCCGATGGTACCCAGGCCGGTTACGACTTAGCCTTGACACGGGCGATCGCCGAGCAGGTACAGATTCCCGTCATTGCCTCTGGGGGAGCGGGAACCTGTGAGCATATCCATCAAGCCCTCACCACCGGCCAGGCCCAAGCAGCTCTTTTAGCTTCCTTACTCCACTACGGACAATTAAGTATTGAACAAATTAAAGCCTACCTAGCCCAGCATCAGGTTCCCGTTCGCCATGGTTAATTTTCTACGGGGTCTGGTGAGTCAACGTCGCTTTTGGCAATGGACAGGCCAGGCCCTAGGGGTCGCCGGGGTGGGATTACTGATTTATTTTTTAGGACAAAATCTGGCTTTTAATCTAGATCAGTTGGGTTTGCAGCCAAGTTTTAGTTTCCTCCAGTATCAGGCGGGATTTGCCATTGGCGAAACGGTGATTCCCTATCGACCCACCCAAAGCTACTGGTGGGCCCTATTCGTCGGGTTTGTCAATTCCCTACGGGTGATTGGGGCAGGTCTCGTCTTGGCCACGCTTCTGGGACTGGTGGCTGGGATTGCCCGCCTATCCAGTAATTGGCTGCTGCGGCAAATTGCCTTGGTCTATGTGGAACTACTGCGGAATATGCCCTTACTGTTGCAGTTATTGTTCTGGTATTTTGGAGTTTTCCTGAGTTCTACGGCGGCGGGCCAGTCCTTCTTGGGATTTGCCTTAAATCAACAGGGGATGACCTTGCCCGGAGGAATCCATCTATCCCCAGAATTTTCGGCTCTGTGGTTGGGGCTGTCGGTCTATACTGGAACATTTATTGCCGAAATTATTCGCGGTGGCATCCAGAGTGTGCCCAAGGGCCAGTCAGAAGCGGCCCAATCCCTGGGATTAACTCCTACTCAAACCCTCTGGTTGGTGATTTTGCCCCAAGCTCTGCGCTCCATTGTCCCTCCCCTGGGGAATCAGTACCTTAATCTCGCTAAAAATTCTAGCTTGGCGATCGCCGTGGGCTATCCCGATCTCTATGCCGTTGCCTCGACCACCTATAACCAAACCGGCCGGGCCCTAGAAGTAATGCTCCTGCTCATGGTTACATACCTGAGCCTGAGTTTAATCATTTCCTTGGCAATGAATCTTTATAATCGGAGTCAGTTGAAACATCAGTGACAAATTCATTTAAGGAACTATTAGGGTTGCGCTAAAGAACAGACTAAGGGTTCCAGCGTAATAAATAGCTCATCACTTGCGGGAATAGTGATCTCAAAGACACAAATATCCTCTTGATAGGCGACTTCGGCGGTGTAGGTTCCCGGATCGATATTATCAAAGAAAAATTCTCCAGCTTGGGTTAGGGGAGAGACTTCGCGGCGATCGCCCACCCGAATAATCAATTGACCATAACTAGGAATAATCTTTTCCCCGGCTTTTTCCAGGGCGATCGCACCGATAATATTCTGAACACGGCGGACATTAAATCGGGCAATGGCTCCGCCGCGAAAGGGGGGGGCGATGAGTTGACTGGTTTCACCCACATCAAAATCAAGATCAATATCCTGGTCATTAATACTGAGTTGATTGCCAAAATAGGGCAGGAGACTGGGAATGAGTAAATTTCCACGGCGGTTTGTGCGGCCAATTTCTTGATTACTCAGGTAGCCCCGCACATTAGGCGAATCGGGCACTTGAATCAGGGCAAAACTTCCCTGTACGGGCCGCGTCGCATAGACCTCACCACCAATGGCAACAATTCCCCCTTCTGCAACCATGAGATTGGAACCAATATCCCCGGACTGGGTATAACCCAACTGATACCGGCTCCAGGGCGTATTGTAGGAAAAGGATGTAGCAGCCCGACTTTGGGTAGCTTGTTGCTGTAGTTCAACCCGGTAGCCATAGCCTTCCCCAGGGGGCAAGGAACGCTGTACCGATAGGGTGGGAACCCCCTCATCTCCCCGTTGTCGCCAGCCGGCATTAAGGGAGGTACTATTCCCCAGGAAATAATTTAAGCCAATGGAAAATTCATTCACCGGATCGTTGGGGCGAAATTGGGAACGGGCGGCTTGGAGGAAGAGATTGACATTGGTGGCAACACGAATTTGAGTTTGGATACTAATGCGATTGTTAATGCCCTGATCCCGAGGATTGGTGAGGTTGTACTGGCCACTGAGGGAGGCTCGGGATCCCAGGGGAACCCTGGCACTAACAAAACTTTGCAATAGGGGGCGATCGCGGCCAGGGTCTAAACTGGTGGTGGCATAGTCAGGACTTTGGAGACGCAGACCCCCACTAAAGGAGAGAAAATTACCGGGATAGGTGTAGGCGATCGCGGCGGCCGAACCATTCACACCATTGGCAGAACTGAAGGCCCCGGCCAAATCAATCGTGCCCACCGGCAAGGCCGTACTAACCGTCAGCCCCCCACTCACCACCTGAGAACTCGCTTCAATGCGTCCCCCCGCCGTCACGTTACTGAGTAGACCACGACGGTAATAGGCTAAAAATCGCCAATCGTTATCGTAGCTAAAACTATCCTGGCCCAAACCTTGGCGTTCAAAGCCAAGGGCGACATTAAATTCCGACAGGCCCGGTTCCAGTAAACTGGAAAACTGGACAAAACCGGAATCAAAGACCTGCTCCTGGCCATCCAGCCCGCGGACAATGACTCGTACTCGATTAAAGCCGCCAGATTGGGGAAGATTGACTAAGCGAAAGGGGCCGGGGGGGACGATCTAGGGTACGAATGAGCCGATTATTGACGTAGATTTCTGCCTGGGAGGGCGTTTCCGCCACACCACTGACATTAAAAGCAGGCTGGCGAACCAGATAGGGGCTTAAACCAAAATTGCGGCCCCAACTAATGCCCCCCAGGAGGCCACCCCCCCCCAGCAAGTCCGTACTTACCTGGGTATCCCCAATGACCAAGCTCGTTAAACTATGGCGGTTATCCAGGGTGAGATTGCTAATACCGCGATTAATTGACCCATCCCCCGCCAAGCTAAAGGCGGAGTAGAGGGCATTGCCACCAAAACTAAGGGCAACTTCCGTACCCGCTGTTAAGGTTTCAAAATCTTGCCATTGCACCCCATAGTTCAAATAGGCACTGAGGGGTTGACTGTAAATAATGCCAGCGGGGACAACCCGACTCCCAAGATCAAAGACATCTTCCCCTAAAAAATCTGCCCTAGAACGAACTCGTAAAACAAGCTCCACATCATCCCGCTCAAAGGTAATGTCTGGGGCGAGGGACTGGAGGGACACATGCTCAATCCCTTGAATGATCTCCCGTTCTCCACCAAAATCCTTTAACCCCGCATCCAGAAGGTCTTGCCAGGGAATCCAAATATCATCATCCCGTAGGTACACGACCACATCGCCTTGACTAGCTCGATTTACCTCTAGCTCAAAAATTGCTGAGGTTTCAGGGGATTGGGCTAGAACAGGGGTGAGGACACAGAGTGGGGCAAAATAGGCAAAATATCTCAATGCCCTAGGCGACCATACCGCTGGATATTTGTATGTAGTTGAAACCCAGAGGCTTATACGAATCCACAAAAAAAGTACATGACCAATATTGAACACAAATAGCTAGGGATAGAGAAACAGAGAAAGACTAAGGGATCTCTCCCAGATAGTAATACGGTGCTTATTGCTTGATTATTTTTTGTTGACTGCCCTACTTTTTAGAGGATTGCTTAGCGATCGCCCCGGCAACGGGAATAGCCAACACCGCCAAGGGTCGCCCCCAGGAGGGAACCATGGGTAAGGCAACCACCACCGCTGCGGCCATACTGGCGATCCAGTTGACATTTTCTTGACGGCGGGACAGGCGTTTCAGTTGACGATTGAGTTGTTGTTCCTGCTGTATATCCGTTGTGGAGGATTGTTCACCAGTCGAAACCTCTGCCAGTTGGGCTTGGAGAGAGGCAATGCGCTCTTGTAGGGGATTCACCGCCGCCTGGGAGACATCTAACTGTTCATTGAGATATTTCACCTGATCATTGAGATAGTCAACCTGTTTACTGAGATATTTCACGAGGGACTTAGTATCGTCATCATCGCTATTATCATCACTATCCCATGAAATCCCTTGTTCCACCGCTGTTGAGGCCCCATGCAATTGTTCTGATTCCTCTGGCTCTACGTCTGCATCAGGCTGCTGATCTAACTGTTCCCGCAGGGTTTGATTGATCTGCTCAAGGGTGGTGAGTTGCTCCTGAAGGGATGCCTGCTCCATGGCAAAGTTGGAGACCTGTTCTTCCAGGTCGTGGCGATGGACTTCTTGGGACTGTAACTGTTGAACTTGAGCTAGGAGTTCCCCATGGGCTTGTTGCAAATGGTCGTGGGCGATCGCCGTTGTTTCCAGATTCTGAACCTGTTCCTGAAGCGTTTGGACGAGGTTCTGGGCAGCGTCTAGTTGGGTCTGGACATCCTGGCGTTCCCCCTGTAGCCGTTGAATTTCTGCATTTAGCTGCTGAACTTGCTGCTCTAGTTCCTGGTTACGGCTAAAAACCTCTGTCCCTGCCAGTTCACTGATCCGGGCAATTTCTTCATCAATGCTCAGTCCACCCTGAATATCCCGGAGATCGCCACTGGATTGATCTCCCGCCAAGTCACTGATTAAACGGTCTAGATCCACATTTTCAGGGAGTGCCTCCCCTCCACCTAACTCATTGCCTAACTCTGTGAGGTCAGGATTCTCCTGGGTCAGTTCCATACCCTGTTGCTCAGTTTGAACCCGTTGTACATCAAGGGCTAATTGGGCTAGTTGTTGATCTTTTTGCTCAATGATGACCTGAAGTTCATCTACTAACGCTTCTGCCGCTTCCAGGTTAGGAACAACATTGCTGATAGTTTCTTCATAGCGTTCTTGCAGATCTTGTAAGGAAACTACGGCTTCCGCATTAAACCAAGTAAGGGTTTCGTCAAGGTGCTCTTCAATTTCCTGCACTAATTGTTCTTGTTGGTGAGTTTTCAACTGTCCACTGTCAACGAGGGGCTGAAAAATCTGCTTAAGAATTCTGCGGGCGGTACCAATGACGTAGGTATCACCATTGGGTTGGGAAAGGATAACGGTCTGGCCATTTTTTTTGAGGCACTGATGGGAACCCTTGCCTTGATCTGAATCCAGTGTCCAGCCAATGTTCTCCCCTAGTTTGACGGCTAAGTCAAAGGTGAGTTGTCGTTGATAGGCCCGAATAGCATTCTCGATGTACTCGTACCTCAGAACGTCTTCACTGGCAGTGGGAATATGGGGTTCTTGCATTGGGGTTAGCCAGGGGTAGGTGGCGATCGCAAAATTTGAGTCAATTATAACGATTTCAAATTTTTTATTGTCCGATAATTTTATATCACAGGAGTGGTTTGCCGAGATAAACTCGCTCCGAGGGGCCAGGGGCGATCTATGCTTGTAAATACATTTTGTTTATCATTAACCATCCCTAACTATGAGCCTAGACCTTTCTCGCATTCCTGCCCAACCCAAGCCTGGTTTAATCAATGTGCTGGTGGAAATCTGTGGCGGCAGTCGCAATAAGTATGAATTTGACAAGGATATGAATGCCTTTATCCTGGATCGGGTGCTGTATTCGGCGGTGAATTATCCCTTCGACTATGGCTTTATTCCCAATACCCTGGCGGATGACGGGGATCCCCTAGATGGTTTGGTGATGATGGATGAGCCGACCTTTCCAGGCTGTGTGATTGCCTCCCGCCCCATTGGTATGTTGGAAATGATTGACAGTGGCGATCGCGATGAAAAAATTCTCTGTGTTCCCGCTGATGATCCTCGCTATAGCCAGGTTAAATCCCTGACGGATGTTGCCCCCCATCGCCTAGAGGAAATTTCCGAGTTCTTCCGTACCTATAAAAACCTGCAAAAGAAAGCCACGGAAATCCTGGGCTGGCAAGATGTGGATAAAGTGCAACCCCTGGTAGATCAATGCATTAAGGCTTACAAGTAACAGGTTGTCCCATTGGCGGGAGAACGGGCTAGGAAGGTTGGGCTGTTAGGCATGGATGTTAGGAATACAACGGTTTTCATCACCGGAGCCAGTAGCGGTATTGGCCAAGCCTGTGCCGAAGTCTTTGGGGCTGCTGGGGCCAGACTGATCCTCGTTGCCCGTCGATTAGAACGCCTAGAACACCTGGCAGCCCACCTAGAGACAACCTATGGCGTTTCTAGTCATTGCTTGGCCCTAGATGTGCGCGATCGCCCCCAAGTGGATCACGTCCTGAAAACCTTGGATCCAGAATGGTCAACCATTGATATTTTGATCAACAATGCCGGACTGAGCCGAGGGTTAGAACCCTTTCCTGAGGCCAGTCTTGAAGATTGGGAAGAAATGATTGACACGAATATTAAGGGGCTTCTCTATGTGACCCGGGCCCTGCTACCGGGAATGCTAAAAGAACAGCGGGGCCATATTATTAACGTCGGCTCCATCGCTGGTTTGCAGGTCTATCCCCGCGGCCATGTCTACTGTGCCACCAAGGCGGCGGTACAGGCCCTAACCACCGGATTGAAATTAGATCTGCTGGGTACCCCCCTGCGGGTGACAGGCATTGAACCGGGACTGGTGGAAACGGAATTTAGCCAGGTGCGCTTCCATGGGGATGGCGATCGGGCGGCTCAGGTCTACGAAAATTTGACCCCACTGACGGCCCAGGATGTGGCAGAGACCATTTTGTTTTGTGCCAGCCGTCCAGCCCATGTGAATATTAATCAAATTGTTTTAATGCCCGTGGATCAAGCCAGTACAACCTTGGTACACCGTCACCCCCAGGCGGCAAAAAAAGAAGCCTAAGGAAACGGGCCCAAGGGAGCGAGACTGTTTCTAATCATTTCCAATTGTTCAAAATAAAAAATATATTTTACACGAAAAAATCATCTGTGCTTATTCTGTAGAGGTATGCTTTTGGCCGTAGGGTCTGTATGCTCAAACTGAAGCTTAAAAATGATCAGGACGCGAGTCTCAATCAAGATATTGATATTATTGTTGCCCATTTACCCCAGCAGGAATTTTTAATTGGTCGCCTGCCCGATTGCCAGTTAATTCTCCCCAGTACTGAGGTCAGTCGCCTCCATGCCAAAATCATCTATCAGGGCGATCGCTACCAGTTCATTGATTTGAATAGTCGGGCCGGCACTCGTATCAAGCAACAGGCCCTAACCCCCCAGCAGGCCTATCCCCTGTCCGTGGGCGATCGCATTGAACTGTCCTCCTTTTCCTTGGAGGTGATGCAGTCTAATAGCCAGGGAGAAAGTCAATCTCCCTTGGTGAGTATGCCCACTGTCTTGCACCTAGAGAACACAGATCCGGTCTTACCTGCTGTGGCCCCCATGCCCGTAGAACTCTTGGACTTGGAAAACCTGAACCCTTGGAAAAAAGGCGATATAAAACTCTGTTGCGCTCGCATTATTCAAGAAACCGCTGACGTTAAAACCTTTTGCTTTATTGCCGAACCCCCGGTTCTCTTTAACTATAAACCAGGGCAATTTATTACCCTTGACCTAGAGATTGGCGGCGAATCCATTAATCGCTCCTATTCCATTTCCTCCACCCCGTCCCGACCGCACACTCTGGAAGTTACGGTTAAACGAGTTCCTCCCCCCGAAGATGCGCCCCTGTCGCCCCCTGGGTTGGTGTCCAATTGGCTCCACGACAATCTATCCGTGGGAGATTGGATCAATATAAGCGGCCCCCTGGGCAAGTTTACCTGCGTGAATCAGCCGTCGGAAAAGGTACTGTTTATTTCCGCCGGAAGTGGGATTACGCCGATGATGTCCATGACTCGCTGGCTCTACGATACGGCAGCCCCCTGTGATGTTATTTTCTTCCACAATGCCCGCACCCCTGAAGATATTATTTACCAGAAAGAACTAGAAACCCTCAGTCAACGGATGCCCCGCTTCAAGTTAGCCATTAGTCTGAGTCGTCGCCAAGACCATCAATCCTGGGCCGGCCTGACGGGTCGCCTGAATGCCCCGATGCTGGAACTCATTGCCCCTGATTTTCGCGATCGCACCGTCTATGTTTGCGGCCCCAATCCGTTTATGGCGGGGGTCAAGTCCCTGCTGGCAGGCCTGAATTTTCCCATGGAGCAGTACCACGAGGAAAGTTTTGGTGGCAAAAAACCGAAACCGGCCCCATCCACCCCTGCAAAACCGGCCAGTGCATCCCCAGGGAATCCGGCAGGTTCGGCCGTCGTGACACCAACACCATCCTTAACCCCCCGATCGGGCTATGGATTAGCGGGTATTTTAGGGAATCGGGAGACAAGTTCTGGGGAGAATACCGCCGTCGAGGGTATGGAGGTTTCTGCCCCAGTGGCCAATGCCCCAGCCCCGGCCACAAATAGTGGTTTAGTGGTGGTCTTTACCAAGTCCAGCAAGGAAGTGACGGCCGATGGTGACCTCTCCATTTTGGAGTTAGCGGAGCAGGAGGGGGTAAAAATCCGCAGCAGTTGCCGTTCGGGCAGTTGTGGAACCTGCAAAAAACGCAAAGTAGAGGGGGATGTCAAGTTAGAGGACTTTGATCCCGAAGCCCTGGAGGAGGATGAGCAGGCCGAGGGCTTTATTCTCACCTGTATTGCCTATCCCCAGGGACGGGTACTCATTGAAGCCTAAGGGCACGAAAATCAACATCCAGGATGACAGATGTGTAACAAATTCTAACCTACCAGTGAAAAAGTTCTAAAATAGATAACTCTAACTTCGGGAAGGCCTGGGGAATAATGACACCTGTGGAGAGAGTTTGCTGAGTTTGATAATCACTCTGGCTCGGATCACGGAAAATAAAAACTTGACGCGCATTTAGATCAACCACCCAATATTCAGAAATCCCGGCCTGAGCATAGACGCGCTTTTTGTCGTTCAGGTCATAAGCTAAGGTAACGTTTGAGATTTCAATGATCCAGAAAATGTCATTGGGGGTGGGATGTCGCTCTTTATATCGTTCTTGAGGTGGAATGGCAACTGTGATATCTGGTTCTGGTTCGGACGTACTCAGGGTGATGGGATGGGATTCAATGATGAGGGCCGTGTTCTGAAATTTTTGCCTGAGATAATCCGTGCTTTTTCGGGTGGTGTAACTATGCAGTGGACTTTCCGGGGGCATTATGACAATATCACCGTCTAAGAGTTCGACTTTTTTTTCAGCCAGCACTTCCTGGTCAATCAGGCGGTGGTAGGCCTCTATAGTCCATTTCAGAAGGGTCGGCATGGCATAGTACCTCTACAAATGGCAAAACGTGACGCCTAATTGCCCGACGAGCGGCGATGAAACTGAATGTGATCTTGGCGTAAACTCAGATCAAACTGCTGTAAAAAATCCTGCCCCAGCAGTCCCATGGATAATTCTGGGCCGGCGATCGCCACCGGGATCATGGTTTGGTTCAGACCAGCAACATCCAGGGATCGCACATAAACAATCGGCATAACTGTCTGGCCATTGGCGGTGTTAAAAACGGCATTATCTACAACATTGGCGGGGGTGATACCCAGGGCCCGTGCAAGGGGTCGCGTAATAACGGTCATACTTGCACCGGTGTCCACCATCATTTCCGAGGCAAGTCGCTGATTAAATAATACCCGAATGACGGGAATTCCATTTTGGCGACGAATAATCGGGGCAGTACCCACTTGCGCTGAGGGACGGGTCGGCCGTTGCTGGGCATTGGGGGGACGCTGCTGGAGTTGGATTAATTCCTGGCGATAGCGGCGGAGTTCATTGGCCTGACCTGGGTTGGCCTGAATCATTTGATCCACTACTTGGATTGCCCTAGCCCAGTCTTGATTAGCGATCGCCTGGTAAAGGGCATCGGATCCCAGGGATTGGCCCAAAACGGGGGTAGGAATGAGTAATCCCAGACAGAGGAGCAACCCGTAGGCTTTCATGGCTTCACTATTTTATTGTTGTTGGAACGTTAATTATTATCGTCAAAATTGTCGGAATTATCTATTTCATCATTTCCCGGTGAATCAATGGGCTGGTAGGGGACGTAATCCGTGGCATTTTGGTTGGATGCTTCTGGGCGGGGCCGGGGCCGTCGTCGCCGAGGGCGATTTGCTGCTGGGGGTTCGGTGGGGCGATCGGGGCGGGTGGGCAGTGGATTCCCTGGATTGGGTGGGCGGCGATCGCTTGGGCGGACACTGCGGCGACTGGGGGGACGGTAGGGTTCATCCTGGACATCCGCATCCCTGACTGGTGGCTCATAGGTACTGGGGGCGGGGCGAGACCTGCGGGGAGATGGGCTCCGCTCTGGCCGTTCCGGCCGCGGTGGCGGATTGCGACGGGAGGGTAAGCGACCCACGGGGGGTTCTTCCTGTTCATAGTCATCGGCGTAGCGAGAGCGACTGGTATCACGGCTACCGCGAATGCGCCTTAGGGGAATCTCATCCTCTTCCTCGTCATCGTAGGGCTCAAGTTCTTCGAGTTCCGCCCGATAGGTATAGGTGCGACTCACGGGCCGATCCTCATCCACAATCGGGGTATTCCGACGGGCCTGCTCCGTAGCGACACTGCGAAGGCGAATACTTTCTACGGCAAAGAACGCCGCTGATCCGGTGAGCAAAAACTGCCCAAATAGCAAAATGGGGTCTAGTCGCCACCCCTGGAAGAACAAAATGCCGCCGCAGAGAATCGACACCGCAGCGAAGAAAATGTCATGATCCCGTGCTAATTCTGGGCGCATCGATCGCAAGAAGTAGAGAGCCGCTCCACCCACTGCTAAACCAATACCCATAATCCCCGCTGGCCCTAAACCAACGTTGACAATTTGCCCCAACAGGGGATGATTTAGTCCACCACTTAAGTGGATTAGACCCTCTACCATTGATAGCCTCCGTCAGCCACAGCCTTCTCTATGTTAACGACTGTTGCCAACATTTCTCTAGCATTTTACCCAGATTAATCCCGCAAACCCAGATCAAGGGTGGGATTTCATCTATCAATAAAACAAATAAAGCTTAGGAGGAGCGTTGAACTTTATCCAATTGACTAAAGAGAAAAAGTGCCACCGCCGCAGAACCGAGGACAACGGCCCCGGCAATTAAACCAATGAAGAAGCCTTTGAGGGAAGGTGTAACTGTTAAGAGTAAAATCCCGGTTGATAGCGTTGATAGCATGGCGAGGTTTCAAAACGTTACGACATTTAAGATTTTAATCGTTTTTGGTTCCCTTAGGGCAATAAGCTATCCTAAAAGTTAGACGAATTGTAACGTTTTCTATATGACCCCTGCCCTTTTGGTGAGCATTGGCCTAGGGATTCTCCTCTCGGCCCTGACCTTTCTTTTTATTATGAGAATTATTTTAACCTGGTATCCCCAGGTGAGTCTCAAGCAATTTCCCCTGAGTTGGCTAGCGATCGCCACCGAACCCTTTTTGGCCCCAACCCGTCGCCTGATTCCGCCCCTAGGGGGAGTCGATATTAGTCCCATTATTTGGGTGGGCATTGTCACCCTGCTCCGGGAACTCCTAGTGGGTCAGCAGGGATTAGTCCTATTGCTCTTTCCAGCGGCCTAGCTTTAGCAGGCCTTTGCTGAAACTGATACTTAAACGCACCAGGGTATCCAGCCATCTCCGCGCCGTGGATCGCTGTACTAATCCATAGGGAAAAAACAAGCTGCCGAGAACAATCAAGACACCGTAGAGAATCAGGCGGCCATCCCGAAAAAAACTAGCGAGCCCCTGGGGTAAACCCGGTTGATCGGCGATCGCCCTTAGGACTTCTGGTAAGGCGGTAAAAATCATTCCGCCTAAGACAGGGCCCAAAAAGGTGCGGTTGCCACCAATGAGAACCGCCGTCAGATAGAGAATTCCGGCATCAAAGGTTCCCTGGCGGGGATTCCAGGTGTTGAGAAAATGGGCACTAACGGCCCCCACCATCCCCGCTAAAATAGCACCCAAGGTAAACGCCAGTACCTTATAGACCATGGGGTTAATGCCAAGGCAGGTGGCGGCTAATTCATCGGTACGAATCGCATCCATGGCTCGGCCGGCCCGCATCGTTTCTAAGCGGTATAAAAACACCATACTCAGGACGAGGAGGGGCAGGGATAGCCAGAGGTACTCGATAGAGTGACGAAAGGGTTGGGGAATCCCAAAAATACCGATCGCCCCCCCGGTAAGTTCTAAGTTCAGGGCTAAAACCCGCAGCACTTCCCCAAAGGCAATCGTGGCGATCGCCAGATAAATGCCCCGCAATCGCAAGACCGGAATTCCCAGCCCCAGACCCAACAGGGCACTCAACGCCCCCGCCAGCAAGACCTCCAGAATCACCCAACCCAGGGGATAGAGTTCCCCCGCCGTCGTCGGAACCCGCGTCGAAATAATGGCAGCGACATAGCCCCCCAAGGCATAGAATCCTGGACTAGCCAAAGAGAGTTGCCCCGCCATCAGTGGTAGATACAGAGATAGGCCCAGCATCGCCCCCAAGGTCATGGAGACCAGCAAAAAGCCATAGGTATTAAAAAAATCAGCCATCGGAAGGGGACAATGGGACTGGGGGGGCTAGGGTCTAGAAGAAACTACTGCCACCGGAAAAGCTAGCCAGAACCCCCACCAGGAATTGGAGTAACAGGAAGGCAATGATGGGGGAAAAATCTAGGCCCCCTAGGGGCGGAATCAGTCCACGAAAAATATTTAAGTAGGGATCCGTTAGCTGGCTGAGAATATTAAAGGGGGGATTCGACCAATTCACATTGGGAAACCAGGTCAGTAATACCCGAATCAATAGAATAACGAGATAAATCTGTAAAAAATTAGCAACAGCGGTAACAATTAAGGGAATAATAGGGGCCTCAGTCATAACCTTGCTCATCGGTGGCTTACGCTCTCTAGTGTATCGAATTGCCGATCTAATCCACAATTGGGGCAGGAATGGGCCAAGATACCTGAATTAGTGCCCCCATCAGCCCCGAGACTCCGCCGTCGTCAAGGAGCAACCTTCCTAGTCTTGGAGTGGTTCCCTTTTTTGCTACAATCTCACTTTGGGGCAATTAGGTTAGCAATAGAAAATATGCCAAAAGTTCTTGTTTCCGATCCTATTGAGCAGGTGGGGATTGATTTATTAGCCCAGGTTGCTCAGGTTGATATTCATACCGGCTTATCTCCGGCAGAATTGGCAGCTATGATTCCTGGCTACGATGCCCTGATGATTCGGTCAGGTACGAAAGTAACCCAAGAGGTGATTGAGGCGGCCCATCAGTTGAAGATCATTGGTCGGGCTGGGGTCGGTGTCGATAATATTGATGTTCCGGCGGCCACCCGTAAGGGCATCATTGTGGTGAACTCCCCCGAAGGAAATACCATTGCTGCGGCGGAGCATACCCTGGCCATGATGATGTCCCTAGCCCGCCATATTCCTGATGCCAACGAATCCATGAAAGCAGGCAAATGGGATCGGAAGCGGTTCACTGGCGTAGAAATTTATAAAAAAACCCTAGGTATTATTGGCCTTGGAAAAATTGGTTCCCACGTCGCCACCGTGGCCCGGGCTATGGGCATGAAATTATTAGCCTATGATCCCTTTTTGTCCACGGAGCGGGCCGATCAATTGGGTTGTCGTTTAGTGGAGCTAGATGTCTTATTTTCCGAATCTGACTTTATTACCCTTCACTTACCTAAAACCCCGGAAACTCAGCATTTAATTAGTGGCGACACTTTGGCTAAAATGAAGCCCACCGCCCGCATTATTAACTGTGCCAGGGGCGGCATCATTGATGAAATGGCCCTCGTCACCGCCCTGAAAGAGGGACAAATTGCCGGGGCAGCCCTAGATGTTTTTGAAGAGGAACCCCTGGGGGAATCTGCCTTAAGATCCCTAGGCATGGAAGCGATTCTCACCCCCCATTTGGGGGCCTCCACCGAGGAAGCTCAAGCCAATGTGGCCATTGATGTGGCAGAGCAAATTCGGGATGTGCTGCTGGGACTGCCGGCGCGATCGGCGGTGAATATTCCCGGACTCCGCCCCGATATTCTCGAAAAACTGACTCCCTATATGCAGTTAGCGGAAACCCTGGGCAATTTAGTGGGGCAGTTAGCGGGGGGTCGGATTGAATCCTTGGAGGTGCGTCTCCAGGGAGAACTGGCCAGTAATGATAGCCAACCCATTGTCATTGCCGCCCTGAAAGGGTTATTGTCCCCGGCATTGCGGGAACGGGTCAACTATGTGAATGCGGGTCTGGAAGCCAAGGAGCGCGGTATTCGGGTGATTGAAACTCGGGATGCCTCCCAGCGGGATTATTCCGGTTCCCTGTGTTTGATCGCCAAGGGGCCCCTAGAAAGCCGTTCGGTAACGGGTGCCCTACTGGGTGAGCATGAATTGCGGATTACCAGTATTGATGATTTTCCGATTAATGTCTCCCCAACCCGGCACATGCTGCTGACGCTGCACCGCGATATGCCCGGTATTATCGGCAAGATCGGCTCTAACCTGGGTAGCTTTAATGTCAACATTGCCAGTATGCAGGTGGGCCGGAAGATGGTACGGGGTAATGCGGTGATGGTGATTAGTTTGGATGATCCCCTCCCGGAAGGATTACTGGCAGAAATTACGAAGGTGCAGGGAATTCGTGATGCCTACATTGTTAATCTCTAGGATCCGTTGTTAGGCAGGCTGGCTTGATTAATCGCTGGTGGGAAGTCACCGTTATTACCCAGGCCGCTGCGGAGGATATTGTCTACTGGCGGCTCCAGGATTTTGGCTGTCAGGGAACGGCAAGTCAACAGCATCAGGGGCAGCTATCCGTGCAGGCCTATATTCCCCAAAAGCAAGTGACCCTGCTGGATATTGCCGCCCTAGGGGTTTGGATTGAGCAGGATGTGGTCTCCCAGGGCTATTTGCGCCCCCAACTCCGTTGGCAACTGGTCAGGGAAGAGGACTGGGCCCATAGTTGGCAAGATTACTGGCATCCCATTAATGTGGGCGATCGCCTGATCATTTGTCCCGATTGGCGGGAGCCACCTCCCCTAGGGGAGCGATTACTATTGAAATTGGATCCGGGCATGGCCTTTGGCACCGGGACCCATCCCACGACCCAATTGTGCCTAGAAGCTCTGGAAATGCAACTGGATGATACCTTTGAACCTCTGGGTTCAGTGGCGATCGCTGATATTGGCTGTGGCAGTGGCATTTTATCGGTGGCAGCCATTTTGTTGGGGGCGGAAAAAGTCTATGCCGTAGATACGGATCCCTTAGCGGTAACGGCAACCCTGAAAAGTCGGGACTTGAATTTAGTTACAGCCCAGCAATTAGTTGTGAGCCAGGGTAGCCATGAAAAAATTCCGGTGACGGTGGATGGCATTTTATGTAATATTTTGGCAGATGTGATTGGGGATATTATTCCCCACTTAAGTCGTATTATCAAACCCCATACTTGGGCCATTTTTAGTGGATTGCTGTTAGAACAAGCCAATGATCTCACCGAAATCCTGGAAACCCATGGTTGGCAGGTGGGTAGTGTGTGGCGAAAACAAGACTGGTGTTGTCTAAATGTTCAATGGACTGGGGATAGCAAAAATTAATCCTTAGGAGAAAGGGCTAGAGAGTCAAGGATGGCTAAGATTGATTAGTGTTGAGGATGCCGCCAAGCTGATTGACACCCATTGGCCCAACTGGGGTGAGGTTCCAGTGACTATTGAGCAATTAAGCTCTTTGACCACCACTGAGCCTATTTTTGCCGATCGCCCCTATCCGCCGGTACACCGGGTAATGATGGACGGCATTGCCATAGCTTGGTCTACCTATGAACGGGGCCAGCGGGAATTTGCCATTGTCGGGGTGGTGGCGGCCGGTGAGCCAAGGATAGAGTTAGGGGGCCCTAATTCCTGCTTAGAAGTAATGACGGGATGCCCCTTGCCCAAGGGAGCTGATCTAGTGATTCCCTATGAGGAGATCCAGATTGATTCAGGCATTGCCCGCATTGTCGGAGAACAGCAGCGAAACGCCTTTGATAATATTCACTTACAGGGGAGTGATTGTCCCTTGAGGGCAGAGGTCTTACCGTCTCACAGGGTCTTAAATGGCCCCCGCTGGGGAATTGCCGCATCCATGGGATACGCCAGTCTCAACTGTGCCCGGAACCCACGCATTAAACTCATTTCTACCGGCAAAGAACTCATTGACCCCCACCAGAGGCCCCAACCCCACCAACTGCGCAAATCGAATATCTATGCCCTGAAGGCTTCTCTGCGGTGCCATGGCTATGATGGTGTTGACCTAGATCATCTCATGGACGATCGCCCACGAATGATCGATCATTACCAGGAAAATCGCCAAAAATATGATGTGTTAATCTATTCCGGCGGTGTCTCCAAGGGCAAATTTGATTACTTACCGGATCTGTGGCAGGGGGCGGGGGTAACTCGCTATATTCAGGGGGTCAGCCAACGGCCGGGTAAGCCCCTCTGGTTTGGCATCGATCATCAATACAACACCGTGGTTTTAGGATTACCGGGCAATCCGGTTTCTAGTTTGGTCTGCCTCCATCGCTATGTGTTAAAAACCCCCGTGATCTATGCTCAACTTCAGGAAGAAGTCATCTTTAGGAAAGACCTGACCTATTTTGTGCCCGTCAAACTAACCTATGGTGAGGACGCAGTGATCAGGGCCCAACCCCTGACCATTAAAAATTCCGGGGAGTTCATTGCCCTAGCAGAGAGTGATGGCTTTCTGGAACTTCCCAAGGAGTCCTGCCATTTTCCGGCGGGCACTTGTTATCGATTTTTTCCCTGGCGATCGCCATGACCCTTACCCTCATTGATACCCACGGCCGCCGCATTCGCAAGCTACGCATTTCCTTGACGGATCAGTGTAATCTGCGTTGCCAGTACTGTATGCCTGTGGATGCCACCTTTATCGCCAAGGACAGTTATTTGCGTCCTCAGGAGTACCAAGCCATTGCCCAAGAATTAGTGGAGTTGGGGTTAGAAGAAATTCGTCTGACCGGGGGAGAGCCGTTACTCAGGCAGGATTTTTTAGAGATTGCCACGAGATTAGCCCAACTGCCCCTGAAAAAAATTGGCTTAACCACGAATGGGGTTTTCCTGGATCGCTATTTGGAAGCCCTGTGGCAGCTAGGGATTCACCATCTCAATATTAGTCTGGATAGCCTCAATCCCGATAATTTTCAGCGCATTACCCACGGCGATCGCCTAGACACAATCAAGGATCATATTCACCAAGCCCGGAGTCAGGGGTTTAGGATCAAAATTAATATGGTGGTGATGCGGGGGATCAATGATCATGAAATTGGCGAGTTTGTCGAATATGCTAAAGCCCTCGATATTGACGTGCGATTCTTAGAACTGATGCGGATTGGCTATGCCTGCGAAACCCAGGGAGACCGCTTTATTTCCGCCCAGGAGTTACTAAAGTGCCTGAAAACCCACTACCATCTCACCCCCCTATCCCAGCCGGAGGACTCAACATCGTTTAATTTTGTCACGGATTGCGGGGCCCGGATTGGCTTTATTGCCTCCGAATCCCAACCCTTTTGTGGTCACTGCTCCCGCTGGCGACTCTCTGCTGATGGCATCCTGCGGGCCTGTCTTCTGAAAACTGACGGCCGCTCCCTCAAAAACACGACACTCGCACACCGCCAGGGGCTCTATCGGGACTTACTGGAGATGAAACCCTACCTGAGACCCTCAGAGGTTCCCCATGCCATGTATCAAATTGGAGGCTAGAAAACCCTAGATCGCCGGAATGCTCAATCACATTGATGACCATCACCAACCCACCATGGTGGATATTAGTGCCAAGTCCAGCAGCGATCGCCGGGCTGTGGCCCAGGCCCAAGTTGAACTACCCGCAGCCTTGCGTCCCTATCTCCAGGGGCAAGATCTCCACCTAAAAAAAGGCCCCGTCTGCCAAACGGCGATTATTGCGGGCACAATGGCTGTGAAAAAAACCTCGGAGATGATTCCCTTTTGCCATGCCCTGCCCATTGATTCCTGTAAGTTTGAGATTCAAATTGGGCATCCATCCATTGAAAACCCGTCAGCGGATCAGCAAGAGACTCCTTTAGTGGTGACGATTCGCTGTGAAGTGAAGACCCAGGGGAAAACCGGCGTGGAAATGGAAGCTCTCCATGGTGCCGCGATCGCCGCCCTGACGATTTACGACATGTGTAAAGCGGTGTCTTCAGATATTTTGATTAAAGAAACCAAACTTCTGGCCAAAAGTGGCGGTAAAAAAACGAAGGCGGAACGGCCCCTCTACGGACTTGTGTTAACCGGCGGTGAGAGTCGGCGAATGCAGCGGGATAAGGCCCTGATTGATTACCACGACAAACCCCATGGCCAGTATATTTATGATCTTTTAAGTCAATATTGCGAGCAGGTCTATCTATCCGGGCGATCGCAGCAGTGGCAGGGAACGCCCCTAGAATCCTTACCGACCCTCGTAGATCACCATCCTAGTGTGGGCCCCATTGCCGGTATTTTGACGGCCCTGGAAACTCATCCAGATGTCAATTGGCTCATTGTCGCCTGTGATTTAGCCTATATTCATGGCCCCTTGATCGAATATCTCCTCAGCCATTACCGTGAAGACGTGGTAGCCACCTGTTACCAAAATCCAGAAAAAGGGTTTCCCGAAGCCCTGTGTGGAATCTATACTCCCCTAGCCCTAGATGTATTTCAAAAAGCCGTGGCCGCTGGCATCTATTGCCCCGTCAAACTTCTACAAATGACCAATTGCCATCTCATCCCCTGCGATCGCCCCCAATCCATTGCCAATATTAATACCCCCCAAGAATACGAAAATGTCCAACTCTAACACCTTCCCTAAAACCATTACAGTGCAGTACTTTGCGGCCCTTCAAGAACAAGCCGGTATCACCACAGAAAACCTAACCCTAGAGTTGACGAGCTATCGGGAGCTTTATCGCTATTTGGCAGAAAAATACCAGTTTCATTTATTAGAGCATCAAATAAAAGTAGCCGTGAATGATGAATTTGCAGATTTGGATAGTGTTATTCAGGATCAGGATCGAGTGGTCTTTATTCCCCCGGTTGCTGGCGGTTAGCATTTAGTCAAGCTGCATGATCAGCATAAGGGCATCTCCAAAAATCTAGATTCAGAACTGTTATGGACAATAGAGCAAACACATACAACACATCCCCGCTAGGGTTGCTGGAAGAGGATGTCAGAGTGTAGGATTTTTGCAGACAACCTTCCGATACCCCTTAGGCTACTATGGACTTAAAAGCTCTGATTCGTGATGTACCTGATTTTCCCAAGCCAGGAATCCTATTTCGGGATTTAACCACTCTGCTCCAAGATCAAGCGGGGCTAAGGTATGTGATTGATCAATTAGCCGATCGCTATCAAGGTCAGAAAATCGACTATATTGCTGGCATTGAATCCCGAGGGTTTATCTTTGGTGCTCCCCTGGCCTATCGTCTGGGTGTCGGTTTTATTCCCCTGCGGAAACCCGGTAAGCTTTGTTCGCCCGTCTATGCCGTTGAATATAGTCTGGAGTATGGTAGCGATCGCCTGGAAATGCACCAAGATGCCGTTCAACCAGACAGAAAGGTCTTAGTGGTCGATGACCTCATTGCCACGGGTGGTACCGCCGCTGCCGCCGCCCAACTGATTCAACAGTCCGAGGGAGAGTTGACAGGGTTTGCCTTTATTGTGGAACTGATGGAACTCAATGGGCGCAACCTATTACCGGATGTGCCGATTACGACTCTGGTAAATTATTAGTTAGACCGGATTTATTTTCAATTAAAGGTTTGGCAATCATGGCACAGAGTTCACGAATACCTATCATGTCGCTAGATGAAGAGCAATTTATGGCTTTTGAAGGCTTAGTTCAATGGACTCGTGCAGTTGTCTTACAAGCACAAAGAGTGACGGCAGCAAAAAAGAAACTTGACATTGAAGAGATTATGCGGCCCTTTAAAAAACGCATAGAAGCAATACATAACTCTCACTCTGAAGATCATTTCTTTGTCATTGCAGCACATAAACTTATTGAATATCGTAAATGGGTTGAAGAACTGGGATTATGCACCCGTGTTGACTTCAGTAAAATTGATAGCTTTGACAAAGTAAAGATAATCGACTTGAGAAATATGCGTGAGCACGTTATTGATTACTTTAAAGGGGAGGGACGTGCTAAAGATAGATGGGTGGAACAAACGCCAGACTACTCAGCAGATGCTAGCTCCGTGGTTGGAACTATGATCGGAGGTCGTCTTGACTACCTTGCGTTTGCCATTGCTGCGGAGCATTTACTATCTCAATTACTTGTTGAACCAATTCCTTATTCTAACCACTCTCTTTGTGCTGTAAATGACTAATGTCCTTGCGAACTACAAACTGTTTTTGTATGACAGATTGGCTGGTTCTAGATTTCGTATGCTTTGATTTTGGTTCAATGGGCCTTGATGCAGCGTTTATAAAGCCCTTGAGCTTTTTCATTATTTTGCCCAGTCAGCTTTTACCAAGTCTAACAGAACCATTAGATCGCTGGATTTACATAATTTGTAGAATGTGAAACGCATTGGATTGTAGATCAAGGTAGGAGTAAGCTTAAATCAGCCTCTCAATTTATAGACATCTCTACGATGCCCAATCTTATGAATAGTGATAATCTGTACTTCAGTACCAAAGGAGTAAATAATTCGATAATCAACGACTCTGAGTTTGAAAAGTCCACTCAAATCTGCACTTAAGGCTTGAGGGGTTACATCATCAAAGTTCTCGGACAACCAACGAATTTTTCGCAAGATACGCCCTTGAATAGTTGGCGTAAGCTCTCCTAAACTATCCAGATCCTCCGGAGTAAATTCAACACTATAGCTCATTGCCAAACCAGTCCAAGTTTTCTTGCCACTTCTTCAGCCGAAACCCCCCGCTCTCCAGCTTGAGTTCTTTTCAGAGAAGCTATCAGTTGTTGCTTCACCTCTGGTTTTAGTTGCTTTCCCTCGTCAGGGTCAGCTAATAGAGTATGAAGCGTTTCGGCAACAGTCTCCTGGATCAAAAGCTTAAGCTCTTCAACTGTTAAATCCTTGACTTGCATATATCAATGGGAGAGTGTATGGACTTTTCTATTATCATACCATTGAAGGCAATCACCGCAGGCTAATGGGAACGGTAAACGCTTAACCGTCTTCAAACTTATAACCTACCCCAATCACTGTTTTAATAAAGCTGGGATGGGATGGGTTCAATTCCACTTTTTTACGCAGTCGGGCAATATGGGTATCTACCACCCGATCGTCTCCAAAGTAATCATCCCCCCAAACCCGTTCAATGAGTTGTCCCCGTTGCCATACCCGCCCTGGGGCACTCACAAAAATACTGAGTAAGTCAAACTCCAGGGTGGTTAGATCCAGGGGTTCCGGTTCTTGATGGGGGAGATGGCGCGTTGCCTGGCGTTGCTCAATATCAATGGTAAAACTAGGGGTATGGTGGGCTTGGGTCTGGCTATTGTGGCGTAAACTCCGGCGTAGCAGGGCCCGCACCCGTGCTAGTAATTCCCTTGGACTAAAGGGTTTGACAATGTAGTCATCGGCCCCAGTAGATAGGCCAATGACCAGATCAATTTCTTCCGCCTTGGCCGTCAGCATCAAAATATAGGGTTCCTTGCCTATGGGTTTTTGGCGCAGTCGGGCACAGAGTTCTAGGCCATCTAATCCGGGAATCAACCAATCTAGAATAATTAAATCCGGCTGCTGCTCTTGGCTGTAGCGCAGGGCAGTGAAACCGTCACGGCAAACATAACTCGTAAAACCATCGTTTTCAAGAATATCTTGCAAAAGTTGGGCAATGTCGCGATCGTCTTCAACAATGAGAATATCCATCGCAGCCAGTGATACAGAAGAGTACAGAATAAAACCTAATGACTTTAATTACATAAAGGAAAATTACAAACAGAAAAATTGCTCTGCTCTAAGTCAAGCCCATGACTAAAGGTAATTGAACAGTTATTCCATTGTATAATGAATTTTAATTATTATAGATTCACGAGTCTATTTTATCGAATGTGCAAGCATGACCATCCATCGCCCCATTATTGAAATTCTCCGCCATGGCACCCCCGGAGATCGCCTCCAAGTCAAAGGGTGGGTGCGTACCAAGCGATCCCTGAAGGAGTTTTCCTTTGTTGAGGTAAATGATGGCTCGTCCTTGTCCGGGCTACAGGTGGTCTTTTCCGCAGATTTACCGGACTATGAACCCCTCAGCAAACAATTGACGACGGGCACTGCCGTTGAATTTAAGGGGGAATTAGTCGCTTCCCAGGGAAAAAATCAACGGGTTGAGCTACGGGCGGCCACGGTGAAGATTTGGGGAACAGCGGATACAGAAACCTACCCCCTGCAAAAGAAACGCCACAGTTTTGAATTTTTACGCACCATTGGCCATCTGCGGGGACGCACTAATACCATTGGAGCGGTGATGCGGGTGCGAAATGCCTGTGCCACAGCAATTCATCAGTTTTTTCAAGAGCGGGGTTTTTTGTGGATCCATACCCCCGTTGTCACCGCCAGTGATTGTGAAGGGGCGGGGGAACTCTTTACCGTCACCAATTTGGATTTGGAGAACCCACCGCGTACCCCGGAACAGAACATTGATTTTAGCCAAGACTTTTTTGGCCGCCGCGCCTATCTGACGGTGAGTGGTCAACTGGAAGCGGAAATCATGGCCACTGCCTTTAGTAATGTCTACACCTTTGGCCCCACCTTTCGGGCGGAAAATTCCAATACGTCGCGGCACTTGGCGGAATTTTGGATGGTGGAACCGGAGATGGCCTTTTGTAATCTTCAGGGGGATATGGATCTAGCGGAGGCATTTTTGAAGCATATTTTTGCCTACGTCTGCGATCGCTGCCCAGAGGATATGCAATTTTTCCAGGATCGGATTGATGGCACCGTCCTTGCCACCGCCGAGCAAATCATTCATCAGGAATTTGCCCGGTTGACCTACACCGAGGCGATCGCCCTCCTGGAAAAGAGTAACCGTTCCTTTGAGTTTCCCGTCGCCTGGGGGTTAGATTTACAGTCCGAGCATGAGCGGTATCTGGCGGAGGACTATTGCCAACGCCCCGTCATTGTCAGTGACTACCCCGCCGAAATTAAAGCCTTTTATATGCGCTTAAACGACGATGGCAAAACCGTGGCGGCCATGGATGTTCTCGCTCCTAAAATTGGCGAAATCATTGGTGGCTCCCAGCGAGAAGAGCGGCTAGAGGGTCTGGAGGAGCGGATCACCGCCCAAGGGCTGGAACTGGATGCCTACTGGTGGTACTTAGACCTGCGCCGATTTGGAACCGTACCCCACGCGGGGTTTGGTTTGGGCTTTGAGCGATTGGTGCAGTTTATGACCGGCATGGAAAATATTCGCGATGTGATCCCCTTCCCCCGCAGTCCTGGGAATGCTGAATTTTAACAGCGGCGAATTTTAGTAGGGGGTTGACAAGAGGAGCTTTATTTACCTTGAAAAACAATCCATTCTAGGGCGATCGCCATGGTCTGCCTGCTTGTGTAAACCTTTGTGGAGTAATGGTCACTTGGGCGTAAAGACATAGTAACCTAGACCCTAGCCGTAACTAACAATGTAGGACTTTATCCATGGTGCAACGCGGTTCTAAAGTAAAAATTCTACGTCCAGAATCTTACTGGTACAACGAAGTAGGCACTGTTGCCTCGGTTGATCAAAGTGGAATCAAATACCCGGTGATCGTTCGTTTTGAAAAAGTCAACTATACGGGCTTCAGTGGTAACGCCGGTGGAGTCAATACCAATAACTTTGGTCTCCATGAAATTCAAGAAGTTGCAGCACCGAAAAAGGGTAAATAATCCCTAGGGCTGTAACCCTCCGTCTAAGAGCGTGCCAGAGTTACCGGAAGTTGAAACGGTTCGTCGCGGGCTAGAAGCCGTTACCCTGCACCAGAGCATCACTGGTGGGGATGTGCTTCTGGCTCGTGCGATCGCTGGGGGTGTGTCTTCCCTAGACTTTTTGACGGAATTGACGGGGCAATCTCTGACTGGTTGGAAACGACGGGGCAAGTATCTTTTAGGGCAACTGAGTAACGGTGGCTTCCTGGGGGTGCATCTACGGATGTCCGGTCAACTCCTGTGGTTATCGGCACCATCTCCCCCCTGTACCCATACGCGGGTTCGCCTTTTCTTTGTCTCTGGCCATGAACTTCGCTTTGTGGATCAACGCACCTTTGGGCGAATGTGGTGGGTTCCCCCCGGCGATCGCCCCGAACATATTATCTCTGGCCTTAGCCGTTTGGGCCCCGAACCCCTAGAACCCGGGTTTAGCTGTGAATATTTATACCAAAAGTTAAAATCTACCCATCGTCCCATCAAAACGGTCTTATTAGACCAAGGAGTTGTTGCTGGGATGGGCAATATTTATGCCGACGAATCATTATTTTTAAGTGGTCTTCATCCCCAGCGGATTGCAGCATCCCTGACAACGACCGAGGTAGCCCTCCTCCATCAACAGATTTGCATCGTTCTTGACCAAGGAATTCAAGCTGGTGGGACAACCATCCGTAATTTCGTCAGTCCTGAGGGAGTCAATGGTCACTACAGCGGTCAGGCCTGGGTCTATGGACGCAAGGGAAATCCCTGTCGGCGATGCCAGAGTCCCATTGAACGTCTCCGCCTCGGGGGTCGCTCCAGCCATTACTGTCCCCAATGCCAGCCGCCCACGGCAATATCAATCCATCCCCAAGGGTAAATAGAGGGTGAGGATTTCTCCCCGGTGGCGATCGCCCCGTACCGTCAACTTGGCCCCCACCGCTTCCAGGAGATGTTTAGCGGCAGTAAAGTTCAGACTCAAATGCCCCGTTTCTGGATGTAAGAGCAGTAATTTCCCCAGACTTGCTAACTTAGCTGGTTTACCCGGTTGGGGCGATCGTAATTCCAGTTTCAGTTGGGAACCCGCCAGACTAAATTCCAGGTGTAGTTCACTGCCTGGCGGCAGGGTTTGGCTAAAATATTCCACCAGCCCCGTCAGCACCTGATCTAAATGACTCGGATCACTCATTACCGCAGGTAGGGATGGGGGAGAGTGGATCGTTAAGGTGAGATGGCGACGGGCCGCCTGTTTTTGCCAGCGCGGAACACTCATGGCCAAAATATCCTCTAGGGATGTGGCACTCAGGGCAGTTGGACAGCCCCCCTGATTCGAGGCGATCATATCTGCGGCCCGCAGGAGTAAACGAAAGCGAGTAATTTGCTCACTGCATTCCTGGGCAATGATCTGTAAATAATGGTGAACCTTCGCCGGTAAATTTTGCTGACGTAACACCAATTGAGTCAGGGTATGAATCGTGGCCAGGGGCGTTTGAATTTCATGGGATAGGGCCTGAAGCAAATCTAGATCAGTTGATGGCGGCGAAGAACGGGGGGCGGTCCCCTTCACGGTGGTTACGGGGGTGGGGGATGGACTATGGTACAGTAGCCGTTGGCCAAAATAGCTCACCCAACGGTAATCTGGTACTCCCAAGCCAGTGCCCGAACCCGTTGAGGCCATCCAGGCAGTGAGGGGAGCGAGGGTATGGGAACGGGATGGTAATAGGGTTGCCTCTAGGCCCTGCCAAAAGTCCTGCAAGTCCGCCGGATCAAAGGAAAACCGTAATCCTTCCTGGGGCACAAACCGAAGGAGAACGGAGACCTCTTGGCTGAAAACAAGGCAAAAGGGGATTTGAATAATCGGGGTCTTAGGCGGAACGTCAATAATCTCTAGGTTTGAACTTAGTCGGTTTGAGGTTAAATGATCCGCTGGGGAACTGGGCAGGTATCGCTGACCATGGCTTTGGGGACTGAGGACAACCACGGAAAAATGAGTCCGCTCCATCGTGACGGTTGGGCCCGAGAGAATATAACCCTTGTGGCCCCCAGTCCGATCCAGGAGATCCGTTAATGCCGCGACTCCCGCCTGCCACTGCCACAAAAGCTGCGAAGATCGATGATTATCACTCCCCTGGGGCGATCGCCCAGAGGCAGAATTTAGGGTGGTAGTGATACCATCCATGGCGAAGTAACACCGAAAGGGACGTAGGTCTTCAACCGTTGATACCGTTGCTATAACGCCGCTTTTTTGACCATAGCTTGACCATAGCCCGTTCCTTTCCCCCCAGACTAGGGGTAAAACCGTACTTTTTTCTAAAGTAATAAATTTTCTAGGGCCCGGATATCCGTAATGCAGAGACTATCCTGATCCCGCCGAATCATCCCCTTTTTCTCTAATTTGCCAAGGACACGGGTCACCGTTTCCCGGGCCATGCCACTCAAGCTGCTGAGTTCCCGGTGGGGTAAGTTGGGAATTTCTAAACCGGAGGGGCCCTGCTTACCCTGACCATCTGCCAGGAATAACAAAATATCGGCGACACGGGAGGTACTATCGGATTCCCGCAGACGTAAGCGGCGATTGAGTTGGCGGAGTCGTCGGGCCATAAGTTTGGCTAAGCGTATGCCGGCCTGGGGTTCCGTATTCACTAAATGGACGAAATCCGTGGCGGGCATATTAGCAACAACGGTGGGGGTCAAGGTAATCACATCCGTGGATCGAGGCACTTCTTCAAGGGGAGCCATTTCCCCAAAGAGTTCACCTTTGCCAAGAATATTCAGGGTCACTTCTTTGCCGTCAATATTGTAGGTGCGGATCTTGACCCAACCGTTAAGAATAAAATAAACGGATGTACCCCAATCATTTTCGAGCAAAATGACTCGATTGGCCGGATGCTGACGGGTGACAACATGGGCTAGGGCAGAGTCAAGAACCCCCGCAGGCAAGTCCTGGAAGAAGGGACTATTGTGTAATGTTTGGTCATTATCGCTGGAGGTACGCCGATCTTGCATGACATTATTGGGGTATGTTCATCTATGGTTACAGTAATAATCTCTTTTAGGGAGCAATTCAGTCGTTTGCCCTTGATAATAAACGAATCTTTAGCATAATAATGTACAGAATTCTTAAGTTTTGCGGTTTATGTCACCATTATCGATGGCTTTGTCCCAGTTGCGTTAATTTTGCCCATGGCTGATGTTGTGCTCACGGTTCAAGACCTGTCGGTAAGGTTTGGTCGGGGAGATGCCGAGTCTACAGCGGTGGATCGGGTTTCCTTTCAGGTGGAGCGGGGCCAAACCCTAGGAATTGTTGGGGAATCCGGTTCCGGTAAGTCCGTCACCTGTTTGGCGGTCATGGGGTTGATTTCTGCTCCGGGGCAAGTGACGGGGGGCCGGATTGAATTCATGGCCCGGCCGGAATCTGACCCAATCAATCTTTTGGAACTCTCTGCCCAGGAGATGCAAGGGGTGCGGGGGGCGCAGATTGGCATGGTGTTCCAAGAACCGATGAGTTCCCTCAACCCAGTCTATACCTGTGGATTTCAGATTATTGAAGCCCTACGCCAGCACCAATCCCTTTCCATGGCTGCGGCCCGTCGCCAGGCGATCGCCCTCCTCCAGGATGTGCAACTGATTCCCAGGGATGATGTCCTATCGGAGCAATACATTCGGGAATGGCAACAGGAAAATGGGGGTAGCTCTCCCAGTCCGGAGCAACTTCAGCATGGGATCAATGACACTAAACGGGCTTTTTTAGATCGCTATCCCCATCAATTATCCGGTGGCCAAATTCAACGGGTGATGATTGCCATGGCCATGGCTACCCAGCCGGCCCTCCTCTTGGCCGATGAACCAACAACGGCCCTAGATGTCACCGTTCAGGCAACGATTTTACGACTTTTGAGCGATCTCCAAAAGAAATACCAACTCTCCCTAATTTTTGTCACCCACGATCTAGGCATTATTGCGGAACTGGCGGATCGGGTGGCGGTGATGTACCAAGGGGCGATCGTCGAATCGGGAAGCGTCTCCCAGATTTTTCGTGAACCCCGACATCCCTATACCCGCGGTCTGTTGGCCTGCCGTCCCCGCCTTGATCAACGGCTGAAGATTTTACCCACGGTGGCCGATTTTCTGGATGCAGCGGCTTCGCCTCCCTCGGTGGAGGAAGTCAGTGAGGATGACCAGCAAGAACGATTGGCCCAACTGCAACGGCGATCGCCCCTAGTGGAGGTAGAGCATCTGCGGGTGTTGTATCCAGTGCGGTCAGCCTGGGGCCAGCCCAAACGCTATGTGGCCGCCGTCAATGATGTCTCGTTTCACATTTATCCGGGGGAAACCCTAGGGTTAGTGGGGGAATCCGGCTGTGGTAAAACCACCTTGGGCCGGGCGGTGCTGCAATTAATCCCCAGTAGCGGGGGTCAGGTTCGCTTTCAAGGGGAACGGATAACCGGCCTGTCTCGGCAACAACTGCGGCAGTTCCGGCAAAAAATGCAAATTATTTTCCAGGATCCCTACAGTTCCCTAAATCCCCGTTTGACCATTGGCGAGGCGGTGATGGAACCGCTGCGAATTCATCAGCCGAAAACCCCAAAACAGCAGCATATTCAGCGGGTGGAATACTTGCTGGAACGGGTTGGGCTCGATCCAAAGATTTTGAGGCGGTATCCCCATGAATTTTCCGGGGGACAACGGCAACGATTGTGTATTGCCCGCGCCCTCGCCCTACAACCCCAGTTAATTGTCTGTGATGAGTCGGTGTCGGCCTTGGATGTGTCTGTTCAGGCCCAGGTCTTAAACCTCTTGAAGGAACTCCAGGCAGAATTTAATTTAACCTATTTGTTTATTTCCCATGACTTGAGTGTGGTGAAATTCATGGGCGATCGCATCATGGTGATGTACGCAGGCAAAATTGAAGAATTAGCGGCCGCTGAAGAACTCTACCGCCATCCCCAGGCCGACTATACAAAGAAATTGATTGCAGCCATTCCAGCCGGTATTCCCACCCAGGTACTCTAAAATGCCCCTGAAAATTCTGGACACAAGCGACCTAGAGGCATTACTGGAAATGGTGCGGCCTTTGGCGTGGCAGGCCAGCGATCGCCTGCGCCAATACTATCGGGGTGACATTGCCCTGGACATTGAAGATAAACAGGGTGGCCCAGTGACAACAGCGGATCGAACCGTGGATGCCTTTCTGCGGCAAAACCTAGAGGCTGAACTTGACCCTGAACAATTTGGCTATTTGACGGAAGAAACCTACCAACCAGGGCCAGCCATTCCCCAGCCTTACCAATGGTTGATTGATCCCCTAGACGGAACCCAGGATTTTATTCATCACACCGGGGACTATGCCATTCACATTGCCTTGGTGCATCAACACCGGCCCATTTTAGCGGTGGTGGCCTGGCCAGAACGGCAGGCCCTTTATACGGCCATTGTCGGCCAAGGAACCTATCGGGAAACGGCCCAGGGGCGACAGCGGTTGTCCATTCCCCCAACCCCTCCTGTAGATGTAGAAGTAAATGCAGATGCAAATATTTTAGATGATCTGCGGATTTTAGTTAGTCGCACCCACACCAGCGATCGCCTCCAGGCATTTATGCAGGAGTTACCCCGCCCCACCCTCATTCCCATGGGTAGTATTGGCTGTAAAATTGCCGCCATTTGTCAAGGGGAAGGGGATGTCTACTTGGGTGTACCCAGCCGGTCAGCCCCCAAGGATTGGGATTTGGCCGCACCGGATCTGATTCTTCAAGAGGCGGGGGGCCAATTGGTTTACCTGGATCAAAGCTTACCCCACTACAATCGTGGTGATGTGGAGCATTGGTCAGGGTATGTGGCCGCCAGTGGCAATATTTTGACCGCTCTTAGCCATCGGGCCCAAGCCTATTTTGGATGATTTTGGATAGCTGGATTCAATAACTGGAGGTGAAGGGTGGCCACAGTTCTGGTCTTAAATGCTGGCTCTAGTAGTCAAAAAGCCTGTCTGTACCGCCTGGATCGGGAGCATTTACCACTCCTGCCCCCCCAGCCCCTTTGGGAGGGATTCATTGATTGGGGCCACACTGGCGATCTCGCTGAATTGAAGGTTACGGCAACGCCCGATGTAGACCAGGCCCCTGTAGAGTTTACCCATACTGTTCCCCTAGGCGATCGCCCGACCATTGTTAAAATCCTCCTGGAAACACTGTGGCAGGGGGAAACGGCGGTAATTCCCGACCCCGCCGCCATTGATGTGGTTGGCCATCGGGTCGTTCACGGCGGCGATCGCTACCACCAACCCACCGCCATTGATGCCGATGTTAAGGGGGCGATCGCTCAATTTGCTGCCTTTGCACCCCTCCACAATCCCGCCAATCTGGAAGGGATTGAGATCATCGAAGCATGGCTACCGGATTGCCCGCAGGTGGCTGTCTTTGATACGGCCTTCCATCGCCAACTGCCCGCCGTGGCCCAGACCTATGCCCTGCCCTACCACCTCTACGGCGAAGGCATTCAACGCTATGGTTTCCACGGCATTAGTCACAGCTACGTGAGTGAACGGGCCCGCCAACTCCTGGGAGGTTCCAACCAAAATCTACGGCTCATCACCTGTCACCTGGGAAATGGTTGTTCCTTGGCGGCGGTGAAGGGGGGAACCTGCATTGATACCACCATGGGCTTTACGCCAACGGCCGGCTTGATGATGGGAACCCGTTGTGGAGATGTGGATCCGGGAATTTTGCTCTACCTTTTGCGCCAGGGCTACAGTGAAACCCAACTGGATCACCTCCTCAATCGCCAGTCTGGCCTCCTAGGGGTCTCCGGGGTCAGTAGTGATCTGCGTCAGGTCTTGGCGGCGATCGCCCAGGGAAATCCCCAAGCCCAATTGGCCTATGACCTGTATATCTATCGCCTACGCAGTATGATTGCCAGCTTGCTCCCGGCCCTAGGGGGCCTCGATGCCCTCGTGTTTACCGCTGGCGTGGGGGAAAATGCTGCGACGGTGCGGGTCGATGTCTGCACGGGTTTATCCTTCCTGGGATTGCAACTGGATATGGATAGGAATCAAAAGCGGCCCGTAAAGGGGGATATTGGCTCTCGGGAGTCCCAGGTACGGGTCTTGGTGATTCGCACCCAAGAAGACTGGGCGATCGCCCGAGCCTCTCTAGGTATCAATGCCTAGGCATCAACGTGTAGGCATCAACGTGTAGGCATCAACGTGTAGGCATCAAACGGGTGTAACAATGATTTTCAGGTGGTTGAGCCGCCGATTCCGCCGGGTCTACAGGGCCCATCGTATTTTTGCTCTCCTATTGGCCCTTGGCCTGGGTTTAGGAGGAGTGATTCTGCCGGTATTGAGTCAGCAAAATCAACAAAGTCCACAAAATCAGCAACCCACCATGGAAGATCTCCAGGAGTGGCAAAAAACCATTCAGGAATACCAGACCGGCGTGGGACAACAACGGCAACAAATTGAGCGATTAGAGCAGGCGGCCCAGGAACGTCTCGATCGTCTCCAGGAAAATATTGACATTACTGATGACCAACTCACGGATGTCAATCAACGACTCCAGGAAGCCGAAGAGATTTTAGCCGCCCTCGAACAGGAACAACAAGTAACCGAAGCAACCTACCAAACGAATCTGGATGCAACCCAGGAACGGCTGAAATTTCTACAACGCCATCGCCAGAATCAAACCTGGGCATTTTTATTTGACAGTGAAACCTTAAATGAATTTCTCGATCGCCGTCAACGGCTGCGCCAGGTCTATGCGGCGGATCAAGCCCAGTTAGAGCAACTCAATCAAGCCCGCGATCGCCTCGATCGCCAAAACCAACAAATTTCATTTCAAAAACAGCAAATCAGTCAATTACGCCAGAGCCTAGAGCAGCAAAAACTCACCTATGCCAGTGAAGCCAATGTCCAAGAGGGATTAGTCACCAAATTACGGGGCGATCGCCAGGCCCTTTTAGCCGCCGAACAACAACTAGAGCGCGATAATATTGCCATTTCCAACCTGCTGCGGGATCGTCTCGGCTACGTTCCCCAAGACCCACCCCTGATTCGCGGTCTTGGACGACTGAGTTATCCCATTAATGCGCCTATCACCAGTAATTTTGGCTGGCGCACCCATCCGATCCTGGGAACCCGCCGCTTGCACAATGGCACGGATTTTGGCGCAGATACGGGAACTCCGATTCGGGCAGCAGATGCCGGAACGGTCATTCTCTCAGGGTGGTCTGGGGGCTACGGTAACACGGTCATTATTAACCATGGTGGGGGCATGACGACCCTCTATGCCCATGCCAGTCGTTTACTGGTTCAAGAGGGGCAAACGGTTCAGCAGGGCCAAGTCATTGCTGAAGTGGGTTCCACGGGACTGTCTACGGGGCCCCATCTGCACTTTGAGGTACGCATCAATGGGGATCCCCAGGATCCAATGGCCTATTTGTGATGCACCTATTTGTGATATGTTGCGACACCCTAGGACAGATCAGACAAACTATACTCCTGCAACAGGGCAAAGGGAATCATCTCTAGGGCGGTGATATTGGTTCCCACCAGACTAACGGGGGGCGCAACCCCAGCCTCTTGGGCTTCTCGCCAACGACTGGCACACAGACACCAGCGATCGCCCGGTTTCAATCCTGGAAAATTAAACGCTGGTACCGGGGTACTTAAGTCATTGCCCCGCGATCGGGTATAGGTCAAAAACTCCGGGGTCATTTCCGCACAAATAACATGACGGCCCTGATCCTCGGTTCCCGTTTGGCAATAACCGTCCCGATAAAAACCCGTGAGGGGATCCAGACAGCAGGGTTTTAACTCACCCCCAAGTACATTTTTAGCCATGGCCCTTCCTTAAACTGATTGAATCCTACCAAGTTGGATCCGCAAATAAATAAACCCGACAGGCCATAATATTGGCCGGTACCGCCGAAATACAGGTGCGAATTTCCCCTAACTCCTCAATGTCCACTGTACAGGCTCCACAACTCCCCATTTGACAACCGGTGGGAATATCAATACCGGCCCGCTCAGCCACCCTGAGCCAGGATTCTCCCGGTTCAGCCATGACTGTAATATCATCGGGCAAAAATGTAATCTCAACCATGGTTTAGCTCAATGTTTGCTTAGGGGTTGCCCAGGATTTGACGAAACCCTCAATGATTATCTATGATAGTAAATTGCTGGTTTTGCTCGGAAAAGGTTTGGAAAAGGTGAGTTTGGCTCATCACCTCTACGGCAGGGAGAAAAAATAAGATTCATGGCTTACGCAATTATTGAAACATGTGGCAAACAACTACGGGTTGAGCCAGGGCGGTTTTACGATGTCGATCGCCTGCCCTATGACACTGATGAAACCGTAGAAATTGATCAAGTGCTGCTTTTGAATGATGACAGTATTCAAGTGGGTCAGCCCTACGTCCCTGGGGTAGTGGTTCAAGGAACCGTCCTAGAGCATCGCCGTGGCCCCAAGCTGATCGTCTACAAAATGCGGCCGAAAAAGAAAACCCGTAAAAAGCAAGGGCATCGCCAAGAGCTAACTCGTTTGTTAATTACGGGCATTTCGGTCAACGGCAAAATCATTGGTGAGGTGAGTACCCCAACCAGCGAACCTGTAGATAGCCCGACAACGACTTCCGAGGAGGAATAACCCATGGCTCATAAGAAAGGAACCGGTAGTACTCGTAACGGCCGGGACTCAAACGCCCAGCGGCTAGGCGTTAAACGGTTTGGTGGCCAAGTGGTGCGGGCAGGGAATATTTTAGTGCGGCAGCGGGGAACCAAGTTTCACCCTGGGGTCAATGTTGGCCGTGGTAGTGACGATACCCTCTTTGCCATTGCTGACGGGATTGTCACCTTTGAGCGTTTTGGTAAAACCCGGAAACGGATCTGTGTCTATCCGGCCGCTGAAGGCTAAATGGTTTCGGCCTTAGGCCTAGACTTGGGGCGGAAACGAATTGGTATTGCGGGCTGCGATCGCCTCGGTTTATTGGCGACGGGGTTAACCACCCTGCACCGGCAAACCTTTGTTCGAGATGTAGCCCAATTGCAAGAGCTTTGCCAGGAACGACAGGTGGAAATCCTAGTGGTGGGCTTACCCTATACCATGGAAGGGGAGATCGGCTCCCAAGCCCGTCAGGTGCAAAAACTTGCCAGTCGCATTGGTGAGAGCTTGAGCCTACCCATTGACTATGTGGATGAGCGGTTAACCTCCTACCAGGCAGAAGAAATTCTGCGTCAAAATCGGCGATCGCCCCGAAGGGATAAGGCCCTAGTGGATCAGGTGGCAGCCACCATTATTCTGCAACAATGGCTGGATCAACGCCGGAGCCATTGAGGCTTGACCGGGTAATTATATGCCAAACATCGGGATCGAGAAACTATCACTGGCCATCTAGGGCAAGTAAATCATCCAAAACAGCTTGGGCCGACTGGTAGCGCTTTGTGGCATTGTAATGCACCATCGTATTTAGAATTTCAACAAGCTTAGGTTGTAACGACTGCGATGTTTGCCACATAATATCCCCTGTTTTGTTGCTATGACTCAGTTTTGACGGCTCTAAACCCGACAGGGCCTCGATCGCGACAACACCCAAGGAATAAATATCACTGGCTAGGCTTGGCCGTCCCGCCATCTGCTCATTGGGCGCATAGCCACGGGTTCCAATCCCAATCGTAAACTTATCCTTACGGACTAAATCTTCCGGTTTAATGTGGCGCACCGCCCCAAAATCAATCAGGACAAATTCCTGGTCACTTTGACGACGAATAATATTTGCAGGCTTAATATCTCGGTGGATCACATTGAGACCATGGACATACACTAAAACTTCCAGGATATTTTTGAGGAGGCGGATCACTTGGACTTCACTGAGGGTTCCATGTTGCTCAAATTCTTCTTTGAGGGACTTACCACAGATGTATTCCTGCACTAGAAAAAATGCCTGGTTTTCCTCAAAATAAGCCAGCAATTGGGGAATGAGCGGGTGTTGCCCCACCTTGGCTAGGGTTTCCGCTTCCCGGCGAAATAAATTACGGGCCAACTCTAAAAAGCGGGGATCGGAACGGGATGGTACCAATTGCTTCACCACACAAATCGGATGGTGGGGGAAATGTTGATCTTCCGCCAGATAGGTACGCCCAAATCCCCCCTCCCCTAGCTGACTCAGAACCTTGTACCGTCCACCCAAAATCTGATCTGAAGCGGGGGCATTGCGATAACGTTGCTCATTTATATCTACAATATCTGTTGCATGCCCTATATCTGTTGAATGAGTTGAATGATATACATCAGTTGTTGGTGGCTCTGGCGTTGGTTCTAAATTGGGAAGTACGGTTTGCTCATACTGCCAAGATTCACCCCCTTGTCCTGGATCAGCGGCCGTTTTCGCTTCAGTCTCTGGGTCAATCTTGAGCACGGTGTCCAGGGATTCCAGTCTAAAGCGGGCCGGGCGGATCGGTTCTTCGCGATCCCTATTTCCTAGGAAGGTTTCTGGTGCCGTTGGTGTAAATGCAATTGGCTTGGTGGAATCAGTGTCTGTGCCATTGACCAAGGATGATTCAGGTGAATCGGTATCTATGGGGGAGGGGGTTTGATAGGTCTGATGGCCAAAGAGAGTTGGACTACCCGTATTTTTTTGAACCAGGCTAAAAGATGCATCACTATTCTCTCCCCCCACAACAGGTTGGGTTGAAGTCCCTTGAGGCAAAGGTTGAGGCACATTATCGTCATTCTTTCTGTCAAAGGCACGATAGGCCAAAATTAGAGTTGCGCCACCGATGACCCCTAGCCCTGGGGAAACTACTGGAACCCAGGCCGATTGTAGGAAAAGTCCAAAGGTTACGGCTCCTAAACCCACCAGTGTCAGCGGCAGGAGGCCGGCGATCGCCCCCAGATGACGAAAATTCAGAACAATCACGGCCCCCGCTAAGGACCAGCCATAGATCCATAGGAGAATAGCACCCTCACCCCAAAAACCAATTAGGGGCCGATTTCCAATCACCGCCCCTAGAATTTCACTGGCAATCGTGGCATGGATGACAACTCCGGGAACAAGGTCATTTTCTTGACGAGAATCACTCAATGGAGTCAGAAACTTATCATTACTACTGGTTGCTGTATTGCCAATCAACACCACCCGATCGCGAATGGTAGATGGTAAAACCTTGCCTGCTAATAAATCTGTTAGGGTGACGGTGGTTGCAATGGTTTCTAGGGGACGATAGGTAATGAGAATCTGATAGCCCCGTGCATCAATTCCCTGGTAGCCGCCAGAATTGGGTTGAACTCGGGGAAAGTTTGTGCGACTGATCCGTAACTGTTCATTGGCATCAAACTCCGCCGGCAAATTGAGGGCCCGTTGGGCAGCGGCAAAGGCAAAGGACTGGGGTGTACCACAGGGCGCATTAGGATTGGGGGTCCGAATCACCAGAGCGCGACGCACTACACCATCGGGATCAAGGGGTAGATCCGCAAAACCCACCTGATCATTGAGCAGACCTGACGGGGGAGCAATATCCTCTTGACTACTCTGGCCCACCTTACAGACAATAATTGAATCGGGATAGGTCATCATGTACTGGGCTAGGGATAACTCATTGGCCTCTGGGGCCGCTCCATAGATATCTGGAATGGAAAAATCCCGAAACAAATCAATACCGATCACCATAGGTTCGTGGGGCCGCAGAGCCTCCAATGCTCGAATCAGCACCCCATCGGGCAAGGGCCATTGTTTTTGTTCTTGAATATCTGCTTCGGTGATCTCCACCACCAAAATTCGCTTTGCTTCCTCCGACGTGGGCCGCCAGCGACTCCATTGATCGTAGGCCCGTAGCTCTAAGGGTTCCAGAACCGTCAAAGCCTTTAATCCGAGAACAATGCCCGTAGCCAGAGCAGCAGCCATGGCCGCTGGCATTTGTTTCAACAGAAAGGACTTCCACGGAGGATTAGTCATGGCCTAAAGAGTTGCCCAAATATTAGTATCATATTGATTTACCATCTTAAGGGAATACTTGTCATCAGGTAGATTGGCGATCGCCGGTGGCCGTCAGTCCAACGAATACCGGTATGGAAATATCGGTATAATGGGTAACCAAATTCCCGAGGACTCAATGTATGTATGCAAACCCCGTCTTAAGCACCAATAATGGCCACAGCTTAATGACACCGAGTAACCCATTCTTGGACGGACTAGGGCAACTGTTACCGAATATTTTCCTATCCATTTGCCTATCTATTCTTATTTCAATTATGTTGACCCTACTCACCAGTTGGTTGAGTGCTGCCCTGGGAATGCCGATCGCTCCATTTTTCCTGATTATCCTTTAACATTCTTGGCTTGGAATATCTAGATTCCACCTGGTTAGCACGGCCCTGTGAGATCGTTTCTCCAGAGTTAATTGGTTGCATCCTAGTGCGTCGTCGTTCCGATGGACAGATCTACCGGGGCATGATTGTGGAAACGGAAGCCTATGTCCAAGGGGATCCCGCCTGTCATGGCCACCAACGTCAAACCCGCCGCAATGCCCCCATGTTTGGCTCCCCTGGACTTCTCTACGTTTATTTAATTTATGGCATCCATCACTGTCTGAATCTTGTGACGGATCGTGCCGGTATTGCCAGTGCTGTCCTGATTCGCGCCCTGGCCCTAGACCCTTTCACCCCACCCCTGAACCAAGATATTAGCCCCAAGAATTTTCATCGTTTGGCCGCCGGGCCGGGTAAATTATGTCGTGTATTGGGCATCGATCGCCAATTATCCGGCCAACCCCTCGCGCCGGAAACGGGTCTTTGGCTAGAACCGCGCCCTCCCCATCTCAAAAATTCCCTTGAACTGGTACAAACAACGCGAATCGGCTTGAAACAAGGGCAAGATATTCCGTGGCGTTGGTATCTTAAGAATAGTCCTGCCGTTTCCCGACCCTAAACGTCCATGGCCATCTCCCCCAACCAATACGAAGAGGTTCTGAGTCGTTACAGTGACTCGGCCCAAGCCACCCATCTGTTGCGTCAGTATCGACCGTACTTGGAAATGATGCCGAGTATGCGTCGTCCCCAGGAAAGTTTAATCAGTATTCCCCTGCCCATTGCCGAAATTCAAATACCGGCAACGGCTCCTAACCAGCGATCGCAGGTTAAATCTCTCCTCCTGCCCTGTGATCTGGTTTTCCTGATGTGCGATCCAGAGTGGAAGGTGAAAACTGACGTGGAAATTCTAATCCTGATCCATCGTCCTGGGGAAACGTTTTCCGCATTATTGAGCCGCTGGCGGCAAATCCAAATTATTTTAAGTCGTGCCTATAGCTGGGATATGCCCCTCCAACATCGGGATGTCTTTAATGAGGGAGCAAGTCGGCAACTCCCTCTCTTTGTGTTATTTAAGGAAACCAGTCGGGTGATTAAGCGGGGAATGAAAGCTGCCCGATTACCCCATGTGATTCAACCCTCTCCGCCGGAGCCGCAAACGGTAACGACTGAAACGTTAGTCCCTGATAAATAAAAATTTAGACTGGGGTTGCTCACCTGTGATTTGATATAGGCATTGATACTTGGAAACCTAAATTGATGCATGGGCGACGGCGACAGCTATGGCATGATCCCCACTTTCAAATTCCCCTGATTCTATTGGTGGGCTGCCTGATTTTGGCACTGCTATTTAGTGTGGTTGGCCTGGGCCGTCCCAATGTTGCCGTTGTCCTATCCCTTGATCTCAGTGGTAGCACGTTTAACAATAATATCAATACCTTTAATCAGCCGGGGACGATTGTCGCCCAAGAGGTTACCGCCGCCAAGGACTATATTCTCAAAAATAATGAGGTACTACGCCAGCCCAATTACATCATGATTCATGGGTTTGGTCGTAATGTGGTTTACCTAACGCCCCAATTTCATACGAATCCCGATGTATTGATATCCCAGCTTGATCAAGCCCTCAGCCGTGCAGATCTTCTGCCCCAAGTAGACCCCGATGGCACTAATCTCACCGGGGCGATCGCGGCGGCAACGGATCAACTGCGCCAAGTCCCCAATCGCTGCCGAGAATTACTTTTAGTCACGGACGGAGAAGCTGCCATTGATCCTGCGGTTATCACGGAAGCCAAAGAGCATCGCGTTAAGATTAATGCCATTGTCATTGGTTCAAGGGCCCCAGAATTAGAATCAGCCGTACTCCAAACCGGCGGGCATTATCAGGGGGGAGAGGTAAATCGCCTGAATGAGTTTGTGGTGACTGACTTTTTTGAACGCTTTAATACAAACTATCGCTGGCTGATTTTTTGGTTAGGCCTGGCCTGGATTTGCTTGATGTGGGTATGGGTCATGCCCCTAGATCGGTGGCTTCTACAAGGACTCTTTCAGTTGCCCATGAACTTATCTGGGAAGATTGCAGTTTTTCATGCTGTGACCTGGACGGTGATCACACCGCTGATTCTGTGGCGATTTCCAGGTTGGCCCTTTCTTGGATACTGTTGATCAATTGCAGGAATAACTCGTCCCAGGCCAAAGCTCATTAATTTCCTGAGCTTGATGGTCTGCATTGAACCGTTCCCAAACAATACCATTGACATCAGTCTCCTGGGTGAACTCAGTTGCTGCCGGATCTTCCCACCCCAGATGTCTAAGGGTTCCGGGACTGGATGAAGCGTTTTGGCGGATAGAAAGGTTTAGGCTCTCCGTTCTCCATAGGGCATATTGGCCTGGAATCAGCAAACATGGCTCTTCCCCCAAGCGATTGCTATAGTCAGCAACGGTTGCTTCGATATTATTGGTGGAAATGGCGATATGAAGTTTCTTCACGGTTGCATCGCAGCTAAGGCAGGACGTAATTGACCCTGGTGTTCCGCCAAGAGACGATCGCCCCCTGCGGCATCAACACCGGCCCAGTGCATTAAAAGAGCTAACTTGACTCGCTGACCACTGGCATTGAGCAACTCGGCGGCCTGGGGCCGGGATAGATCGGTCAAATCCATAATCATGCGTAGGGCCCGGTCAAGCAGTTTACTATTGGTCACGGCCACGTCAATCATCCGGTTGCCATAGACCTTTCCCAACTTGACCATTACGCCCGTCGAAAGAATATTCAGGGCAATTTTTGTGACCGTACCTGCCTTTAATCGGGTTGAACCCGTCAAGAGTTCTGGGCCCACCAGCAGGCGAATATCAATATCGACGGTGGTTAAACTCACCTGTTCTAGCGGTACACAGGCCATAAAAATCGTCAGAGCTTGAACCTGTTTGGCTGTCTCCAACGCTCCTTGGACGTAGGGTGTTGTGCCTCCGGCGGTAATGCCAACCACCACATCCTGGGATGTTACCCCATACTCGGCGATCGCCTGGGAACCATCTCCGCGCAGATCTTCCAGCCCCTCCGAACTTTTCACTAGGGCTGCCGCACCGCCGGCTAAAATTCCCTGCACCATTTCTGGAGAAGAGCAGAACGTGGGTGGACATTCGGCGGCATCGAGTACCCCCAAGCGGCCGCTGGTGCCGGCTCCAATGTAGAATAACCGCCCGCCTTGGCGCAGTCTCTTAGCCGTTCCATCAATGGCGAGGGCCAACGATTCCCTGGCCTGGGCGATCGCCGCGAGGACTTTTTCATCTTCCCGGTTGAAGAGATCCACCAATTCCAGGGATGACAGTTGATCTAAGTTAACACTGGCGGGATTAATTTGTTCCGTCAGCAGATGGCCGCGGGATTGGATTGTATCCGGATCAAACATGATCAATTTACTTAAATTTCCTGGAAAAAGAGAGAGGCAATATAGAATATGGTATTAATAATCGAATTTTATACCCTGAGTTAAAATCTGTCTATATTTTCAGATTCTTCAATCAGCCGTCCCTTGTAGAATCAGCTTGTGGAATCATTATGTATCGCCCCACCCTAGATCAGATCACCAATCTATTTCCTGTTTGGGTTCTCTTGGCGGGTATTTGGGGATGGCAGCCGGCATTAAAAACAAAACCCGTGGAAGTCAACCCTAGACTGAGGTAGCCTTGCCATGGCTCACGGTCATCAACCACCGGAAACAGATAACCATCGGGAGATTGAAAGGTTATACCAGTGCTTAGGAAACCGGGCCGACTGGTTACTCGTTTTAGACGACCGGGGCAAGTTGATGAATCAAACGCCATGGTTGCAGGCTCTGATCCAGGAAAAATTAGCTGCTTTGAACCATGATTTGAACCCTGAAAGCGATCTAGTATCTCGACAATCCTTGGCGATCGCACCCCCTGACCCGATCTCCCTTCTGGCCCAATTCTTAGCGGCAGCCCTAGGAAATCGACCCATATTTTTAGGAAACCCCCACTGGCAATACCAAGAATGGCAACAGGTGAATATCCTTCTGGGAGATCGCCCCCCCTCAATGCCAGGGATCCACATCCCCACCGGCGGCAGTAGTGGTCAAATTCGCTTTGCAATGCACCAATGGTCAACCCTAGGGGCAGCGATCGCGGGTATGCAAGCCCACTTTTTTCCAGGGAATCAACCTCTTAACGCGATCTGTGTCTTGCCTCTATACCATGTGAGTGGCTTAATGCAGATATTGCGGGCCCTCTGGACGGGCGGCCAGGTCATTTTAGTGCCAGGGGGAATTGCCCAGCTAGATCATCTCACTCCGTTGGATGGTTCTGCGTTTTTCCTATCCCTAGTGCCCACCCAACTTCACCAGTTATTACAAAAGCCACCGCTATGGCCATGGCTGCAACATTGTTACAGCATTATTATTGGTGGCGCACCCCCTTGGCCGCGATTATTAGAGGCAGCATTCACGGCCCACTTCCCCCTCTGCCTCAGTTATGGCATGACGGAAACTGCGGCATTGATCGCCTGCCAAGGAAGGGGAGATTTTCTCCGGGGCGATCGCAGTTGTGGCCGGGTCTTACCCCATGGCCAAATCTATGTGTTGGATGGTGACCCAGAGACGGGCATTGGAACCCTTGCCATTGCCTCAACCTCCCTGACGAGGGGTTATTATCCCTACCCCTTTTCTGAACCTATGTTTGTCACCGACGATCTCGGCTATTTTGACCTCCAGGGACAATTACATCTGGTGGGCCGCCAAAGTCGCAAAATCATTAGTGGCGGGGAAAATATTTATCCAGAGGCGATCGAAGCGGCCCTCTATGACACGGGCCTGGTTCAAGATGTCTATGTGTGCGGTCAGGCCCATCCCCATTGGGGAGAACAGGTCACGGCCTATTATGTACCGGTTCAAGATTCTGGAATGGTTACGGGCGATCTCCTTGCCCAGGAACTCAAACAACGCCTCGCGCCCCATAACTGCCCCAAGGAATGGATTCCCCTCCCGAAATTGCCCCGAAATGCTCAAGGGAAAGTTTTAAGGCATCAGTTACGCAACAATACGCATTGACCAGACTTTTTTAGAAATACTTTGAGAAAATATAATAAAAACCATCACGAATGATGACAAACCTGATCAATTCTGCTATGGTTCTTAATGTGTGAGGAGCGAACCAGTTAAGAGCACCGAGACGAAACACGGCCAGTCGTCGGTGCTCTTTCTGATCTAAATATTATTCGTACACGCAAAATCATCGCTGCTGATTATCCTATCTATTTTAATCAGGGGCCACGCATCTAAATTTTAGCCATCATTCTAGTGACCTCCTGCGTCCTCCCCAACAAGACTCGCGGGAAATTCGCGATCGCATCTGTGAAGATCGTACACCTTAGCCCCAACATGGACTACGATCTTGACGACATCTGTCTAAGATGACAAATAGCAAATCACCTGACGGGTGTACTATACATTTCCGCAGAAGAATGAATTTATGAGTCCCAAGAATCTCGACAGCATTGACCTGGCAACCTATATTGAACATACCCTGCTAGATCCCCTAGCCACGGAAGCGGCGATCGCCCAGTGCTGTGCCGAAGCTGATCAGTGGAAATTTCCCTTGGTTTGCATTGCCCCCATCTGGGTCAAGTTTGCTGCTGAGACTCTCCACCACAAAGCCACCAAGGTCTGTACGGTCATTGGCTTTCCCACAGGGGCCCATAGTTCTGCCACGAAACTCTACGAAGCCCAGGAAGCCGTCGATCATGGTGCGGCGGAAATTGATGTGGTGATTAATCTGGGTTGGCTCAAAGCTGAGAATAGCGAAGCAGTGTATCAAGATATTGCCGCCATTTGTGATGGAACGGGCATTCCTGTCAAGGCCATTTTAGAAACATCGGTCTTAAGTACGGCAGAAAAGAAACTGGCCGCAGAAATTTGCTTAGATGCCGGGGTTGCTTTTCTCAAAACCAGTACGGGTTGGCGGGGCGGCGCAACGGTAGAAGATGTCCAGTTACTTCGCTCGGTGGCGGGCGATCGCATTGGTGTTAAAGCATCGGGGGGCATTCGCAGCCCACAACAGGCCCTAGAATTAATTGCAGCCGGGGCAACTCGCCTAGGTACCTCCCGAGGCATTGATCTCATCCAAAACCGCGATAGTCTGAAAAGAGAGGAAACGGACTACTAACTCCCCGTTTAACTATGTTGCATCACCATGGGCCGCACCTACACAACCACGGGCATTAACCTAAAATCTATGCCCCTAGGGGAAGCAGACCGCTTATTGACCATTCTCACCCCGGAAGCGGGCCTGATCCGTTTAGTGGCCCCCGGCTGTCGGAAACCCCGATCCAAATTGGGGGGACGTACCGCCTTACTTGTTGTTAACCAGTTATTCGTCATTGAAGGCCGCAGTTTAGATAAAATTTCCCAAGCGGAAACCCTCGCTTCCTATCCAGGACTGATGCGGCAACTCCCGAATCTAACGGCGGGCCAATACCTAGGGGAACTGATCCTCTATCAAGCCCTCAGTGACCATCCCCAAGGGGAATTATTTACCCTGATTTGCCAAACCCTAGCCCATTTAGAGCAGGTTTTTCCTGAAGATGCCCTAGCGATACTGTTGCGGGCAATCTTTTCGATCCTTGAGCTAACGGGCATTGCCCCACGATGGGATATTTGCCTGCAAACGGGTCGTCCCCTAGAAACAGAAACAGCGGATATTGATTGGCGTGTGGGCTTTAGTTTTGCGGCGGGTGGCCCCCTGGGATTGCTGGATGGCCCAGATCAGCGCGGGGGGGGGACGGCCTATCAGTCCATGGATATTCAACTCACAGTGGCGGAAGTGTGCCTAGGACAGTGGTTAGCTCAGAGAACCATCCAGAACCTAGAAATAAAGGATTTTCTGGATCAGCGCCCCCCCTACTCCTTGGCAGTATGGTTAGCCCTGGAGAAGGTTTTGCGCCACTATATTCAATTTCACCTGGAAAAACCGCTGCGGGTCGCTCCCCTATTCGATGTCTGTTTTTCACCCATATCCCAGATTTCCGTTGGTTTGCCCCATGACCGTTGAGCCAGAACTGCGTCCCAGTGAGATTGCATCCTTGCCCGATCTGGAGGATCCCCCCCTCTGGCAAAATCGCAATTTTATTATTTTGTGGCTGGGCCAGGTTCTCTCCCAACTGGCGGATAAAATTTATCTGGTTCTCGTCATTGCCCTGACCACGGAGTTTTTTCAGCCTCCCCATCAAAGTATTAGCCCTTGGGTCTCTGCGATCATGGTGGTTTTTACGATTCCAGCAGTGCTGTTTGGTTCCTTGGCCGGGGTATTCGTCGATCGCTGGCCCAAAAAACGTACCTTGGTGTGGACGAATTTAGGTCGGGCGGTTTTTGTCACCCTTTTACCCTTGAGTATTTGGCTCTGGCCCGGGCAGATGGTTGGCTTTGTCTTGCTTTTGGCCCTCACCTTCGGGATTTCCACCCTCACCCAGTTTTTCTCCCCCGCGGAGCAGTCAGCCATACCGTTATTAGTGGCCAAGGGACAGTTGCTCAGTGCCAATTCCCTCTATACCTTAACGATGATGGCAGCCGTTATTGTCGGCTTTGCGGCCGGAGAACCCCTCCTCTCCCTGGCCAGTCGTCTGGGGGATGGGGGGGGAGCCATGTTAGTGGCCGCTAGTTATGGTGGAGCCGCCCTAGGATTGCAATTTCTCTCGGCATCAGAACAATGTCCCCTTCCCTCCCTCACCTATGGTCAGGTTTGGAAAGACCTACGGCTTGGCTTTCGTCTCCTCAAGAAGCAACCCCTTCTCAGTAATGCCTTAATCCAGTTAGTGGTTCTCTTTTCGGTGTTGGCGGCCCTGTCGGTTTTACTGATTCGACTGGCAGAAATTATTCCCGCCCTAGATACGGATCAATTTGGCTTTTTGCTGGCGGCGGGGGCGGTGGGCATGGGGATGGGTATTGTCCTGCTTAATTTGCTGGGTCAACGGTTAGCCTATCGGTTCTGGAGCTTGGTGGGTTGTTTTGGCATGGCGATCATGCTGACAGCCCTGGGACTGTTCTACAGTTCTTTAGGGGCTAGTTTAGGCTTAATTGCCGGCCTCGGTTTCTTTGCCGCCCTAATTGCCATTCCCATGCAGACGACACTACAAACCTTAACTCCCGAAGATCAGCGGGGGACAATCTTTGGTTTGCAAAATAACCTTGTCAATATTGCCTTGACGGTTCCCTTAGCCTTAGCGGGTTTAGCGGAAACATGGGTGGGACTGCCCAAGGTTCTTTGGGGGTTAGCGATTATTATTGGTCTCGGAGGTGGTTTTACGGCCCTACGATCGCAACTGGATCGGGTCAATGTCAAATAATTAAATACTATGCCAATTCATTCATGGCGAACTTACATAAACTTAAAATGAACTTAAATCTTTGAAGGTGAGCAATTCTCGTTTTTTTGAAATTAATCATGATGGCATAGGCCAGCGGTTGGATCGCTTTCTGGCGGCTGAGTGTCCAGATTTGTCGCGATCGCGGCTTCAGCAACTCATTGGTGAGGGGCAGGTGCAGATTAATGACCAAGTTTGCCAAACGAAAAAGCACATTCTCCAACGGGGCGATCGCCTAGCGTTAATAGTACCAGCGGCCGTCCCCCTGGATATTGCACCCGAAACCATGGAACTGGATATCTTATTTGAAGATGAACAGCTATTAGTCTTGAATAAACCCGCCGGTTTAGTAGTTCATCCTGCCCCAGGTCATTATCAAGGGACTTTAGTTCACGGCTTATTGGCCCATTGTCCTAATCTAGGGGGGATTGGCGGGGTGCAGCGGCCAGGGATTGTCCATCGCCTGGATAAAGATACAACGGGCGTTATGGTCGTCGCTAAAACAGATCGCGCCCTCGGCCATCTTCAGGGACAACTGAAAACCCGAACCATGCAGCGGCAGTACCTTGGTGTCGTCTATGGAACCCCTAAAACTCAGCAGGGCACAATTGATTTAGCCATTGGCCGTCATCCCGGCGATCGCAAGAAAATGGCAGTTGTTCCCCCAGAAAAGGGGCGATCGGCCGTGACTCACTGGCAGATTAAGGCCTCCTTTGCCCCCTACCACCTGATCCATTTTCGCCTAGAAACTGGACGGACCCACCAAATTCGCGTCCATGCAGCCCACATGGGGTGGCCCATCGTCGGCGATCCTCTCTACGGTCATAGTCCACGCCTACGGGTTAAAATACCCGGTCAAATACTCCATGCCCAAACCTTGACGCTCATCCATCCCATCAGCGAGGAGGAGCTAACATTTGAGGCCCCCTTACCCCAACATTTTTCTAAGGTATTAGCGTACCTAGGCTCAATCTAACTCGGAAAAGTGTTCCTAGATTTCAGGGCTATGAATGACCTAGAGCAGTGGTTTCAGAGAGTAAGTTAGTAAACCATCAATATTAACCAAAAGAAATGTAAAAAATCCTTGACAGCCAGGGATTTCATCGTTATGTTTGGGGGTATTCCCGTTCCTTTCCCTAAATAAATGCTCAAAACAATTCGTCGGTGGTTCCCTTCAGTTGCTATTCTGGGTTGCCTTCTTCCCTCCCCTGTTCTCGCCCAGATTACACCAGCGGTTGGGGGTACAGGTACAACCGTTACCGTAAATGGTCAGCAGTTTGACATTGGCGGTGGTGCATTTTCCAGGGATGGCAAAAATTTATTTCATCTCTTTAAGCAATTTGGTCTAAGTGATGGTCAGATTGCTAATTTTTTATCCAATTCCAAGGTTCAAAATATCCTGGCGGGCGTGAATGGTGGCGATGTCAGCTATATCAATGGTCTGATTCAGGTGATGGGAGGTAACAGCAATCTCTATCTCCTTAATCCGGCAGGAATTGTCTTTGGCCCCAACGCCCAGTTAAACGTACCAGCGGCATTCCATGCCTCAACGGCTCAGCAAGTACATTTTGACGGCGGCGTTTTTGATATTAATGGGTTTAATGACTACGCCAACCTCGTCGGGAACCCCACCAGGTTTGAGTTTTTAAGCACGGGAATTATCGTCAATGAAGGGAATTTAGCCGTTGGCCCAGGGCAAAATTTAACATTGATGGGTCATCAGGTGTTCAATACAGGAACCCTATCGGCTCCGGGGGGACGGATCACAATTCAGGCGGTTCCAGAAACGGGCATGGTACGGATTTCCCAGGAGGGAATGATCCTTAGTTTAGAGATTCCGGCGGATCGGATACCGGAAGATGGGGTGATTGAAGCGGTGGATTTACCGCGATTGATCACTGGAGGAGAAGATCGTCCACGGGTCAATAGTGTAGTACACAATGCCGATGGTTCGATTAGTTTGGTTCATGACCCCAGTAAGGTGAATGTGCCAGTGGACGGAGCAACGACCGTTGCCAGTGGCACAATGGATGTCTCGAATCCTGAGGGGATGGGCGGACAGATCAATGTCCTCGGTCAAAATGTAGCAATGATTAATGCCCAGTTGAGAGCCGATGGTGAAACGGGTGGTGGCACGATCCTGGGAGGTGGGGATTACCTAGGGGGTAGTGCAGGTACAGGTCGCCTAGATAGTAGTTTGAATGCCCAACACCTGTATGTGGACAACAACACCGTGATCACAGCGGATGCGCTGACCCAAGGGGATGGCGGCACAGTGATTAATTGGGCGGATAATAGCACGGTCTTTAATGGCACGATTATGGCCCGGGGTGGACAGTTGGGTGGGGATGGTGGTTTTGTTGAGACATCGGGTAAAAATGTGCTGCAAGTTGGGGAAACAGCTCGGGTAAATACATTAGCCCCCCAAGGAACAGTCGGGATGTGGTTACTTGATCCTGAGACAATTACAGTCCAAACCGGCGGATCAGATGGGATTCCGGCTAATCCAGGGGATCCGCCCCCGAATAGCTTTATTTCGCCTAATACTATTGTGACGGCATTAAATACGAGCGATGTAAATTTACAAGCGACTCAAAGCATTACCGTCAATAATGCAGTTGATGCTAGTGGTAATGCAAACTCTAACAATTTAATACTGAGTACGCCCCTAGTAAACCTAAATGCAATTATAAAGCTGACGACAGGAGCAACGTTATCTGAAACAGCGACGACTGTGAATGTAGGGAGTGGTGGCTGGGTTCAAAACGGAGTGGATGTGGTCACTGATGGAGGCACGGTTAATTTAGCTGCGGCTACGTTTGCAGACCCAGCAACTATCACTATTAATAAAAATTTGACACTCCAAGGGCAAGGGGCAGCAAATACCATTCTTAGTGGTCAAAATACTCGTCGGGTGGTCATTGTTACAGAGGGTACGGTTAATCTCAGTGATTTAACCATTACCGATGGCTTCGCTACTGGCAGCGGCGGTGGAGTTTTTGTTTTTCATACTGGCACACTCATCGTGACCAACAGCACAATCAGTAATAATACGGCTGGTACCGACGGCGGTGGGATTGGGAGCACTGGGACGCTCACGCTGACCAACAGCACGATCAGTGGCAATAAGGCTCGTCGAGGCGGCGGGATTTTTCAGAATAGACCTAGAAATATGCTCACCGTGACCAACAGCACAATCAGTAATAATACGGCTGGTCGAGGCGGCGGTGGGATTTATAATGAGCATGCAAGGATCAATGTGACCAACAGCACAATCAGTAATAATAAGTCTACTGATTATCGCGGCGGTGGGATTTATATTGAGGTTGCAAGGATCAATGTGACCAACAGCATTATTAGTGGTAACACTGCACGCTACGCCCCTGAAATTGATCACCTTGATGCCAATTTAAACTTTATCGGCAATAACCTTGTTGGGCAAAATAATACCTTAGGAATTATTGGTGCGATCTCCAGTGGGGCAGGCAACGTCATTACTCCTTCAGTTCCAACCAGTCAAATTATTGGCCCCTTGGCTGACAATGGCGGCCCGACTCAAACCCACATGCTCTTACCCAATAGCCCTGCCCTTAATGTCGGGGTCAATGCCGAAGTTCCCGGAGTAGTTACAACGGACCAACGGGGCGCCCCTCGTATTGTCGGCACGGTTGATCTGGGAGCCGTTGAGGTGCAAGGCTTTAGCCTCAATATTCTCCAAGGTAATAATCAACAAACCTTGGTCAATTCCCCGGTGTCTGAACCGATTGAAATTCAACTTTCGGAAACCTTTGTTAACACTGGGATGCCTGGACTCACCATTGAGTTCCAAGCCCCCAACACTGGCCCATCAGTCACCTTTACCCAGGGGAATACGGTTGTTACCAATGCCAATGGAATTGCAACCCTCTCTGGCTTAGTCACCAATGGCGAACCGGGGGTGATTACCCTTGAAGCACTGGTCAATGGCGTAACTCCAATTACTTTTACGTTGACCAATCAACTTGCGCCTGTTGTTACATCGCCTTTAATACCGCCCTCTCAACCTCAAGTCACGCCTCCGCCAACCCCTCAACCTCAAGTCACGCCTCCGCCAACCCCTCAACCTCAAGTCACGCCTCCGCCAACCCCTCAACCTATTGTTCTCACCCCTGCTGATTTACCCCTACCGGCCAACATCTTGACGATTTTGCTAGGTCAAGAACAACCCCAACTTCCCCTAGAGAAAAGCCTATGTGAATTAGTAGAGGGAGAAGCAGTCCTAGAGATTGATGGAGTACCCGTAGAATCTGCCCTAGCGGCGGAGTGCAGTTAGGTATCCTAGAAGATAGCCAAGCCATAAAAATCTAGGTTCAAAGCCATGGCAACCACTACCGATGATGTGTGGCGTTTACTGGGTGAACTCGCCGAAGCCCAAAAAGAAACCGAACGCCGATTTCAAGAAACAGAGCAAGTTCTCAAGGAGCAAGCTCGTAAGACAGATCGCCAGATCCAGCAAGTTAATCAACGTGAGTTCGGGATAAGAGAGGGGCAGAACAGATAGGCTGAAAGTGCTCAATTCTCATCCCTCTGCTTGCCCTATGCTTAGTCTAGAAGAGTTATTTTGCTACGTCGATGATTTCTGCCAACAGTTTGAACCGATGTGGCAGCAACAGTTGCTAGGCAATGGACTCGCTCATCGTAGTCGAAGGCGCAGTTTGTGTCTGAGCGAAATTATGACGATTCTCATCGGCTTCCACCAGTCTTCCTATCGCAATTTCAAAGCTTACTACACCGAGAAGGTACACGCTCACTGGTGCTCTGCCTTTCCAGGCTTGGTTAGCTACGGGCGTTTTGTTGAGTGGATACCCAGCACCCTGCTGCCCTTGTGTGCCTATCTCCGTTCTTGCTTCGGCCACTGTACAGGCATCAGTTTTCTTGATGCCACCAGTCTCAAAGTTTGTCACAACCGTCGCATCCCTCAGCACAAAGTGTTTAAAAACTTGGCGGCATGCGGTAAAACTTCTGTGGATTGGTTCTTTGGCTTCAAGCTGCATCTGGTGATCAACGACAAAGGAGAGTTGCTCAACTTCACCTTCACACCAGGTAACACAGATGACCGTACACCTGTCCCTCAACTGCTGAAACACCTCTTTGGCAAGGTGTTTGCAGACAAGGGCTATGTCTCCCAGAAATTGGCAAAACAGTTGATGGAGGCAACGGGGATACAACTGATCACGAAGCTACGACGCAACATGAAGAATCGTTTGTTGGGATTGAGAGATCGCTTGATGCTGAGAAAACGGGCCATTATCGAGACAGTAATTGATCAGTTGAAGAACATTTCTCAAATTGAACACTCTCGTCACCGTTCCCCGATCAATTGCTTAGTGAACATCGTCTGTGGGCTAATTGCCTATACTCACCAACCGAAGAAGCCCTCCATTGCCATTGATCACCATTTGCTCACAGTTGCTTAAACCGAACTCACGTTATCGTTAAGGCCCATCATCATTAGGATTACTAGGATTCCCCATGGAATCTATCTCAAGAGGCGGCCAGCATAAAATTCCCATGAAAAAAATCACGCACGGCGGTGGCGATCGCCCGATTTCCATCCTGTTTTAGAGGGGTTTGTTGTCGAGGAGCCTGGGGTTCCCCATGTAAAAAGTCCCAAGAGGTATCAAAGAATTCGTCAGGGGATAAAACTTGGTGGTAGGCATAATCCTGAATGCCTTGGATCAGGAGCTTCCCTTCGGCAAAATCATCGCGGGTAATGGTTGTAATCGGAAGACCAACCCGACAGGCTTCGGAAAAGGTGCCGTAACCTGGTTTGCATAGTACCCGACCACAGATTCCCATCAAGTCCACGGGGCGATAGTCCTGGCCACAAAGTTTCCGTAAATTGGCCAATCCCTCCGGTGCCCCAGGATCACAGGTAATAAATTGCCAGTCGGGAAACTGATCTAGGTTTTGGTAGGGGACGTGCTGTAAGCTCAAACCGCCGAAGGTGAGCAAAATGGTTTTCTCGGGATCTGTTGTGATCTGAAGTTCTTCCCGTAGCTCCGCTGGTTCAAAGCGGGGATTCGTACCTGTTAAACCAATATCTTCAATGACCGGAAATTCCTCCATGGGTTCCGCAAAGGGTAGGCGAAACAGGCGATCGCAGCGACGGTAGAGATCCTCAATCCAGGCCACCCGCTCCCGAAAATCATTTCCCCAGGGGGCATAGATGAAGTCCCAGCCAAAGTTACTGGCCATCCAGCAGGGAATGGCTGCTTGTTCGGCAATGGCAGTGGCCAAGGGGGGAATATCCGCCAAGACCAGGGACGCTTTATTTTGAGTAATAAAATCTACTTCCGCCGCAATGATTTGGGGAGCTAGAGCTTCGATCTGGGCTAATTTCCCATGGGTGGCGGCTATATCCATCTGTAGACTATCCCGTTGGACCACGCCAATATCCAAACTGCGGGGACGATGAATAAACTCACCCTGCAAATGGGAACGTAGTAGCCAGTGGGGGGCTGCGGTTACCACTAAGGGTAAAAGATCGGGGATTTGGCTTTGAATCGCATTAATCAGTGCCGCCGTGCGGGTCACATGGCCAAAACCATGATTGGTAATTGCAACATAGAGAACAGGACGGGCCACAGTATATACGCTACATACGCTCAATAATTCCGGTTTATAATAACATTTCTACGCTAAGCTAGGCAGCCACGACGATGGCTGGAGACAGTTCTTTTTGCCCATAGGCGATCGCCCTAGGGGGTAGACTAAATATTAAGCAATGGGAATAAATGGGAAACAGGCCATAAATAAAATAGGCCATAAATTAAGTCATGGGTGAATCAGCCACTACATCAGAACTCGGTCAAGTGTTGGATGCGATCGCCTCCATGCAGTCCGATATCAAGTCCTTGCAGGGTCATATCCAGGCCATGGACAAAAAGCTAGAGATTTACATTGCCACTACTGCGGAAAAGTTCAACACAATAGAGGCAAAAATTGATGCAGTAAGGGTGGAAGTGAAGACAACCAATGAACAAATTACGGATCTTTCCAAACGTCAGACATCTACCGATAACCGTCTGTGGGCATTCCTGGTGGCTCTGTTCTTCACAATGGCTGGGTTACTGGCCAAGGTGACTTTGTTTGACAAGGTGTAATCCGGTTCAACCCGACCTTTAATTCCCAGGGACATTTATTTAGGCGTATATTATTTGGGGGTATATATTATTAAAGGCTTTGTTTCCACCAAAGACATCGCCAAAAGAGAGAGTCCCTCGGAGGTTTAGATGGATGCACAACTTGCCCAACTGGTGGTGAACGGGGTGGCGGTGGGTAGTATTATTGCCCTTTCGGCCATTGGCCTAACCCTCACCTTTGGAATTCTGCGGCTCTCTAACTTTGCCCACGGCGATTTTATGGCCATTGGGGCCTATTTGACCCTTTTTACCAATGCCCTAGGGGTGAATATTTGGCTGGCCATGGTGGTGGGAGCAGTGGGCACGGCGGGGTTGATGTTAGTGGGGGAAAAACTGATCTGGTCGGTAATGCGCGATCGCCGAGCGAATTCCACCACGTTGATTATTATTTCCATTGGTCTTTCATTCATTTTACGAAATGGCATTATTCTGCTCTGGGGGAGTGAAAACCAAACCTATCGATTGCCAGTGATGCCCGCCATTACGTTTTTGGGACTGAGAATTGCCTACTCTAACTTAGTTGTGGTGATTCTCGCCTTCGTAGCCATGATTGCCATTCATTTAATTTTTCAGCGAACAAAAATTGGCAAGGCAATGCGAGCCGTGGCCGATGATCTTGATTTAGCCAGGGTTTCCGGCATTGATGTGGAGTGGGTTGTCCTCTGTACCTGGATTTTGGCAGGGGTGTTAACGGGAGTCAGTGGGGGACTCTATGGCCTGGTTACGGCGGTGCGGCCCACCATGGGCTGGTTTTTGATTTTGCCCCTTTTTGCCGCAATTATTTTGGGGGGCATTGGCAACCCCTACGGAGCGATAGCCGGAGCCATGGTGATTGGTATTACCCAGGAGGTGAGTACCCTGATTATTCCCAATGAATATAAATTAGCCGTTGCATTTATCGTCATGATGGTGGTGTTGCTCATTCGTCCCCAGGGGTTATTTCGGAGTACCCTGTCTTGAAGGAGAACACCTTGAAGGAAGAACATCAGGGATTTCGTTGGCAGGAGGGGAGATGGCTAATCCAGTTATTCCTGATTTCCCTAATTATGGCGATCGCCCTCAAAACCATTGCGCTGACCTATCCTTTGCCCAATACCGTGCCCGTAGTTTGGGCCTGCATCACTCTTCCCGCCTTACTCACGGGTATTTTTTTGATTTACAGTAGCAAAAGACACAATAACTAAGTTTAAGATTATGCTGTCTTAAGTGCTAGGAACTTAATTGTACTTGTATTGAACCAAATTCAGAATTCTATTCGAGAATAACTGGAATTAGCCGTTGCTCAATCTCCCAAAGGTAAGCTGTTAGCCCCGTATTTGTACCTCTTTGTTGTAGAAGCTCTAGGCTAGTTTCTTCCCAGCAACTCTGTTCTCGTAACTTGTTCCTTTTGGTAAGTTCTTCAAGTACTATTTTAGGATTTCTAATTCGTTCAGGTTCTTCCCAAGAATTAGAACGTAATCTGTGCGAATCCTCACAAGGATCAAAATTTAATTGGTTCTTAATATTCTCTAAAGCTCGCACTTCCTTTCGACTAGCTGGAGTAAATCCATTTAAGACCCAAGCTTCTCGCATTGGATCAGCCGCACCAATAATAATCTCTAATTTAGGTTGCTGCTCAATATGTTCTGCACGAGCTTGCTCAATACCTTCCCTTCGCTCAGGTTGATTATCTAAATCCCGAATCAAGAGAACTGCTCTAACTTTTCGGATGTTCTTAAGCTGAAGACATCTTATTAGATTCAAAATTTTCATTGTTGCTGCACCATCAGCTTTTAGTGCTCCGCTTCTGCCATGTCCCAAAAACTTTGGAATAGGTAAACCTGACTCTTTAGCACGCTGCATAATATTTCTAATATCCCTCCAGCATGAATACTCACTTCCTTCCTCTAATCCGCCCCATCGAAATAAACCTTGTAAATACTCAGGCTCTAACCAATCTACTCTTTCTACGAATACACGCTCAGCTAATTTCGTGGCAGTTTGTGCATCTGCACTGCTTTCAACAACTACAACAAAATCAAGCATTTATTTCTCCAGCAACCACCCAATCTTCTCCCTCCGCATCCCAAAATTCACCAGTGGTCAAAGTTTGTTTTGCCCATTCCACATCAGGATGTTCGTCTAATCGCTTAGAACGAGTAAACCCTGAGTTCGCATTACTCAATACATGAACTTGGGATGGAGTAAGATCGTCTACAATGTAAGGAGAGTGAGTAGAGAAGATAATTTGCAGATTTTTATTAGATTGAATGATTTCCTTAAAAACAGTCATTAATTCTCGTTGTGCTTTTGGATGAAGTCCTTGCTCTACATCATCTAACAATACTAAATTTGGTTGCTTAGGATTCATCAGCACAGTCAGCAGCCCCAGAGTTAACATTGTCCCTTCACTAATAGCATGAGCAGGAATACGCTCACCCGTATTCATATCTAACACAATCTCTTGTCCAGCAATTTCTTGGCTTTCTTCGTAGGAAATAGATTTCCCATCAACCTCAATTAAGCGCTGCCGATTGATCATAACTTTGGCACGTCTTACGCCTACTTTTTGAACCCCTGGAACAATTCGCTTCAGCATTTCCTGTAAGGATTGGAAATTATCTGGGGCTTCATCACGAAGATAATCTAATGTAGGTGCTAACCCTGAACCATCAAATTCAACTCGTGGAGTAATCGCCTCACTATAAGCAGCTTTTGCGAGATTAGCAGCATCTAACTTGAGGTGAACACAAAATCTCAATGCTTGAGGGATTGGTTCGGGTGCATCTTTTAACGAACTTTTCCAACCACCTGGAATATTTTTCTCTGGATCATCATAAATCTGCCATGACGCGATTGGAAACCAAGGTGGATTTACATTCTGTTTCCAACTGTAAGCAGCCTGCCAACGTTTTGGTCTTTTGTACCCCCAAAATCCGTTAACTTTAACAGACAAGTAATTTTCCCCGATTGTTGTTATAAATTCAGGCGCGCGTTCAAACTGAAAGATATGTGCAAATGATGAATTGTCATAGTTGGCAAGCCGACTAAGATAATGCAACGCTTGCAAAACAGATGTTTTTCCAGAACTATTTTGTCCTACCAGTGCATGTAGGCGGGAATCATCTAGGTTGAGTTCTGTGGATCTATGACTTTTAAAGTTATAAAGTTCGACCTTTTCAAGCATTTAATATTTGCTACCTTTTTAGAAGATTATTCTTGGATTTTACAGGTAGAATTTTTCCTAAGCTTTTACCATAAATACCTAAGTAGGTAGGCGCAATTACTTGTAAGAGAAGGGAATCGCAGTGTAGCTCCCATGCAGGGAGATTACCGCCTTTTTCCCTGCCAGCATGTTTAGGTTAATTGAACCCAGCCACTTATAAAAATTTAAGTATCTTTAATACTCTACCTTATGAAGACTGACAGGCAAGCTTCAGGTTATGCCCCACCGATGACTTGCGGTATAGCAACTAATTTAACTCTGGAAACACCTGTTTGACCGCCGGATGCATCAACCGCCCCCCCTGAACATTCAGCCCCCGTCCCAACCCTGGATCCCGATCAAAGGCTTGGATTCCTGAATTTGCTAAGCGGAGAATATAGGGCAATGTACTGTTCGTCAGGGCTTGGGTGGCCGTCCAGGGAACGGCTCCAGGCATATTTGGTACCCCATAGTGAATTACACCATACTCACAGTAGATGGGTTGGGAATGACTCGTAGGTCGCAGGGTTTCAATGCACCCCCCTTGATCCACGGCAACATCCACAATCACCGAGCCAGGGTGCATTTGTTTTACCAAGTCTGCCGGTACGAGACAGGGGGGGCGTTGCCCTGGTACTAAAACGGCTCCAATCACGAGATCAGCACCAGGGATAACCTGGGCAATTTGATGGGAGGTGCTGTAAAGATACTCGATTCGCGAACCAAAGAGGGTTTCTAGGTAGATTAATCGATCCACATTAATATCTAAAATTTTGACCTGGGCCCCCATACCCACGGCAATTCGGGCTGCTTCCGTACCCACAACCCCACCCCCTAAAATAACCACTTGGGCCGGTTTGACCCCCGGAATACCACTGAGTAAGACCCCCCGCCCCCCCTGGCTTCGCTCTAAAAAACGGGCCCCAAACTGAACCGCTAATCGTCCCGCAATCATACTCATGGGGGTTAAAAGGGGAAAGGAAACCTGTCCCTGGGACAATTGTTCAACAGTTTCGTAGGCGATCGCCGTCACACCAGATTCCATAAGGGCTTGGGTTAAATCTTGACTGGCCGCCAAATGGAGATAGGTAAATAAAAGCTGATCTTGTTTTAAGTACTCGTATTCAGAAGGTAGGGGCTCCTTTACTTTAATAATTAGTTCCTGCTGCCAGGCATCTTTTGCTGTGGGAACAAGGATTGCACCCGCCTGGCTATATTCATGATCTGGAAACCCTGACCCTACCCCCGCATCCGTTTCCACATAAACCCGATGGCCCTTCTCCGTTAGGGTCTGAACCACCCCAGGGGTTAAGCCAACGCGAAATTCTTGATCCTTAATTTCCTTAGGAAGACCAATATCCATGGAATGTCTCTGAGGGATGCCCTTGGATCCTAGCGGATTCAGCGATCGCTGTGGTTGCATGAACCCTGGGGGCGATCGGTATGTCTAGACAAGGGAAGTATTGCCCCTTACACTATCGAGCATACAGTCCTGGATTTTTACCCACTGATTAAATTTATTTGGAGATGAGGATATGCCCCAGTTTCGTCTAGCCCTCATGGCCAGCCCCACCCTTCTCGGATCATTGTTTGCCCTATTTCCCTTAGTGCAATCTGCCCGCGCCGAAGTCAATCTCCCTATTACTGGGCCTATAATGGAAGATCGGGCTTGTTTGCCTGATCCTCATAACAAATTTCGCCTGACCTGTACCCGCCTAGGCCAAGAAACGCCAAACCCTGAAATTACGGCAGTAGGGGATACCCCCAATATGCCACCGACCATGCTGGAATTTTCTGAAGAAGAAAGTAATATGGCTGTTGCCCTATTTGGTTGCGATTGCCCTTTATGCCTAAATGCCCTGCGGCAAATGCGAGGCTTACCTCCTCTGAATCAACTCAGCTAAGCAATATTCTCCGTAATTATTAAGGTACGATTTTGTTTGCCGCCTATCAAAATTTCATTGAGAATCATGGGGTAACATTATCGTCTCCTGCTTGGGATCGAGTAAAACAGAGTATTGATCACACCCACTGGGATGAACCTAGTACGCCCCTAGACCTGAATAACTGTGGGGTGTTGGCACTTATCGAAGCTGATGGGGCTGATAATGATCTCAATCGCGGAATGTATCTGGAGTTAGCGATTTCTGCCTTCATGGAAGATGCCAAACTGGATCATGCTTCCAGTATTCATTACAGAGACTTTGACTATGACACCTCAATTCAACCTCCATATCGGTGGGAAACAGGCCCATCCTGATTGGAAAATCCTAGATGTTTTAGAACGTCCTGAAGTGGATTATGTGGGAAATGCGGCGGATTTGTCCCAGTTTGCAGATAATAGCATTGATCGAATTTATTCTAGCCATGTTCTAGAACATTTTTTCTATGGACTCAATCAAGAATTAATTTTAGTGCTGAAGGAATGGTACCGAGTTCTAAAGCCAGGGGGAGAACTCATGATTAGCGTTCCTGATTTGAGGACGCTTTGCTGGCTATATGTGAATCCAAATATGCTTCCCCTAGAGCGACATCACTTGATGCGAATTATATTTGGCGGACAAACCAATGAGTATGATGTTCATAAAGTGGGTTTTGATTTTGAAACCCTAGGACTCTATATCCAGGAAACAGGTTTTTCCGATTATTGGGCTGTATCGGAGTTTGGCATTTTTAACGACTGTAGTAGTATGCGAATTTTGGATACATTAATTAGCTTGAATGTCATTGCTCAAAAGTAAGTTGTCTTGAGATAAAATATGGTGAACATTCGTTCTTTTACAGTTATATAGCCCAATGGCCCACTTGAAGCGAAAATGCATTTTTCCCTAGCTGTCATTGGCGATATTCATGGTTGTTGGTCTATAACAGATGCCAAGCTTTTAGAAGGGTTAGGGGTTGATTTAGCTCTGTTTGTGGGCGATTTTGGTAATGAAGCGGTGGATATTGTGGCGGCGATCGCCCAGCTATCCTTACCCATTGCCGTTGCCTTTGGTAATCATGATGCCTGGTATAGTGCCTCCTCCTGGGGACGAAAGAAATGTCCCTACGATCGCCAGAGAGAAGATCGGGTGCAGCAACAGCTTGATTTAGTGGGGTCGGCCCATGTGGGCTATGGCTGGTTAGGCTGTGAAGCCTTGGGTTTTGCTGTTGTCGGCGGGCGGCCCTTTAGTTGGGGTGGGCCCCATTGGCAACATCGCCAGTTTTTGCGGCAGCGATTTGGGGTAGAGAGTTTTCAGCAATCCAGCGATCGCATTGTTCAGTCTGCCTTAGATTCTTCCTTTGACCAGTTAATTTTTCTATCCCATAATGGCCCCACTGGTTTAGGCGATCGCCCGGATGATCCCTGTGGCCGCGATTGGATGCCCCTTGGGGGAGACTTTGGGGATCCTGACCTGGCCATGGCCATTACCGCATTAAAGGCCCAAGGGAAAACCATTCCTCTGGTAGCCTTTGGTCACATGCACCATCGCCTACGCCATCGCCGCGATCGCCAACGGACACGTCTGTGTTGCCGAGATCAAACCCTTTACCTAAATGCAGCCCTCAGCCCTCGAATAATGCCGTCTCCCGTGGGGTCCTGGCATGGATTTACGCTGGTTGAATTTCTGGATGGGGCGATCGCCTGTGTGGATATTTGTTGGCTCAATCCCCTAACGAATCAAGAAAAAAAGGAAAACCTATACTCAGGGATGCCAGAAACCAACACCTGGGAAAAGTAGAACCATAAAATAAAAATAATACAAACCAACTAGCTCAAGCCATGGGTGTAAAAAATTCATAGACCGTACCATCGGGCATGGTGGCCTGCTCTAACGTAGCAGCCGCAAGGAGGGCCGAGCGTTTTGCCTCCGCACCCAAGAGATCCGCACCGGTCAGATCCGCACATTCAAAGCTGGCCCCCCGCAGTAATGCTCCCCGTAAATTGGCTCCCCGCAGGCAAGTTCCCCCTAGGACAGCCTTTTGTAAATTAGCTCGACACAGTTTGGCACCACTGAAATCCGATGCACTCAGGAGAGCATTGGTGAGAATGGCCTCCGTTAAATTCGCCGCCTTTAGATCTGCACCGAGAATTTTGGCATCGGTCAAGTTAGCCTGACTGAAATCACAACGGAGCAGATCTGCGCCATTGAGAATGGCCCCCCTAAGATTAGAGCCGGAAAAATTTACCTCTAGGACAACCTCTAGGGTTAGGTTTAATCCCTGTAGGTCTAGGCCACTAAAGTTAGTTTCTCCTTGGCGTAAGGCTAGAAAAAAGTCTCTTGTATTCACAGCAAAGACTCCTGAATTTAATTTCTTCTCGAATGAACATTATTCTTGACTGGTATTTTTACCGGTTTCCTGGGATTCTTGGGTTTTGGGCAGTCGCCAACCAGGCTTCACAATCTGGCGGGAACGGGCAATAACAAGACTATCAGCAGCGACGGATTTGGTGACGGTAGAGCCAGCGGCCACTGTGACATCTTCTCCCAGCGTCAGAGGGGCAACTAAGACGCTATTAGCCCCGGTTTTACAGCGATCGCCCAGGATGGTTTGATGTTTATTCACACCGTCATAATTGGCGGTAATGGTTCCGGCACCAATATTCACCTGTTCCCCTAGGGTGGTATCCCCCAAGTAGGCTAAATGGGAAGCCTTACTGCCATCCCCCATGCTGGCTTTTTTCAGTTCCACAAAATTGCCAATGCGACAATGCTCTCCCACTTGGCTGCGTTGGCGAATGTGGGCATAGGGGCCAATTTGACTGTGGTCGGCAATCTGACTTTGACTAACAACGGAGTAGCGCACTGTTGTGTCTTCACCAATGGTGCTATTTTCGATTAAGCTACCGGGGCCAATCTGGCTACCCCGACCAATGTGGGTCTCTCCTCGGAGGTGGGTCTGGGGTTCAATCACCACATCGGGACTCAGTTGTACGGTGTCATCAATGGTGGTGCTACCGGGATCAATGAGGGTGACTCCGGCCATCATCCATTCCCGTTTAATCCGGGTCTGTAAAATCTGGTAGGCGGTGGCCAGTTGTTGGCGATCGTTCACCCCTAAAATTTCTTCGTAGTCCTCCACATCTACAGCCATCACTGGGGCTAGATCATTGACGGCATCGGTGAGGTAGTATTCTTTTTGATCATTTTCTGTTTTCAGATGGGGCAGAACTTCTGCTAGGCGTGGCCAATGGAAGCAATAGACCCCGGCATTAATCCGGCGGTTTTGCTTTTGGGCCGTGGTGCAGTCCCGGTCTTCAATAATTTGCTTGAGGATATGGTTCCCATCACAGATCACCCGGCCGTATCCTTTGGGGTTAGGAATATGGGCCGTGAGAATTGTGGCCGCATTTTTGTGTTCTTGATGGGTTTGTAAGAGGGTTTGCAGGGTTTGGGACCGCAGTAGGGGTACATCCCCATTCAAAACCAATAGATGCCCGTCGTAGTTTTCCAGCAGCGGTAATACCTGCTGCACCGCATGGCCCGTTCCCAGTTGCTCCCGCTGTTCAACAAATTCAACATTGGCTAAGTGCTTCAGGGATTGGCAGACTAGCTCTCCCTCATACCCCACAATCACCATTTGCCGACTGGGTTCTAGGGCTGCCACACTGCGAAGAACCCACCCCACCAGCGATCTCCCACCGAGGGGATGCAGGACCTTGGGCAAACTTGACTTCATTCGTGTTCCACGGCCGGCGGCAAGCACAGCAACGACAATCATCCTGCTTCCTCAGTAATCGCATCAATTTAATTGCATCAATTGGGGTGAGGCTTTCTACTCTAAAGGAGTATACCAAGGTTAGGTCGAATCGGCAGTTCCATCCCAGCGGAGAATCGTTTCCGTCCAAATTTTTTGATATTGGGCCGCCACCTCTGGAGCCTGGGGCAAAATGAATTCACTGGCTGCTAGGGCGGGGCCATCCGTTAACAGTAGGGTTTCTGCGGGACTAGGCAGTTCTATATCCTCGCTAGAGAGAATCAGCGGGGATACCCCATCGCTAAATTGGGACAGGAGGCGGGCGACTTCAGGTTCCAACCAAAAGTTTAGCCAGGCCTGCTGATCGAGATCAAGGGGTTGATTTTCCCCGGACTGGGGCTGCACCCAGATATCTGTCCAGAGGGCCGTCCCGGATTTGGGCATCACGGCCCCCAGGGTATCGTCGCGTTTGAGGAGGGGTAAAACATCACTTGACCAGCCCACGGCCAGCCAGGTATCCCCCAACACTAGCGGTTGCAGGTAGGCATCGGAGCTAAAAAGCTTACAACCCTGGCGGAGGGATTGGAGATTGGCTAGGAGGGGAGGAATATCCTGGGGGCGATCGCTGTTGTAGGAATGTCCCAGGTGTTTGAGGGTCAGGCCAATGACTTCCCGTGGGTCATTTAACAGACTAAATTTACCTTGAAGATCCGATCGCCACAGATCAGACCAATCCGTGGGTGTCCAGCCTAACTCGGCAAAGCGATCGCGGCGATAAACCATCACCGTGGCTCCCCAGCGATAGGGGATGCCCCACACTGTATCCGTTGGCAGGGGAGGAGTTTCAATTAAACTCTGCCAGCGGGGATCCAAATCCTCCAGGGACGGCAGGGCTGATTTAGCCATGGGTTGAATTTTCCCTGGGGCGATCGCCCCATCCAGCCAGGCCTGGCCCAAACTCACCAAGCTATTGTCGCCCAGATCATCCGCCAGGAGGGCGAATAGATCCGCGGGGGTCAAATGCACCTGATAGGAAAGGTTCTGGCCCGATGCTTGGCGAAATCGCCGCAATAGTTGGGCGGGGAGAGACCCCTTGAGACCATGGATCGTCAATCCCGTTGGCGTTATTCCCTGACACCCCCCCGCCAGTAGCCCCAGGGATAGGCCTCCTAAACCCCTTAAAAAGGAACGCCGCTCCATTAACCCTGCCAGACCACCCGTAACTGACCCGGGGTTTGGGGAGACCCCAGCAATTCAACACGCTGATCATTGGCGGCCAAGTGGCGCAGGAGCAGATAGGCCATCTCGGCCTGTTCGGGAACGCCGAGTTTGGTTACTAAATCTATCAAGGGAATGGGCCCCGATTCCTGTTTCAGGGCATTCACTAACTTTAGTTGCAGGGCTAGGTTGGCGGCGGCGGCTTTTTTCCCAGCTTCGACCCCCGGTTGGTGATAGGCATTCACATTCACCAGAAATCCATAGAGACCAACCGCCCGCTCATAAAGGGCAATGAGGGCCCCCACCGTAGTCGGTGTCACCTCCGGCAGGGTTACGGTCAGGGACGGGCGATCGTTGTCGTAAAGGGCCTGACGAGTCCCCAGGAGCAAACCACAGAGATAGTCTCCCGAGGTGATCCCCGGCTCCACATCAATGGGGGTTCCCGGGCGATCCTTGAGAACTTCAATAAAGGTTAGAAAAAAGTTGGCCAACCCATCCCGCAATTGTTGAACGTAGGCGTGTTGATCCGTGGTGCCCTTGTTGCCATAGACCGCAATGCCCTGGTGAACAATCTGGCCATCGAGGTCTTTTTCCTTGCCGAGGGACTCCATCACTAATTGCTGAAGGTAGCGACTAAACAGTTGCAGGCTATCTTTGTAGGGCAACACCACCATGTCCTTTTCCCCCTTACCATTGCCGGCATGGTACCAGGCGAGGGCGAGGAGGGCGGCGGGATTGGTTTTGATCTGGGGGACGCGGGTGGCGGCATCCATTTGTTTGGCCCCGGTGAGCATCTCTTCAATGGCAATGCCCTGCAAGGCCGCCGGCAATAGACCCACCGCAGAAAGCTCGGAGGTGCGTCCCCCCACCCAGTCGTACATGGGGAAGATGGCTAACCAGTGATTGGTCTGGGCAATCTGGAAGAGTTTACTGCCGTTCATGGTAATGGCAACGGCGTGCTTGGGGAAATCTAGGCCCGCCCGTTGAAAGGCTGCGGCTACCTCCACCATGCCATTGCAGGTTTCCGGGGTTCCCCCAGATTTGGAAACCACTAAGACCAAACTATTCACGAGGCGATCGCCCAGTTGGGTCAGGAGGCGATCGAAACCGGCGGGATCCGTATTGTCTAAAAAATGAATATTCAACGGCGCATCCAGGGGAGCTAAGGCCTGGGAGACAAACTGGGGTCCCAGAGCCGATCCACCAATGCCCACGGAAATCACATCCCTAAATTTTCCCCCCTGGGGTGGGGCAATCTGGCCGGAATGCACCTGATCCACAAAGGTTTTAATTTGCTCCAGGGTTGCCCTAATTTCGGCGGTGAGTTCCGGTGCTGGGGCAAGGTCAGGATCCCGCAGCCAATAGTGGCCCACCATTCGATCCTCATCGGGATTGGCGATCGCCCCGGCCTCTAGCTCTGCCATTGCCTGAAATGCCTGCTGAAACGCAGGGGTTAATGTCGCCACCGTGGCTTGATCTAGACCCATCCGACTGACATCGAGATAGAGTTTAAGTTCCGGGTGATAGTATAACCAGTCTTGATACTGCTGCCAGAGTGTCAGAGGATCCATGCTCAATGTGTTCCTACAGTTCCCAGGTTTACCCTACCGCAGAGAAGTCCCTACCGTCACACCTCAACCCCGACTGGTAACGATTCTTTAGACCTGCTTTATAATTTGAGCCGGCAATTTCTCGGCAATCTTTGGGATTACGGGCCATGATAAGCTAATTCTATTCTCACAAAGGAGAGTTTTCCATGCCCATTGCGGTTGGGATGGTAGAGGTTTTAGGCCATCCTCCGGCCCTATCTGTTGCCGATGTGATGGTCAAAGCTGCCCGTGTTACCCTGGTTGGCTACGAGCGGGTGAGTGGTGCTCGCCTGACGATTATTGTTCGCGGTGATGTTTCAGAAGTACAAATTGCGGTGGCGGCCGGTGTGGATGCGGCGAAACGGATTCCGGCGGATAATCCCAAGGAAACAACCCTTTATCTGTCGTCAACGGTGATCCCCCGGCCCGATAGTAATCTGGAAGCTATATTTGAAACCATGTGTCTTCAGTATGGTGAAGGCTGGGAACGATTTTTTGCCTAGTTGGGCGATCGCTGGCTCCATTGACAATTTACATTTGTGGCCAATGGCTAAGTTATGGCTGAACTAAACCTGTACCTGCTGCGCCATGGCATTGCGGTTGAGGGAGATCTATTTCCCGGCCCCGATCGCGATCGCCCCCTGACGGCCAAGGGAGAGCGAAAAACCCGCGAAGTGGCTCGTGAATTCTTGAATTTTGGTATTGAAGCGGATTTAATCCTGTCCAGTCCGTTGCTGCGGGCCCACCAAACATCCCAGTTATTCCTAGAGGCGGGAGTTGCCCCAGAACTGGCGATCTCCGATACCTTGGCCCCCGCTGGCTCCTTTGGGGATTGGCTGCAATGGTTGGATCATTGGCGAGACGAAACCCATACGTCCTTGATGTTAGTGGGCCATGAACCCAATTTAAGCCATTGGACGGAGTTACTCCTCTGGGGCAAATCACGGGGGAGTCTACAGCTAAAAAAGGCTGGGGTGATCGGTTTAACTCTTCCGGAGGGTGATCCGGTGGGGAATAGCCTATTATTTTGGTTAACACCACCGAAATTTATACTCAAGGACTGATCAGCCTGAGCGCAATTGACGCAATTTTGCCCCTACTGCAAGTCTTGACTAGATAACCTTAGCCCCTTGTCCAGTCGTCCCAATCATCCCAGTCGTCCTCTGGGGGGGGAGGCGGGGTGGAATCGGCTTCTGGGTAGGGCGGCGTGAGAATGCGATACTCAGCATCGTAAACATCCTCTTTGGAAGATCCTTTGGCGACGGATCGCGGTGGTGGGTTGAGGGGGCGATCGTCCACGGTGCGAGGGGTGACTTTCCGCGATGGGCGATAGCTGTAGGAGTAGGGGGCACTGGGGCGGGGCCCGGGGCGATAGTTAGGGGTTTGGGGCGGTTTGTCTGCGGGGATGGGTTCTGAATCTTCTACCGGATCGTCAATCGGTGGATCATTAATATCCCGATCATCCATCCCTTGATTATCAAAGTTATCGTCAAAGTTAAAGGCATCTTCCCCCTGATCCTCTTGATCCCTAGTTCCAGAGCCTTCGGGGCCAGAGGGGGATTTTTGGGCCGATGGTTTCCTGGGGCGGGGGCGATCGCTGCGTCCGGTATCCGGGCCAATCAGCCAGAGAATAGTTGCGCCAGTGACATAACCCAACAGAACCGCCGCCACGATCCATAGGGAAAAGGGAAGGGTGGGCGATCGCCGGCCTAAAAACGTTATGGCCAGGGATGGCTGCCAGTTTTGCACCCCTAGGATGCCCAAAAGCACTAAAAACAGTAGACCAAAGGACAGGCGGGGCATTACTGAATCGGCCCCTGCCACCGCTGCAACGGCACACAATCTAAACCCAGTTGATCTAAGGCGCGGGCAACCACAAAATCAACTAAATCCTCAATAGTTTGGGGGCGATGGTACCAAGCGGGAATGGCGGGCACAATTCTGGCCCCTGCCCGGGCGAGGCGGGTAAGATTTTCCAGGTGGATGAGACTAAAGGGCGTTTCCCGGGGCACAATCACGAGTTTTCCCCCTTCTTTGAGTTGCACATCGGCGGCCCGCTCCAGGAGATCGGAGCTTAATCCCGCCGAAATTTTAGCAACCGTACTCATACTACAGGGAATAATCAGCATACCAATGGTACGGTAGGAACCACTGGCGATCGCTGCTCCAATATGGGTGGGGGGATGGCAGGTTAACTCTCCGCCCCATTCATCGGCCTGTTGCCGCCAAAAAAGAGCCTGTTTCTCCGGCTGGGCGGGCATTTTAATACCCTGCTCTGCTTGCCAGACCTGATGCACCGCCTTGGAGGCCACTAATTGAATAATCTGGCCTGCACGTAATAGAAATTTAATCGTTCTTACGGCGTAGATTAAACCAGATGCTCCCGATACGCCAATCACAATGGGGGAAGATAATGACACAATTAACCCAAGTCTAATAATCTCAGTCTAAATTAGTCCAAGCCTAGATCAAACTCAGGGATCACTCCCAGCCCCTCGTTCTTGGCAATCATTTTGAACTTCAATCCCTCGCTTCGTCTCAATTTTTTCTATTCTAGAACCAGATTCATCCTGTCGTCCGCCTTTGGTCTATCTATGGCAAACTCTCAAAATCCCACTCAGACCGAACGTAATCCTGATGTGAGTCCTCCTTCCCAGCCTGAAGTTGGGGAACCCCTAACCATGGATGCTGTGCCGGATCAGGTGTTGGCCACCCTGTTTGATTTACAGCTTCTGGAAACCTTAATTTTGCCGGAGTTACCGGATATTGAGAGTCTTTTTGCCGATATTCCCCCCCTGGTTCTCCTGGAGATGGCCCCGTTCTTAGCCCTCTCCGAGGAGGATTGGGCCCAGATGCAGGCAAGTTATGGACGACTAGAGGAGCATCTGCACCAAACCCTCACCTACCTGGCCAAGGTCAAGGCGATCGCCTATCAATTGCAGGCAGTGGCCAGTGAATTTGCCCCTCCGCGCCGTCGCCGCCAGCCCCAGCCCCCCCACCCCCTTGAACATTTATCCAGTGAACTCCTCCGGGCGATCGCCCAAACCCAGGCTGTCCTAGAGCCGGTGTATCCGTCCCTCCAAGACCTAGGGCAGTACTTAGACCCTGATCCCCAGGAAAAATAAATCTGCCCTGTAGCGTTCTGCGGAGGCCGTCGGCCATGTCCCAGGTGCATCGAGAACTATTGGCGATCATTGATCGGTGGCTCAGGGTCAATATCGGCGATCGCGGCATTGAGTGGAGTCTAGAGTATTTAGATCATCGCCTTTATATCTGGTTGGATGGAGCCAGCGTTGAGCAATGTCAAGCCTGGAGCGATCGCTGGACAAAGCAATGGAACCAACTCTTTCGCCAACTCCCCCATGCCCTCAGAACGATTAAGGTACTCGCCGGTCAAAAGGGCCATCCCTTTCCCCTTTGGCAGCAGACCTGGGAGCAGCCCCAGCCCGTCTCTCCAGCTAGTTCCCTAGGGAGCTTAGAAACTTTGGACTTCGCCGCTGTCACCCCAGGGCATGATCCCACGGTGGTAGACGGATCAGAAACCGGGGAGCGATTCATTATTTGTGGACTGGGAAGTTTGGGGCAATATTGTATTGATAGTTTACGGAAGTTTGCGGGCAAATCCCTGAATATTCACCTCTGTGCCATTGAACGGCAGCGGGATCCCGGTTGGGAAGTTCAGGGGATGACGGATATCCTGTCGGAACCGGTGTTGATTGGGGATTGTCGCCAGCCGGACTGCTTAGAGCAGGCGGGAATTCATAGTTGCCGCACGATTTTATTTGTCACCAGTGATGAAGCTACCAATATTGCCGGAGCGATCGCTGCCCGCCGCTTAAACCCCCAGGTGCATTTGGTGGTGCGATCGGGGCGGAAAAACCTCAATGCCCTCCTCCAAGAAAAGCTAGGGAGTTGTGTTGCCCTTGACCCCATGGAATTACCTGCGCCGGCCTTTGCCCTAGCGGGATTGGGGGATGAAATTCTGGCGGCTTTGACGGTGGAGGGACAGCAGCTACGAATTGTTCAGCATGGGATTACCGCCGATGAACACCGCTATATTAATTACCCTGCCCAACAACTACAACGCCGCCACAAACGCCTGCTCACGGTTCTGAAAACGGATCTAACAACGGGTTCCCCTAGTTCTCAATCAATCCCTCAGACCCAACCCACGACCTCCTGCTTTGCAACGTCGGGATCATCCTCCCGTCTATTTCATCAATGGTCTCCCGATCTAATCCTCCAGGTGGGCGATCGCCCCATTTCCATTGAATTGATTGAACCTGTTTCCAGTCCCAATTATGGGCAAGATTTTAACCTGATCCAATCCCTACACCAGTGGTTGCGCCACGTCCATCCCCGTCAACTCTGGCAAAAATTTTGGCAATGGGTCAATGGCGATCGCTCCCGCCGGATTATTTTTAATGGCTTGGAGGTGGGGGTTCTCCTCTGGTTACTGGCAGCCATTTTATTGCGGTTGAATGTGGCCGAGATTACCTGGCAAAAATCGTTCATTGCCAGTTTTATCTTACTCACCGGTGGCTTTAGTGATGTCTTTGGTGGTCTAGAGCCAGATCCCGTCCCCGCCTGGGTGCAGGGGATTTTAGTGATTATTGCCCTGATTAGTTTGCTATTCATTTTGGGCGTGTTTGGTTTACTGGCAGAAAAACTTCTCCAATCTCGGTTTGAATTTTTCCAGAAGCGGCCCCCCATTCCCGACGCTGGTCATGTGATCCTGGTGGGACTTGGCCAAGTGGGACAACAGGTAGCCCAACTTCTCCGAGAGTTTCAGCAACCCTTTGTGGTGATCGTTGAGGACTTAGATCCCCCCAATCTCTTGCCGGATGTACCGATTTTAGAGGGGAACATCATTCAACAGCTTCCCCAGGCAAATCTGGCCACGGCCAAGAGTATTATTCTCACCAGTGATGATGAAATGCTGAATCTGGAAGCAGCCCTCATTGCTAGAGGCACCGCCCAGGGCCACAATAATTCCATTGGCTTAGTGGTGCGAACCTACGATCAACTATTGAGTCAAAACCTAGCAGAGCTGTTACCCAATGCCCAGGGGTTGTGCGTCTATGAATTAGCGGCCGAAGCCTTTGCCGGAGCCGCCTTTGGTGAAAATATTTTAGGTCTGTTTCAAATTGCCAACCGCACGGTCTTGGTGGCTGACTACGCCCTCACCCCTGGAGATACCCTAGTGGGAAAACTGATGGCTGAAATTGCCTATGGGTATGGTGTGGTTCCCGTGTTCTATCAAAAAGAAAGCGCGGCGATCGCAGGGGAACGAACCCATCAAATTTTACCTGGCGATGATGTCCATGTCGGGGCCGGCGATCGCTTGGTTATACTAGCCACCATTCAGGGACTACGGCGCATTGAACGGGGTGAGTTAGCTCCTCGCCGCACCTGGCGACTTTGGGCCGGGAAACCCCTTTACCCCGAAGCGGGCCTGGAAGCAGGCAATATCATTACCAATATTAGCGGCTGCCCCCTCAGTGAATCCCGCAAGTTTATCGCCGCCTTACCCACCACCTTAGAATTGGCTCTCTACGATCATCAGGTGTACCGATTGGGCCAACAGTTACGCAATTTATTACCCCTGCGGTTCTATCCCGTTTGAGCAGGGCTATTTCACTTATTGTTTCGTAGATTTATAAACTATATGTTCAAAGTCATCACACAGTTTATCGACTAAATCTTCCATTTCTTTGAAGAAATACTCTCCCACGATTTTCCTATTAAGAATTTTATACTTGCGATAGATTTTAGCAAAGTCTTCGTAAATCTCATCTTCTGATACATTAGAATTGATTTTGACAATTAACCGTTTACCTTCGTCAGAATCCAAAACATAAGCAAACAGGTCTTGAATTTTTGCTTCAAATTCCTTAATCCGTTGGGCTTTAAGGTCTTCTTGTTCATTACGGGCTTCGATGACTGCCAGGATGTCAAATTGATGAACCTTATAAGTTCCGCTAGAGGTGGCAACTTTGGTTTCCCGCTTTTTCTTAGGTTCAGTTTCTTGGGCTTCCACTTCCACAATACCGATTTGGTTGTCAAAGTAGACTTCAATGGGGTCTTTGACATCGTCGCTGCGATGCTGTTGGTTATAGAGACGATTGAACAGGCATAGGAATGCGAGAAAGCTGGGTTCTTTGTATTTGTCGTCCAGAGTAATAACATACTCGATGCGGTTGAGAATGGTGAAGTATTGAGCGGCTTTGGCTTTGGCATCAGCCGTGTGTTGAGGGTTGGCTGAGATGTGTTTCTCGATGCTGCTTTCCAGGTCAAGGTAACTTTCTGGATTGTTGTGCTTGGCATCATCATTGAAGATTTGCAGGAATGCGTCAAAGAATTGGGTATAGACTCCAGACTTTTTAAGTTCTGAAAAGAGGATGTCTAAAATCCGCAGATCGCTGAAGGGATCAAAATCACTCACCACTACATCAGAGAAATGCTCAAAGGCATCTTTGATGTTTTGCACATTGACGTTGTTGTAGGAGAAGTCAACGATCTTACAGTCGTTTTTGTATTTGGCTGTGCGGTCTACCCGTGAGATGGCTTGAATTGCGGCAATGCCTCTGATTTCCTTATCGAGGAATAGGGTGTGTAGTCGCCGCTCATCAAATCCGGTTTGCAGTTTGGCAACGACGATGATTAAGCCGTTTTTTCTGAGGGCAAAGTTTTCTAAGACTTTTTCTTCGCTGAGTCCATCATTTAACCCGGTAGAGCTTTGCTGATCTTGACTGCTGGAATACACCACATAGATGGGGGCATCCGCATACTTCTCATACTTGCGCTGTTGGGTGATGGTCTGAAAGTGACGTTTAACGGCCTCAGCATACAGTCGAGCAGCTTTAATGGAGTACACCGCTAACATCGCTTTGCCTGTGCCTCTGATTTGTCGGTAGACATCTTTAACTAGCAAATCAGCAATGTACTTTGATATCTCATCAATGCGCTCTGTATTTTCGTAAATTTGTCTTTTATCAGCATCTTTGTAGTTGGGTTCCTTGAAGCCCTCTAGCTCATTACTGGGAAGGTCAAACAGCATCTTAGAGGCAACGGGAACGATATTTTTGATGGGGTTGAGGATGAAGCCGTCTTTAATAGCCTCATTCATGGTGTAGGCATCAAAGGGCACCCAAAGCTTTTCACTTTCGGCATAGCCGCTGAATTCTCCGAATCTTGCCAGGGTGTTGTCATCGGGGGTGGCAGTGAAGCCAATGATCAGGTTTTTCTTCGTGCGGGTTTGGTTATAGGTTGCGTTGGCATCAAAGGGGGTTTGCAACACATCGAAGATATTGACCATTTCTTCGTGTTGACTGCCACTGTTGGAGCGGTGAATCTCGTCAATCAAGAAGACGATGCGGAGATTAGCTAGATGTTGCAAGGTGTCGGCATCCAAGATTTTTCGCACATCTTGGAATTTTTGTAGGTTGATGATGACTAAGCGCTGATCAGAGATGAGGGCTTCTTGAAAGGTTTTCTTATCGTGAGCTTCGAGGAACATAGAGTTTTCAATGTTCATGTTCCGCATTTTGGCATCAATCTGGCTGCGGAGTTGCAGGCGATCGACCACGATCATGACCTTATTGTAGACATACTCACCATTGCGGCGTATATCTTTGAGTTGGAGGGCTGTCCAGCCGATAATGTTGGATTTGCCAAACCCAGCCGCATATTGCAGCAACAGGGAATAGACGTTTTTGTTGTTGGCGTAGGCTTTGCGCTTTTCGATTAGTTCGGCGCGTTTGGCGGGGGCAACGTGGGCAAGCTGTTGCTCTAGGTGGTGAATGAAGTAGTCATCTTCGATCTCGTGGTCTAGGAATTCGTCTATTTTTGCCAGGATCTTGTCAGTGCCAAATTTTTGCTTAGGTCGGGGGCAAATAAGTTGGCCTTTCTCGTCTTTGAGTTCTTTGCGACCATTGACCGTGTAAACTTCCCGCTCGATGAAGTTGTAGTAGAGAATTTCTTTTTCGATAAAGCTTTTGCCGTAGTGGAAGGTGAAAAGCTCTTTCAGCTTGTCTTTTTTATCGGCGTTGGGATTTAGCAGGGGATAGGGTTTGAAGGCTTCAAAGACTTTTTTATCGTATTCCTCACGATTGAACTTACCTGCTCTACAGGTGGCGAGGGCTTCATCAAAGAATTGATCGATGGTGCGGATAACGTAGGTTTCGGCAATGTCGGTGGTGGTGATGTGAATCGCTTTTTCAAAGATTTTCAGGAAGTCTCGGCGGTAACGTTCTTTTTCTGAGTCGCTGAGGTGAGGGCTTTGATCAAAGACTTCGTGATACTTTCTGATCGCTTCAAAGTAGTCTTTGGTGACTTTGCCCCGTCCGTTTTTCTTGGCAGTTTGGTTGCTGAAATTGGCTTTGAGTTCGCTGTAAACCAGATACAGACCATTGACAAAGAAACAGAGATCGGGGCGGAAGGAAAAGACTTTTTCATTTTTATACTCATATTTGTAGGGCAGTTCTTGAATAACGGAAAAAATATTTTGGTTGAATAGTTCGCTATCGTGAATAACGCTGTCATCGGTATAGAACAGATGGAGCTTAATCCCTCGCAGGGTAACGGATTTGTTGGCATTGATAAACAGTGCCATATTCCGACTGCTGGCGATCCGTTCTTGGATGAGTTCGATGAGGTCTGCTAGCAGAGCTTGAGGATTGCCGTTGTATTTCCTCAGCAAAGTTTCGTAAGCTCTCTGGTTGAGGGTGGTTTGAGAAATGAATTCTTGCAGATCTTCCTCAATGATCAAAGAACTGGTAACAGTGTTGGGTTTGACTTCCCGGTAGCCTAGCTCTGTCTTGATGAACGGAACGAGGAATTTGTCTTGCAGGTGAAGTTCACTCATAAGTAGGCTGGCTTTGCGACTATGCCAAAATAGAGAGGTAACATTTGTGACTCAGGCAGATGACGGTTTTTGAAACGATTGTGCGGGAATTAGTATCAGCCCCAGAGCCGTTACTCTTGCGGGTACTGGATTTTATCCAAGCGGTCAAAGGTAGCTCTACTCTAGCTGAAACTGGGGGAGATGCGCCACGGGTGCCCGGTTTGCATGTGGGACAGGTGTGGATAAGCGAGGATTTTAATGAGCCGTTGCCGGATGAATTTTGGCTGAGTGAGCTGGGGTGAGGGCGCTGATTGATACCCATGTCTTCATTTGGTGGACTGGGGAACCCAGCCGACTTTCTGCTTTAGCCCGTGATTTTTTGGTCGATCCGGGTAATGAGCCTGTGCTGAGTTTGGTGAGTATTTGGGAAATGCAAATCAAGCTATCCCTAGGGAAGCTATCCCTGCAATTGCCGTTGTCTGAACTAGTCGAGGATGAGGTGAAACGAAATCGCCTGAGCCTGTTGCCGATTGAGCTATCGTATATCTATGCCCTCAGTCGTTTGCCGTCTCACCATCGCGATCCGTTTGATCGGTTGTTGATCGCCCAAAGCCACATCATGGGATTGCCAATTGTGAGTATTGATACGAAGTTTGATGTCTACGAGGTTGAGCGTTTGTGGTAGATGGTAATTGATAGTTTTGATGATGGAGGTTAGGAGTTTTAAGAGTTCAGTGAGATAAGCTTTTAGGCTCTGATGGTGTTTGTCTTCGAGGTATTCGGTTTTGTAGAGGAGGTCTAGCCAGTAGTCAGTTTCGTTGGCTTCTTTGAGAGCAATGGCGAGTTTGTGGATGAAGTCGGCTTTGCTTTCAGCTTGCTCAGCTTCTCGGATTAATGCACCAACGGCGGTTCCCGATCGTAGAATTTGCCTGGATAAAACATACTCTCGCTTTTGCTCAGTCAGGTATTTACTCAGGTTGACGATCCGAACAGCAAAATCAAAACTCTTATCCTTAACAATGTTCCTCCCCATCCTCAATTCTCCATGTTTAATTGATAATGAATAATTTTCAATTTTCAATTTTTCATTCTCAATTGCTAGTACAGGGTCAAGATGCCGAGGGTAGGGTCATTGGTTAAGGTTTGGATATCGGCGGCGTGGGTTCGCAGGATGGATTCGATGTCGTTGGTGGAGCAGTTGCCGCGACGAATCCAAATGACTTTTGGCGGAAACCCTCTGAATGTAAGCAGTTCGTTGTAGTCGCTGTCTTTGGTGACAATGATGAAGCCATGGTGTTGGGCGTAGTCCCAAACCTCGCGGTCGTCGGCTTCATCTAGCTCAAGGGTGTAAACGTGGGTTGAATCTGGAAATAAATCAGCAAGCCGCTGGACTAATTTGGGTGAGAGGTTGTGATCAAACAGCAGCTTCATGCCTGTACCAGCAGGGTTTGGTGTTCGCGATCGGCGGCGTAGCTCAGGCAAGCTAATATGTCTTCTTGGGTGAGGTAGGGAAAGTCATCCAAAATTTCTTGGTAGGTCATGCCAGAGGCAAGGTAGGACAGCACATCATAAACGGTGATCCGCATTCCGCGAATGCAGGGTTTACCACTGCGTTTTCCAGGTTCTAGGGTGATTCTTCCTTGGTAGCTCATAGTTCACAGTAGATAATGGGCAATCGGCAATTGGCAATTGAAAATGAACAATAGATAGCTAAAACTGCGATTCTGAACGGGTTTCGATGACGAAATCTAGACACGCTTCGAGGTCATCGCCTTGCCAGGTGTTGGCATGTTTGAGTAGATATTGGGCATGTTGTCGCGTTTGATAGCGGTTGGTTGAATATCTGGGATTTCTCCTTTGCTGGTAAGGGATTGAATGGAATCGAGGAAGTTGCTAATGAGAATTAGCCATTGGGGTGAAAGGTTATTGAGTTGATAGTCGATTTTTTGCCGCAGTTGAGCCACATTCATTGTCAATTCTCCATTTTCAATTATCAATCACTTTGATTTTTCCAGTAACAACATCGTTAATTAGGGTCTTGCGAAGTTCCTTGAGTTTTTCGATTTGGGTGTTGATAGTTTGGATGATTTGGTCAATTTGATCGGTTTTTGTGTCTAGATAGTGGGCGATCGCTTTTTGTTCATCAAGCGGTGGTAAGCCAAAACCATGAGTTGACATATACAAACTTGTGATTCTTTTTTGCCCCGCAGTACCCTTCATAAAAGGTTCAGCATTCTTTCTAAAGAGAATATTGTGAAAGAAATAGTGTAGATACTTTGGCAATAATTCTTTCTGAGACCTAAAAACCATAAATTCGGTGCTCCCGAAGCCAATCCCATGTCTCAGATTTTTTACTAAGGCTACATTTCCGTTCTCCATACAGGGTGTTATCTTGGCAAAAATTACATCTTCATTTTTGAATTTTGTATAGCCACTAGAAACAGTATCAAGTGTCACGAAACTAAATTCTTTAATCCTCCCAATATTTTCATCAATATTACTCATCGGGACAAACTCAATTAAATCTGTTTCCTTTAATTGAGACGGTGTTTTTACCGAAACATCTGATTCGGTAATATCCTTTATCCGCTTAATTTCCCAATGCTCAGGAATTTTGCCGATCCATTCAATGCCGCTATTTTTCATCGGTACAGACTTATCAAGACCGCGTGTGACGGTTTCGTTAATGATCGCCCTTTTCAGTTCCTCATAGCGTTGGGCTTTTTGGGTGAGTAGGTCAATTTTGCGATCGATCTGGGCAGTTCTGGTGTCGAGATAGCGGGTAATCGCTAAACGCTCGTGCAGAGGTGGAAATATAATTGGGGTTATTTTCAGATTTGTAGAAGAAATAGAAGCTAAATTAGTTGTCTGCTTAGATCGGCTCAAAAAGAAATATTTTAAGAACTCTGTCTGTGTCATCCAGTTGATCCAATATGAGTTTTCAGAATCAAACGGTCTGACTGCAAATACATGATTTTGATGCAGACATCTTGGAATTTGCCCCTTCCAAACAGCTCCACGACCTAGTTTGTCATTGTCGCCTCCTTCCGTCATCAAAACATCACCAGGCTTTAATGAATACCTAGCTTCTTCACTAAGTTGAATTTCGATCCTGGAAATATTGTCCAACTCAAGACGATTTTCTTGAACATTAGCTACTCTCAAATACGGCAATTCGATGGTTTTCTTTCCCGATAGATTCCGTCCCTTTGCTACTCCGCTTCGTACTTCAGCAATAAATTTCAAGCGTTCTAATCGCCAATGACAAGGGATCTTCACTAATCCATCAATTTCACTTTCCTTGTACTGTTCATATCGACTGATTCTTAATTTCATGGCGTCAGACTCTCCTCTAACGCCTTCGACTCATTATTCAAAGCATCTATTTTTAATGGGTAATTGTGAGTTGACAATTGATAATTATCCATTGTAGTTGCACTCATATTGCACCCTTGTCTCCGCCATGACCCGATCCCTAAAATAGGGACTTAGTTCCGCCAGTGTTCTCAAATCCACAATTCTGCCTTGCAGTAGATCCGACAACTCTTCCTCGATCTGAGCCATCACCAAAAAAGTGGGAGTGTAATCTTTTTGGAACTCCACCAAAAAATCAATATCGCTTTCATCAGTAAAATCGTCTCGCAAAATCGAACCAAATAAAGACAACTTTGCAATTTTATATTGGATACACAGTTGCTCTAATCGACCACGACGAGGAATTGCGATCGGTGAAGCTCGTTGGGCATTGCTACTTATTGGTGGGTTCATAATGACAAAGTATCCTCCAACTCTTTTAACCGATAGTCTAACTCAGAAATATCATCTAAAATCTTCTCCACACTTCTCAATTGCCCAGGCATAACTGACAATTAACAATGAATAATTGACGATTATTAATTAAAACCGCCATAGGAAAATACATCCAAGGAAATAGATCGAATCGGTTCATCTTCCCGATGTAACATCACTCGAACTCCTTCAGTTGTCTCTCGGCTCAACACCTCCTCTCCACAGCGAGAGCAAACCATAGCCGGGATTTTTTCTACCAAATAAAATTTTCCTCGAACATTAAAAACTTCGCTAATAGACTCTGAATGAGACTCTTCTGAACCGCAAACATGACATCTAAACATCAGGGTTTCCTCCTTCGGTAATCCATCCATTGCATTGAGTCAGGTTCGTACAGTGTAATGATTTTTACGTTGTCAGATTCAATCCTTGAAACCTGAAGGTGTAAAGCTCGATTTGCTAGTGTGAATCCCAGCAGCAGACAACTTGGTGAATACTTGTCGTCTGGATAATCTTCAATCACCTCTATTTTTGTACTCGCTTCTCTAATCTCTGCCTCACTAATATTGCGCTCAACTGCCCGCTTAAAGGCATGGCGGGTAAATTCAAATTGTCCGGCTTGTAATTGGCTTTTAACCTCCTCTAGAGTCTTCATAAAGATAAAGACTGCTCTAGTTCTCTGAGTTCTTTATCTAAGGTCGAAATCTCATCCAAGATTTCCTCTACACTTCGCAATTGCTCAGGCTGATAAAATACCTTATTAAAATTAATTTCTACTCCCACCACATTTTCTAAATACTCAAACGGCTTCGTGATGTACTTCGCCATAAACGCTTCAATGGCCGCCCGATTCTCATCCGGGTCACGGTGATAGGGAATAATCTCATAATCCTTCTGATAGTCTGGCGTTAGCTCCACCGTAATCACAATGCTTTCCGGTTTGGTTTTCGTCTTTTTCTTAAACGCAGACTTCACCACAATCTTTCCACAGCCCAATGCTTCCCGCTTGCCCAATACCTCCTTAATCAGCGTTTCCTGATCCGCATCAAAACTGTATTGCGCCTTTTCCGTTGTCACCACCAACGGCTGTTCTTTATAATCCAACGAACTCACAAACGGCTTAATGTCATCGGTGAAATACTCGGATAGATCCCCCCTGCCCCCTTTGATAAGGGGGGTGCTGTCAGGCGGGGGGTTCTCAGGCGGTTCTAATATCGTGAATTCCGTTAACGTCCGTTCCCCGTTGTCCAGCTTCACAGGTTTAAGCGACCGACTCTTTTTCCCATCCTTCAGGCGATCAGCAAACGTTCTGCCCTGCTCATCCACATTCGTGAGCATGATCGCCTGCTTATTGAAATAGAAAAACTCCTTATCAAACACCCTGGCATAGTCGTTATCCGCCCACTTGCCCAAAGTATCGACAATTTCTAAACGATTGGCCTCATCTATCTCCTTCCGCTTCGAGCCTTTGTTTTTCTTCAGGGGCTTAAACTTTTCACTGGCATTGATCAGCATCACCCGATCCTTCCGCTCATCGGGTTTCTGCTTATTCAGCACCCACAGATAGGTGTAGATATTAGTGTTAAAAAACTCATCCGTCGGCAACTGGATCACCGCTTCCACCAGGTCATTATCCAGCATCCATTTACGGATATTGCTTTCCCCCGATCCGGCATCGCCACTAAACAGGGTGGAGCCATTATGAACCACCACTCCCATACCCGTGGCATTCATCTTCGAGATCAGGTGTTGCATAAACAACAACTGCCCATCACTCACCGCCGGGAGATGCTGAAACCGCTGGGTCTTATCGTTCTGGATGTCTTTCTGAAAGCCCTTCCAGTCCACCCCATAGGGCGGATTCGCCACCACCACATCAAACTCATCCGCAAAGAATTTGTCATCGGTTAGGGTGTTGCCATGCTCGATTTTAGAATCCACCCGAAACCGACCTTCAATCTTGGCTAAGGCGTAAAGGGCATCATTCCAGTCTTGCCCATAGGTCTGAGTCAGGCGGTTCACCTTCTCCTTAATCCGGTCTTCCACCCCAAACAGCAGGTTCCCACCCCCACAGGTGCAGTCATAGATTTTCAGCAGGCGGCCTGAGTCCTCAATCTTTGACGCGATAATCTCTGCAATCAGGGCGATCACATCATCGGGGGTGTACTGTTCCCCCGCTGTCTCAGCGGAAATATCCGCCCAACGGCGTTTGATGTGTTCCTCTAGGGTGGTAATTGCTGAGTTGTCAAAGGGCTTTAGGTCAATGCTGCTCCATGCCGTGACGTAGCTAAACAGCACCTTCTTAGCCTTGAGCTTGGCAATCACCCCTTTGATATCGAGAAACTTTTCCCCTTCAAAGGCATCCACCCCCAACAGGTCTTTAGTTTCGCCGTCATAGCCTTTCAGATAGGCATCAAAGTCCACATCAAAGGATTTATCGTTCTGGCAGATGTCCTTTAGGGTCTGGTGCTTCTCAAAGATATAGACGTTGTAGCCTTGGCCCTTGTCCTGAATCAATTCAATCAGGTCATTGGGTTCAATCCCATTGAAGGTGTCTTCCCCTAGTTCTGTCTTTAGGTCATCAAACATCCTGATCAGGCGGCTCTCAATCATCACCAGGGCAAAGAACGGCATCATATAGGACGGCCATTCCGATTCTTTGATGCCACAGCCCCGCAATAGGTCAGCCGTAGACCAAATCGTAGACTCGTATTGCAAGATATTCTGAGCAGTATTTGATAGAGCCATTTAGGAAGGGATACGCTTCGTGTCAAGGGGATAACTCAGTGTATCCGTTATGGCGATAGTCGTCACCCATCACCAATCAATGGCTTCATACAGGTCAGTGAGGGCGATCGCCACCCCCACAGATTGCAGATTCAGGGTTTGGTCAAGACCGTAATACTCTGTAAATAACCACTGATTTTCTGCCTGTTTCCCATACTGCTCCACATGGGGTTTGGATTGATCAATGAGTAAATATTCCTCAAAGGTGGGAATGGTGCGATAGGCTGCGAATTTATCACCCCGATCGTACCCTTGGGTAGAGTCTGACAAGACCTCGGCGATCAAAATTGGATTGATCACGGTGTCTTTTCGTCCTGGTTTAAGAGTTACTGGGCGGGATGTGACCATTACGTTGGGATAGGTATACAATTCGTCGGTCTCCTCTGGGCCAATGGCACGGGTAGGAATCCACAATCGCTGGTCAGTCACAAAAATACTGTAGGGCTGTTTCCGCAGGTTAGCCGTTAATAGAAAAACCAACATACGGATAATTTCGTTATGGGCAGGGGTTCCCCCAGGCATCGGGATGATTTCTCCATGGTGGTATTCATGGCGCAGTTCTGACCCTACGTCTAGATGCAGATATTCTTCGGCACTGTAGGTCTTTGGTTGGCTACTGGTGATGGTCATGGTTGGGGGATGGTCATCGTTGTTGTAATTGGGTTTTGCGTCCAAAGAATTGTAAAATCAATCCGTGAGTTTACGGCCGATAACGAGTGTTTAAGATTTAATCCATCACGCTCAATGAACCGTCGCTGTCCTCCCTACTGTCAATTTACCTCTGTTTAAGTTTTTAAGTTTAAGGATTGTTTATGACGGCTGCTTCCCCTGCTTCAAGTTCCAATCATCCCAATTTTTGCCAAGGCATTCAGTATTTTGGCTCAGATTGGCCCCAATGGCAGGATTATGGTCAAGCTGCCGTTATCGATGACCGTACCGGGGCGATCGCCCATGGACAGGATCCAGCCGCCGCCTACCAAGCACTGCTTTATGCCGATGCCCTGCGCTACCTAACCCTGCAAGTCACGGCAAGTAAGGCCTCGGGCCATCCAGGGGGGTTTGCCAGTCAAGCTGAGGCCTACGCAGCCTTCGTCTTTCTGGGCCATAAAAATATCATCACCGAGGTGGGCCACCATGCCCCCGGATTCTACAGTGCCATGTTTCTGGATCGTTCCCTGGAAGCCATGGATATTCATACCGTCCAGGATCTGCGCGATCGCTTCCGGGAAAAACACGGCCTGTTAGGGCATCTATCGGGCTATATTCCCGGTATTTTAGCTCCAGCAGGGCCCCTCGGTCAGGGGCAGCACTTTGCCATGGCCGCCGCCTGGTTGCATCGTCAAACCCTCTTTCCCTTTACCTTGGGGGATGGGGGCTTGGGTGAACCCTATGTGATGAGTAGTATGGGGCATTTCCATACCGCTTTTCCCTCCGTCACCAACTTTCTGCCCATACTGGTGTGGAATGGCTTTAGCCAAGAGCATCACAGCATGGTGTCGTTGCAGTCCAATGACCAGATGATCGCCTACTGGCAGGGGAATGGCTTCAAAAATGTCGTGCTGATCGATGCCAAGGACTTTGAGGATGGGGATCAGCCCGGGGCCTATGTGGACAGTACCCTCTTTTCCTTTGAGGGACGGATGAAATTTATGACCGCCGTACTTATGGGGGCACAAAAAGCGGCAAAAGCGGCCCTTGGGGGTGAATTAACGGTCTTTATCATTAAGCAACTCAAGGGGGCGGGGGTTCATGCCAAGGGAGCCAAATCCCATAACCTCTACGGCTATCACACCCTGGATAACGCCGACATTGTGACTGCCCTCGAAAAACGGGCCCTATCGGTGGCGGCTTGGCAACTGGTGCGGACTAATTGTGAGCGGGCCGGGGGCGGCCCAGCGGCCAAGGTTGCGGTCACTGAATCCGTGCTTGACCTACCAGACCTAGGAGAACTGCCCCTAGAAGCCTATTCGGTGGGGGGAGACGCCAAAGTATCCACAACCGCCATGGGCCAATTGGTGGCCTACGTGGGGCAAAAGGATCGCCGCTATTTGGTAACGAATGCCGATGGTAACGAAGCCTCTGGCATTGGCAATATTAACCAAGCCCTCAAGATTATTCACCCCACCCCGGACCCCCTCTATAACCAGGAACCCACGGGCCAAGTCTATGAACCCCTGAGCGAAGATGCCTGTGCTGGATTAGCGGCAGGATTATGTTTAATGGGCAGTCGAACCCTTTGGTGCTCCTACGAATCCTTTGCTATTAATGGCTTACCCATCTGGCAGACCGTGACCCAGGCCATGGCTGAACTGCGCCGTCCCACCCCCTCCACCGTCACCCTTTATACCGCCGGAGCCTTAGAACAGGGGCGGAATGGCTGGACTCACCAACGCCCAGAAATTGAAGCCTACTTCGGGGCAATGATGCGGAATGGAAATATCTTCCCGTTGTTTCCCGCCGATGCCAATAGTGTTCAGGTGTGCTACCAGTGGGCATTGAGTACCCAAAATAAGGGTATTGCGATTATTGCCAGCAAGTCTCCCCTGCCGATTCGCACGACGTTTGCCCAAACCGAAGAGGCTCTGGTGAAGGGTGGTGTGATTCTTTACGAGAGTGAAGGATCTGGGCCACTGGTTGTCTTGGCTGCCTTGGGGGATATGATCTTACTGCCCGTGTTTGCGGCGGCGAAATCCCTGGAAGCGGAAGGGGTACGGGTACGAATTGTGTCGGTGATCAGTCCGCGGCGGCTCTACCGTCCCAGTGATGTGGCCTGGAGTACTTGCTCAGAACCCGATGGGGGTTTTGCGGATGATGCAACCTTTGAAGCTCTCTTTGGCGGCAATGCTCTCCTGGGAATTACGGGGGGGCCGGGGGCTATGCTAGAACCCTTGATGTTGCGTTCTCCGTTGAACCGAGATTTAATGACCTGGCAACGGGGAGAAACCACTGCCAGTGCATCGGAGCTAATGGCCTTTAATGGTATTACGCCGGAAGCCATTCAAACCCGGGCGATCGCCCTTTTGGGAATGGATTCAGAATAAGCTCCTGAACATTATTGGTTTAATCATCCTTTACCGTTCCACGCGAATAATGTTTTCAGTCATGGTTTCAAAGGCATCATCATGGCTAATAATAAATAGCTGACGGAAACTCTTTAGGTGACTTAGGGCATCCGCAAGCTGTTGCCGACGGTGCTGATCCATATTGGTGGTGGGTTCATCAAAAAAGGCAATATCCATATCCACTAAAATTTTTAAGAGTGCTAAACGCACCGCTAGGGCCGCACACATCTGTTCCCCCCCAGATAAACTCTTAAATGTGCGCCAATGGCCACTCTCCTGAAGCCGAATGTCATAGTCCTCTGTCCAGGTCAAGGCCACATCTGGGCGATTGAGGAGTTCCCGAATCAGGCGATCGCCCTCGCGGGAAATACTACTAATGAAATACTGACTAATCCGAGGGCCACTACTATTGAAAATTTGTCGGGCATCATGAATGAATTGCAGAATTCGTCGCTTTTCTTGCAGTTGATGTTCAGCAACTTGCAGTTCCTCATAAAGGTTCTGGGCCTGATCAAGGGCCTGTTGTAGTTGGGCCCGTTGGGCTTCTTTTAGGGGTAAGGCTCCCTGGAGATAGTGGCATTGGGCTTGAGTCTGCTCGTAGGCTTGATTTAGCTGGGCAAGTTCGGCTGGATCAAAGGTCTGAGACTGTTGATTTAAGGTGGTTTCTGTGGCCAGGTAGTCCTGATCAAGGGCCGTTAATTGACTCAGAACCCGATCTAAGTCCCCCTGGCGATCTACGAGGGTTTGTGCCATGGCCAGGTGTTGCAGATAAATTTGATAGCCATGGCTGACCTGCTGCTGTTCCTGGAACAACTGTTGTCGTTCGCCTTCAATGCTATCTAGGCTTGTGAGTTCCTGATTGACTTGGCATAATGCCTCACGGATTTGGCTTTGTTCTGCCCTAAGTTGCCCCTGTGCCTGCTGAAGTTGGGGTGTCTTTTCTTGCTGTTCCTGCAACATCTGAATTTTAGTGCGGGGATGGTCTAATTGGGCGAGTTCTTGCTCTAGTTGATGTTGGCGATCGCGGAGGTCGTTGGCGGAAATCAGACTTTTTTCGAGAATCGTAATTTGTATTTGCAGTTGGTGGAGGGTTACCTCCAAAGTGTGCCGCTGCTGCTGCCGTTCCCCCAGGGTTGCCAGGGCCCGTTGAGCGTTTTGGGCCTGATGAATCTGCTGATCCAGTTGGCGAAGGTCTGCCTGGAGAGTCTCTAGGGGGGGAGCATCCCCTAGGGCCTGATACAGTTGCCCTAGACTGCTGAATAATTGATCGTATTCCGATCGGCCCTGCTCAATGGTGGCGATCGCCTGTTCAAGAATGGGGGATGGCAATTCGGCACGAAGGAGACCAAGGATGGCTTCTGCTTGGGGATACCAGCGATCGCGGCCCTGATAGCCTTTTTGGACTAACGCACCTAACTCTGTGGCAAAGGCTTGGGCAGCTTGGCGATGGGTGATCTGGTTTTGCCGTTGCTGGCGTTGATCTTCCAAGTCTCCTAACCTATCAGCCCCGACGGTTTGGGGATGCAAAGCTTCAATTTCTTGATCCAGGGCGTTTTGGGTCTGGAGATGGCGTTGCTGTTGTTCCTGTAATACCCGTAATTCCGTTGCCTGGGTCTGGGCCGTTTTTAATGCTGTGGCCAGGATATGGAGTTCCTGCTCAATGTGCTGCTGCCGCAAAAGGAGGGGGCTTAATTCCTGGATTTTGGCATCCGCCGTGGCGATCGCCTGGAGTTGGAACTCAATTTTTAGCTGCTGGGCCTGGATCTGCTGGAATTGGTTGTCCAAATCTTGGCCTTGGATTTGTAGGCTTGAGCGAGCCGTTAACCGTTGCTCCAGTCCTTGGATCAGGAGTTGCAGTTCACCGTAGCGTTGGTAGTCGGGGTGGTGAGTTTCACATAGGCCTTGGCTATGCTGGGCCTGGTGGTATTGCTCCTGATAGAGCCGTTGCTGTTCTTGGGCTTGCTGGCGATTCCGTTTCAGAGTCACCAGGGTTTGCTGAAGTTGCTGGAGGGTTTCCGCCTGGATTTGTAGGGCTTGGCGTTGCCCCTGAAGGCTTTGCAGTGCTTGCTCTAACTCGCCTAACCGTTGGCGATCGCCATGAATTTCTTGGTCTAATGCTCGGTAGGCCTGTTTTTGCTGGGGCCATTCCTTCAGTTGCTCCTGATAGGCCTGGATTTTTTGCTCCAGTTGGGTGACTTGGCCGTGGGCATAGGTGCGAAGCTCCCGGGAGCGTTCGTAGGCTTGTTTGTACTCTTCAACGCGCAAAATGGGATCAAAAACTTTCTTGCGATCGGCCGCTGTCTTAAGAAAATCCGCCGTAAAGGTTCCCTGGGGAATGCCAATCACATCCGAGAACAGTTGACTGGGTTTGAGATCGCGTCCTAGGCCTAAATGTTGCTGTAGCCATTGGCCCACATCCTCTTTTTTCTTCAGGCCCAATTGTTTTTTTAGCTGGGGATCGTAAATATCGTAGCCTTGGGAGGTACAGCGTTGAATATGGTACGTGCATCCATCCTGGGCAGAGGTAAAAACCACCCGCACCTTTGCACTATTGCTCCCGGCGCGAATCAGTTCTGCCTTGGGATAATCGGCATGGTCAAACAAAACCCAGGCGATCGCCTCAATAATGCTGGTTTTACCGGCTCCATTATCACCACAAATGGCATTAATTCCAGGGGCAAAGGCAAAATGGCGATCGCGGTGAATCTTAAAATCTGTGAGGGTGATGCCCTGAATTTCCATAGACGAGTCATTTATAGACGGGTGAAACGAGTAAGCTTGGTGAAATCCCCAGTGAACGATGCCAAGTGAGATAAAATAGGCGGTGGACGCAATTTAATAATTAAAACTGCCATGGATATTATTTCACTCGGTTGGGTTGGTATTTTGGGTGTCTTTACCCTCTCCATTGCCTTTGTTGTCTGGGGTCGTCACGGTATGTAGTTGCTGGAGTCCTGTGGATAGTATTACTCATTTTTCCTTTATTGATCTCTTAGTGTTGGCTGCCGTAGCCCTGCTCTTGGTGGTTACGGGGGGAATTGCCTACCTAACCTTTGCTGAATGGCGCGATCGCCGGCGTTTGGATCAAGATAAACGGGATCGGCAGGGACAACAACGCCGCTAATGAGCCGCTCATGAAATATCGCCCATGACTTCTCCTCTTCATCTTCTCCAAACCCGTTTAGAGCAGGGGATTCATATCGCCTTTGGGAATGAAGTATCGGTTCCTGGGCCCTTAATTGTCCCCGCCAGTCAGGCCAAGTTTGGCGATTACCAGTCCAACATCTGCCTGCCCTTGGCCAAAACCCTAGCCCAGGATGGCAGTAAACCTCCCTCACCGCGAGAGTTGGCCCATCGCCTTGTGGAGAATCTTCAGGTTGAGGATATTTGTGAGCCAGTGGAAATTGCCGGCCCCGGATTCCTGAACTTTCGGCTGCGAACCCCATACCTGGAAACGATTTTACGGCAGCGTTTAGGGGGCGATCGCCTCGGCATTGAACCCACCCACCCACCCCGTCGAGTTGTCGTGGACTTTTCCAGTCCCAATATTGCCAAGGAAATGCATGTGGGGCATTTGCGCTCCACGATCATTGGCGATTGCATTGCTCGCATTCTCGAGTTTCAGGGCCATGGCGTACTGCGGCTGAACCATGTGGGGGATTGGGGAACCCAGTTTGGCCTACTCATTGCCTACCTGAAGGAGGTCTATCCCGATGCCCTGGAAACCGCTGATGCCTTAGATTTAGGGGATCTCGTCACCTTTTATAAACAGGCCAAGCAACGTTTTGATCAAGACCCAGAATTTCAAACCGCGGCCCGTCAAGAAGTCGTCCACCTTCAGCAGGGGGATGCCACCAGTACCAAAGCCTGGCAACTCCTCTGCGATCAATCTCGGCGCGAATTTGAAAAAATCTATCAGACCCTTGATATTTGCCTAGAAGAACGGGGCGAATCCTTCTATAATCCATTTTTGCCCGCCGTTGTCGCCGACCTAGAAACCCTGGGCCTGCTTGTGGTTGATCAAGGGGCCAAGGTTGTTTTTCTGGAAGGGTTCACCAATAAGGACGGTCAGCCCCAACCCCTGATCATTCAAAAATCCGATGGCGGTTACAACTACGCCACGACGGATCTGGCCGCCCTCCGCTACCGCATTAACCAAGACGGTGCCGATTGGCTGATCTATGTCACGGATGTGGGCCAGTCCAGTCACTTTGCCCAGGTCTTTCAGGTGGCCCGCCGCGCTGGCTGGTTGCCCGATTCTATTCAGGTTGAACATATCCCCTTTGGCCTAGTGCTAGGGGAAGGGGGTAAACGCCTAAAAACCCGGTCAGGGGAAACGATTCGCCTCAAGGATTTGCTAGGGGAAGCGGTACATCGGGCCAAAACCGATCTAGAGGAGCGGCTCAAAAGCGAAGATCGCCAAGAATCCCCCGATTTTATCAACCAGGTGGCCCAAGTGATTGGCATCGGTGCCGTCAAATATGCAGATCTCAGTCAAAACCGCAATAGTAACTATGTCTTTAGCTACGATAAAATGCTCTCCCTCCAAGGGAACACCGCCCCCTATCTGATCTATGCCTATGTGCGCGTACAAGGAATTACCCGCAAAGGTGAGATTGATGTCAATGACCTAGACCTAGGGAAACTCCAGCTAAGGGATGAGACCGAGCTATTGCTAGGCAAACATTTAGTGCAACTGGAAGAAACCCTAAATCTAGTGGCGACAGAGCTACTACCCAATCGGCTTTGTCAATACCTTTTTGAGTTAAGCCAAAAATTTAATCAATTCTACGATCGCTGCCCCATTCTTGCCGCCGACGAACCGGTGCGAACCTCCCGCCTAAGTTTGGCTCATCTCACTGCTAAGACCCTAAAGCTGGGTCTCTCTCTCTTGGGGATTGCCACCGTCGATCGCATGTAATGTCTTTAATGTCTTTCCATGTCATCCCTGGGATCAGTCAATCAGGCTAAACCTATACCGTTAGCGGCGTTTCCACCACACCACCACTGCCAGACCAAAACCGATTAAAGGTAAAATCAGCAAACTGATCACGGAAATCCAGCGACTGGTGGCCACATTCATCTGGAGACGACGATTGGGAGACTCCCGCGCGCGCACCGTCAAAACTTGATCATCCCGATCGCCCAGCCAGAGAACGGAATTAATAAATAAATCACTATTCACCCCCTGGTAGGCCAGTACGCGATCGCTGGCGAATTCCGAATCCCCAAAGACCACTAAGCGAGATTCCTTATCCAGGGTTTCACCATTTTCAGGAACCGCCAAGGGCCGGGAAATTGCCACTCCCAAGGTCAAGGGCCCCGGCGTATCAACCCCCTCATCAAAGGTGAGATCACCGGATTGCCATTCCGCTTCCGCCCAGGTTTGTTCCCCAGTGATCACCAAATCCACCACCTCGTCTTGATCCACTGGCTCCACGACAACGGCTTGCACCCGTGGGAATAAACTTGGCCCCTGGGCAAATTTGCCAGTAATGGGATGATTGCCATACTGGGTGACAATGACCGTATCCGGCCCTAGGCCCACCTGTTGACCAATCCCTGAACCATCAATCACCCAACGACTATCCAGGGTCAACCCCCAGTTGGATAATAGGCTGGTCAAACCCGGATTGCCATCCACATCCAACATCAACAGAACACTTCCGCCCCGTTTCAGGTAGTCTTCGAGAATATTTTCCTCCAGTTCCAAAAAGGGTTGCCGGGGCCCCGCCACAATCACCACATTGGCATCCTCAGGAATATTACCCGTTTCCAATAGATTTAAGGGTTCGACTTCAACGGCCCGCTGCTCCAAAGCCTGGGCCACCTCCGAAAGACTAGACCCCTCACCCGTTAAGGGAATTTCACCATGGCCCGTTGTAAAGTAGGCGCGGGTACGGCGATCGCTGGTGACTCGGAGTATCCCTGGGGTTAGGTTGGTTTCCGAAAGATCTCCTTCCAGGGGGCGGGAGGTATTACCTGCCTCTAAGATCACATCTCCGGCCCGTTGGATATTATACTTTTGGGCTAATCCGGGGCGGGCCTGGGGATCCACAAATTCAAAATTAACCTGCCCCTCACTCTGACGACGGTATTGTTCTAAGAGGAGGCGATCGCTGGGATTGGGATTGGCCGAAAAGACGAGGATATTTACCGGCTCCTCTAAGCTGGTAATCACCTCCTGGGTTTCCGCCGCCAGGGTAAAGTTTTGGTTTTCCGTGAGGTCAAACTCCACCATGTAGCGATCGCCGAGAAAATTCACCACCCCCAGTAACACTAATACCGCCACCAACGAGAGTAGGGCATTGGTTCCCACCTGGGTGGATCGCCGCCCCCAGAATCCCCCAGACACCCGCGCTTCCATCACCAGCCAGGCCAATAGACACAGACCGGCCAAGGCCAGAAGGGTCATCGGCAACCAATTCCAGGTGTCCGTCACCACCCCCGCCGCAATACCCGCCACCAAGAGCAGGGGGGCGAGGCCCAGCAACCACTGGGAAGACGGTGAAAAGGGCAATTTTTTGGGGAGAGAAACGCGCTTCATAGACCTATTTAGGTGAGTTTAGGTGAGGTAGAGCAAGTATGAGTAAAAGGGTAATGGTGAGCCTAGTTGCGTTGGAATCGGAAGGCATCAATGGACTGGGCCGTGAGATAAATACCCAAAAAGATATAGCTACCAAAGAGAATAAGACTATTGGTTCGCACCACCCCACGAGTCATGGAGGAAAAATGCTCCACAGGGGATAGGTAGGTCAGTATCTCGCTGACGACACCGCCGGTGGTTTTGGCGAGGGCATCCAAAATCCAGAGAATCAGAAGGAGAGCAAAGGTCATAATCGCCGCCACAATGGCACTATCCGTCAGGGAAGACAGAAACATCCCCAGAGATAGGATCATGGCCGCAAAGAGAATGAGGCCACCATGACCCGCCAAAATCAACCACGGCGATAGGGGAGGGCTGGTACTCCTTAGGGTAATAAACTCATAGACCATCAGGGGCAAAATAAGAGTTGCAAAAAACGTTACCACCGCTAACAGTTTGCCCGTTGCCACCGACCAGTTGGTAATGGGGGAGGTGGCCAAAAGCTCCAGAGTGCCTCGCTTGCGTTCTTCCGTGTACAGACCCATGGACAACATGGGCAAAATCACCTGGGAAATGGACCCCAATAGCCCCAGATAGCTTTCTAGGATCAGTTGGGGCACGTCAATTGCTTGGGAGGGCGTACCAAATTGTTGCTGTGTCAGATCAGCTTGGGCTACATACTGCACAACGGTGGTGACAATGTAGGCAAAGAATAGCCCGGCGAGGAGCCAAAACACCCCGGCAATAACGTAGAAAAAGGGCGAAAGGAAGTACCCCTGGAGTTCCCGCCGATAGATCGCCAAAATATTGGCTGCAATCATGCGGATAGGATAAAACCATCCTCGCGTGGGTTTGGGTTGAAGTTGTTGCACGTTACTCATGGGTATCCTCATTCAGAGGGGGTTCCAGGGCAAGGGGTTGATCATCTGGGTCATCCTCAAGATGTTCATCCACCGCATCTCCTTCCATGGCTGGATGGAGGGGGCTGGCACTATCATCCGTGGTCAGCTTTAAGAACACATCTTCGAGGTTGGCTTGACTGCGGCGCATTTCGTAGAGGCCTAAGTTGGCATGGACTAGGGCTGTGGCAATATCTGCCCCTAGGTCATTTTGACAGGTGATTAGCAACTGGTAGCGTTCGTGTCTTGCTAATTCTTCGTTGTGGTACCACTCAATGGTTTGGATGGCACTGATTCCCCCTAGGGTGTTTTGAATCTGTTCAGGGTCGCCGGCAACTTCCAGATTGTACGCATAGCCCCCGCTTAACTGATGCATCAAGTCATCAATTTTGCCAACGCCCACCACCTCGCCTCGGTTAATAATCACTGCCCGATCGCAGGTCATACTCACTTCTGGCAAGATATGGGTGGATAAAATGATGGTGCGCTGGCCTGCCAAGGCCTGGATCAGCTTGCGAACTTCAATAATTTGCCGGGGGTCTAGGCCAACGGTGGGTTCGTCCAAAATAATTGCCGGTGGATCATGGACGATCGCCTGGGCAATGCCAACCCGCTGCCGATACCCCTTCGAGAGTTTGCGAATAATGGTTTTCCGCCGATCCTCTAAACCACAACTTTTGAGGGCCCGGTTTACCTGCTGGGGGCGATCGCCGGAACTGATCCCCTTAATACGCCCGACAAAGTGCAGGTAGCTCTCCACCGTCATTTCCGTATAGAGGGGGGGATTTTCCGGTAAATAGCCAATGCGTTGGCGCACGGCCATGGGATTTTCGTGGACATCGTAGCCAGCGATCGCCGCTGTGCCACTGGTGGCCGGCAAATAGCCCGATAGGATCCGCATAGTGGTGGTCTTACCCGCACCATTTGGGCCCAACAGCCCAAGAATTTCACCGGTTTCGGCCCGGAAACTGACATCCCGCAGAGCTAGGGTACTGCCATAGGTTTTCGTGAGGTGTTCGACATCAATCATGGTAATTTCAGCTATCCTTACTCCAGTCTTAACTCCAATGACGGGTGTAACTGGAGAATTATCCTACCAGTATGTACCTTTATCGTAAGTTTCTCAGTGCTATTCTAGAATGGCAGTTGTTGCAATGGTTAATTTTGCCATGACCTCAAAACGAATGAACCTGGATACCCTAACCATTTTGCCGGGTACAACCGTTAAGGTGATCAACCCCGCCGATACCTATTATGGGTTTGAGGGCCAGGTGCAGCGGATTAGCGATGGTCGCGCCGCCGTCCTATTTGAGGGTGGGAATTGGGATAAGTTGGTCACGTTTCGTCTATCAGAACTGGCCTCCAACGAGGCAACCGCCACAAACAAATAGTGAAATAGCCCCTAGCGTTTACAGGGCTGGAGTTCTGCGACTCCTAGGGATTGGATTTTTAAGGTTGTAATTGTTCAATCCCCCACTGGTACAGGTCTTGCAGAAGGGAGTGATCTCTATAAACAAATAGATAAAATAAAATCCTCTTGGGGCAAAACGAAGTTATTCCGTCTTCAGAACCCTAAATTTCCCTGATCGTGATCTAAACCCCTGCTACGGCCCGATCAAGCAACCCACAAACTTCCTTATTCAAGCGATCGAACGGATTCCCCTCCCCCAAACTCACCACAAATTGTATCGCCCGCCGCAAATTCTTTAGCAACTTCTCCTGATCCTCGATCGCCGACACCCCCGCCAACTGATGCACCGCCTCATTCCGACGATCGCAATACTCATTAATTTCCTTAATTGCCAACACAACTTCCCGCAAATCCGGAAAATAGTCCAGAATTGCAATCAACGTAAACCGTCCGATCGCATCCTCCGACGACACCCGTAATGCCATCCCACTCGGTAACCGATACCCTTGCAAAAATTGATACAACTGCCCCTGATCAAACTGCCGAATTATCGTCCATGCTTGATCGCGATCGCCAGGTTTTGTCAATATCTGTAAACCGATATGATTACGATCTGTCACCAGAAAGCGAATTAGATTTTCGTGCAAGCCTGATAAAACCACCAGAAACTCTGCATAGCGTTTTAGTTTCAGCAAGATTTGCGCTTGAAAATAGGCATCCCGCAAAATTGCCGTCATCTCCTTGCGCCGCAGCGTCGCAATCTCCTTTAACCACACTGAATCAACTTCATCCTTAACCAGATATAGGGCATTAAACGCGCGATCGAAATCCCTTACCTGACGATAATAACCATAATTTAACAATGCCTCTAGTACAGGTGAAGCTAACGAACTATTTTGCAAACTGATTAGTGCTCCCTGATAGTTATAGTTCCGCACCTGGCACTGAATCAGCTGATTATCTACCTCATTTTTCAGCGCGTTGACATCCACCGCAAACACCCGCGCCTGACCTGGTTGCATTTTTTTTGGATTACGGATCTGCCACACATGACTACGCGGTGCAAATCCCATCGCCTGCAAAATACTCCAACAGGACTTCATCGTGGGCGTTCCTGACGAACCATTCAACTCCAGTCGATCCTGTGGACTTTGCTCCTTTTTAGCCTTCTCCAACGCTTGACGAGCCTCATGCACCGCTAGCAATTGATTAATCGGGTCAGCTGAAAAGGCCGCACTCACAGGGAAAAGCGCGATCGCTTCTGCCGTCAACGTCGCCACCTCCGACAGTAGCCACTCCTGCGTATCCTGGGCATTCGTCGCCGTCTCAGTAGTATGCAACAAGACCACTCGTTTAATCACCACCCTCTGCTGTAAGAAATGTTTAACCAAGCTCACGATCGATCCTTCCTGATTCGTATTCTCAGAATAGGGATCTTGACTGCCCACAAACGAAAGAATAATACTTGCCATGATAATTAGTTTGTTTTCGTACTGATTACAGGTCGCTTGCCTATGATGGATCATTGATTGAATGTTAATTCTGAGCTATTTTGATCACTTCTCATCCATTAGCTAGTCCACACCAAACTCAGTATACTGGTGTAGATAGGGAGCATGATAGGCCAATACAATATCTTTTTTATCAATCCCCTGCTCAACTAACAAATTGACAACCCCAACTTCTGTGCGATCGCTTTCAATCCAGATGCTGAAAACTCGATTAATCGAGGTGCCCTATTGGAATATAAACACAACAGTTTCAGGCTAAAGAGAAGTATCAAATAATTGATCGGCTGTCAGTTTTAGATCAGGAACCACCAAGGATAGAATTGGGTTCTGGCCCATGACTGAGACCGACTCGTAAACACCCTCTACCCATTGGCAGGCCGTAATCTGCCGTTCCTCTGGATCAACAATCCAATATTCGCTAATGCAACGAGCTGCATATTCGGTATATTTGTGGCGATAGTCGCGGGTGCGGTTGACTATACCGGGAGAGACTACTTCAATCGCGAGGGCAGGAGGGGGCATGTCTCTGGTAATGATGGCTCGGCTAGCTCCTTTTAATGCTGTGAAAGAGGCTTCAGTATGCACCATCAGGTCGGGTAAGCGACAGCGGGCTAAGCGACCACTAACTTCAAGTTCGGTATCTTTGTGGGCAATCAGATAGTAGGGCAGATGTTTGAGGAGTTCGATATACAGCCGTTGGGCAATTTGGTTATTTTCGGGACTTTCGGTGGGCATTTCTACCAGTTCCCCATCCTCTAGTTCATAGCGGGTGTCGCTACCATCGTCGTAGGCGAGGTATTCATCAAAGGTTAAGGGTCTGAGGCGATGGTCTGCTGCTTGGAGCATGGTGGGAGATGATGGGCAATGTTAGAACTATTGTAGTTGATTGAATAGTTTTGGGGTTGAGGACAAGATGGCGAAAGACCTAGGTAGGTTCTATCGGTTTCGAGAATGGCCATGGTGGTAGGGGGGTTAGTAAATGCATGGGTTTGGGATGGGCGATCGCTATCCAGATTTTGTCACCTTTGAGATCAATATGAATCAGGGAACCATAAATCCGTATCCAGCTTACTACGCTGCGGTTGATGCCAAAATTGCCTCTAGGTTGAGGGAATCGAGTTTGTGAGAGGCATGATCGATGGTGATACCTACCACATTTCCATCTGCATCAAAATCCAGGATGATGTCTGGAGAAACTTCTTCCGACTCAACGCTGGGCTTGTTTTGTAGGGTTAGATAGAGGGTGTCTGTATCAGAAAAGTACTGAACTTTCATGGTTGCTCACCTCGCTGCTGTTTTTTGAAAAAGTTACGATCGAAAAAGGCATTGTGAATAGTTTCACCATCCTCTAAGGTCACGACTCGGAGTACTCGCCCATCGGCTTCAGGAATATTCGCCCAATGGCACATCCGTCTATCGATCTGGGTGACGGTTTTTATGGGATTTGCCAGCACTTGTTCGATCCAGGCGATTTCAATCTCTGGACGTTTGGGACGAACAACAGATTCAAAATAAGCCGTGGTTTTCATGGTGAACCTTGGTTCGTCTGACTTTCAGCTAGAGTTGGGCGATCGCGTTTACGTCAGTGGGAAAATCTGATTGTACTCGTTAGCTTTCTGTTTCAGTACATTAAGATACTCTTTTCGAGGATTCTGATTTGCCCCAAAGACAGTCGCAACTTGATAATCTCCCAAATTAGCAATCCAAACAGGTGAGGGCTTGACTATTTTTCCCTTAGTTGTTCCACAGAGATTGGGATCATAGTCAACCTGCCCGAGCTTGTTCCTAACCTTGAAATCGTTTCCGTGCAAAATCGACAGAGCATAGGGTTTGTCAAAATCTTCATTTCCGGCACAGACCACAATACGGCAGTTAGTATCTACTGACTCTTTCCAGCAATCCTGGCGAACTTGCCCAGTATTTAGCAGTTGTCGGGGATTCAGGGGGCGATCGGCAATTTGCCCTAGTGCTTTATAAAACACCTGTAGCCGCTGCCGGAATAATTGCTGGAACCTCTGTACCCCATCGGGCAATGACCAAAACCCATGCTCTATTTCTGGAATCAGAGTTGCCCCCCGCCACCAAGGAGCCCGTTCTCGGTTTCTACGAGAATAGCAAGGCCGCCTTGCTCCTTGACCTACTCCACCCAGATGAAACATCATCCAAGTCAAATGCTTAAATAATTGTTCTATACTCTGCCTTTTGTTTAACGGTGCTTCCGAGGAACAGGCCAATATTAATTGACCAAATTGCTCTCCACAGGAATCATTCTTTCCTTGACGAGTGGGTCGGGCTTCCCGTTTCACTAACTTACCATCAGCAATTCTCACTGTTACCCAACCCTGCATCGGCTTTGGGGTAATAGAGCCAAATAATTGGCCCTCTAGTTGCTGTACTTCGCGACCAGGCAATACGCCTAGAGCAAAAGATCGAAACCAGTAGCGCAACATAGATTTAAAGGCAACTGGACGTACTTCTGCGTCTGGATTACCCCGCATTTGCCATTCATGGCGGCGATCGTTCCAATTCCATTGAGTAAACTTTTGCCGTCCGTGAATGAGTTGGCCTTCTAGCGTAAACTCCAGGCTAAAAAATTCGTCGTCTTGAGCTTTTTGCCCTGCCCTGACTAAGCTGCCATAACCTGTATTTACCTGGGAGCCAATCCCAGCTTGAAGCCCTTTACTAAGCCACTGCTTTACTTTGCTAAGGTTCTCATCATCTCCGTTTCTGGTCGAGCGTAAACCAATCAAAAATGTGGCTTCATTGAGGGAGTAGAACGGATTTGGATTTGGCGAATAGAGCAAATCTTGACCTGCTGCATCCCATGACCAAATATTGTTAGCCATGTCCACCGTTAATCCACCGCCATTACCAGACTGTTGTGGCAAAGGATAGGCATCTAAAAAAATAACCTTCCCAGATCGCTCATCACTTTTCTTACTATCCAGATACCCAAAGTACTGGCGTGAAATAGTTTCCTCTGCCCGCTTCCAAGACAAGCCTTCCTGCTTTATCAGTTCTCGAATAGCCTGGGCTCGAGCAACACCGCGAAGAGTACTGGCGGGAATGTAGGGCATGCCCAAGGCATCGAAAGCAGGCAGCAAAATACTCTCTGGCCCCCGGTGGCCACCGACCCGAATGCGCCATAGACATCTGGCCTGAAAAGTATTGCCTTCTCCCGCAATAAGCTTAGTGCGGTTGGTGAGGGTAGTGAGGCGATCTCGATAGTTGGCTCTCTCCTCTGCCATTTGTAGAATTTGCACCTTAGTGGGGTCTTTATATTCGCTATCGGGCGATCTCATCCACCGCAGATACTCCACAAAACTGGCTTCAGGAATTGGATTGGGGTTGGGGTCCAAGGGATGTTCTAGCCAAGGGGAGGGTTTATCGCCATTACTGTCACTATTGCTGCCTCCACCCCGATTGCGATTCCCTCCCGAGCCAGGATAACCAGTGGGATTAGGTTGAGAGCTAGAAGTTCCCGGTCGTTTTGGACGCTCAAATACCATTTATACTTCTCCCGTAATATCGTGATAAACCGCAGTGGCCCAAAAGCTGAATTCTTGGGCGATCGCTAGCCCTAGACCCATTAACCCTAAATATTCATCTGTGCTAAGGTCTTTGAGGGTTTTTAGCCCCTCATCACCAACTAGCTTGGATTGTTCAGAAATTGCCTGTAGACATTGAAAAAATGACTTGACAACTTGCTTTTTGCCTTCTTGACTCAGTGCCTTTTCTTCTGCCTTGAGCCGCAATAAACCCCAAGTAGAAAGGTAGGTATACAGTTCAACAGCCTGATTTTTCTGCTCTTTAAGTCGAGCATCATTTTGGTTGGGCTGGCTTTTCAGTGCCTGTAACGCTTCATATACAGGCTTACCCATTGTGCGTGGATCAAATCCCATTGCCCTTCTCCCATCTAAAAATCATTGACGATACACATCTCGACTATGTCCAATGTGAACTATCTCAACGGCTTGCTGGATGCCATTAATTTTATAAAGAAACCGATAAATCATGGCGATGAGTCCTTCTGAGCTTCGATTTCTGCGATCGCCTCTTCTAGCGGTATTGCCTCATCCTCAGCAGCCTCCGCTTGGTCAAAAGCATAGAGTGATTCCAACTCCTCCAACTTGTCGAGCAACTGTTGGTAGGCCGTAATATCTAACAACACACCAATACGATTACCCTGATCATCAACGAGATAGCGTTCCTGTAATTTGTCCATCATGCCACCGCTCCTAAGCAGACGGGTTAGTTAGATGCTAGCCAAGTTTGAACAAAGCCCCGTCCCAAGCTTTCTTGTCCACCAATTTGCAAAATCTCATGCTCAGAGAGCAGGTTCTCAAAGTCAACCTTTGCTGAACTGGCATTACCATTGGCCTGGGATGTTATCCCCCAAGGGAAATACATCAATGTGTCCGGTGGAACCGCCTCCTCATAACGGAAACCACCATCCACGGTTTTGTGCTCATCCAGCTTGATCTTGACCTGTCGCCAAAGGCTCATCTGAATGAGGGTGGCACAGTGTTGATCCGGTAGAACTAATACTCGCTGAATCCCCTTCGTTTCAGATGATTCAGGAATACAGGATTTCCAGTTACTCCATTCTCTTAATTCTGTCTCTTTGATAATGGCATCCTTCAGATAGATCGGCTTACCTTTTTTCAAATTGGTACTGTAGTCAGGAACCGTAATAGACTCACCTTGCAGACGTTTCCAGCGTTGCAATAGCATCGGAGAACTGATCCAGACAACCCCATGACTAAGGGAAGGGACAGGCAACCAAAGGATGGAGCCATCGCCAATCCAGAGGGCCCCTTGAGTTAGATTTTCTTCGCTCCCCCCTGTAACATCACCAATCGTGTTTCCCCATAGCTGATTGCGGATGCCGCTATCTGTCATACTTCTCAGGCGACCGCGAATGGAACTAGAGGGTACATAGGGCAAATCTGTATGGGATTCACGGGCAATGCCAAGTAGGTTGCCTTCTTGAGTTGTACCGCCTGTGTGGAGGGGAGTCAGGAGATAGAAATACACTAAGTTAATGTTGGTCATTGAATTAATACTGCCCTAAATAATTGATACTGTTCTACGAGTTTTTCTAAATCACCCTTACCTACCCCAAAGCAGTTGACCATAATGTAGGGCCTCCAATGTTTTCTTCGTAACAGCATTAACCCCAGAGAGGAGCCGATTCACGTCGGGCTGATAGGCTTTTTCAAAGCAATAGATCGTACCCGGACTGACAAAAGCCCGTTGGGGTAAATAGGCCGGTTCACGCTCACCGCCTTTACGATTGATCACTGAAATTCCCCCCATCAACAGGGGGCGATCGCCCACGACCCCAATAAGACCTATTGAATCCGAGAGCCAGTCCTGGGGATAGAGGCCATAGATGGGGGCATTACTCTCCGCTTGGGCTAAACCTGGGGTTAAAACATAGGCAACGGTTCCCCCCGTTGGAGCCAGGTCCCGTTGCAAAGATTGTCGTAAAGATTCTAGGGGCTGATCCGTCAGGGGTGAAATCTGCACATGATGACCTTCTCCACCTAAGCGAGTTGTGGAGCTTGTGATCTGGCAACTAATCCCTGCTAAAAAAGCCCAGCCTGGTTTTAGCCGTGTTGCCACCTCCGTAAAATAGCCCCCCTCTGGGAGAACTTGGCGACTGCCCTGGGCAAGGGAATTATGGGGCAAGATTTGGGTATCCCAAGGCAATATATGAAAATCCGTTTGCGCCCTGAGTTTAGACAGATCCCCCTTTAGGTAGGATTCTAGGGCCGAGAGTTTCATTAAGGGCCCCGGCCGACCCATGATTACCTCTTTCTCTTTGGGGTTGAGTTGGGGGGGCACAATTGGGCGCAAGGAACCGGGGAGGGGATGGTGGATCCATTGCCAGCGATCGCCCTGGGCTGGCACCATCCGATCAAGGCGTTTCACCCGGCTTAATTGATCATGATCTAAGACATCGTTCACACCCGTCTTTTTATCACTGGCCTTCCCCGGATCTGGGCCAATACAGATCAGGTCTTTGGGGGTTGTTACCCAGACGGTATCGGTCTCATCCATTAAAAAAGGGCCGATAAAAGTTAAATCTCGGTTCTTTGTTTGGTAAGCAGGCAAGGTCGATCGCAGGGCTTGAAAGACTGTTTGCGGCGGTGGTGGACATAAGCTTTTAGCCCAGGATCCATCCCCTGGATTAAAGGGACGCGCATCCCGAAAAAGCAAAATGTCGAGGGGTTCTAAACGATACCAGTGCAAACCATCGAGATGGGTCATTAGGCAGCCTGCGCTGGTTCTGAGTGGATGGCAGCTAGTTCCCCGTGATCTAACCAAAAGGCACTGAGGCGAAACAGATGCATCAAATCCTCAAGGCGAGTTCCCAGAGAGTTCTCATGATGGATTGCCCAGTATTCCCAGCGATCGCACCAGCGGCGTAAATTATCATCAAAAGTAGGGGGCAATGGCACTTGGCGACGTAAGAGAATGGCCTGGACAGCCTGGGAAATCAGATGATCCTTGGATAAATAACAATGGCGGGGGAGTTCGCTGGCAAGGCGATGGAAAACCGGGCTAACCTCGGAGGAGCAAAGAGCAAGAATGTCCCACCAATCCGCCAGCATCTCTCCTTTGAGTAAGGCTTCTAGGGTATTCCCTGAACCATAAATTACTCGAAAACACAGGCCGTCCTTATCAGGGAGTTTTTTGGCGCGATCCTTTTCGGCTTGCCAAAGGTTTTCTAGGACAGTGGGTAAGGGCACGCTTTTATGGGCTAGAACAATTCCCATACTCAGGGTTGCCCCATCCCCCATCGTAAAATGAGGGCGATCGCCAAGAACTTTTTTTGCCTGTTTACTTGATGGTTTCCAATAATCACCCGTGGGCGTAAAGTCACCCCCCGGATCCCCTTGACCGGCCCAGGCCGCCCGCAGAGAATGGATAAAGGGCAAAACATCCTCTAGGGGGAAAACGGCCATCACATCATCCCCGCCGCTGTAGATCACTCGACCACAGAAGCGATGCTCCACCAAGTAGGGCACAATCCGGTTAGAAAAGTCTAGGAGGGCGCGGTTAAGCCCCCCGTGGGTGGCGGGCCCCATCCGTTTCGGCGCGTTCATCAATGCTTGCCAGCGTTGCCACTGGTCTTGGGTTGGGCCAGTTTGGGCGGCATTTTTATCAATCTGTTCTAGAATTTTTTGGGGTACATAGTCCCCATAGGGTTTGAGTTTTTTACCGCGAACATAGTCGCCCATACTATCGCCATCGGCTAAAACAATCCCCCACCAGTCTGCCGGAGAGCGATCGCCCCAGCCAATAGATTGATGGGCCCGATCCACACAACCCCGCAATTGACTGAGGGCTTCTCCCTCTAGGGCCAGGTCATCCCCTAACCATTTTGCAGAAAACATGACACCGTTGTAATTTTGATTGCCATGGCTTTTTAGAGCCTCATCCACCTGGCGAATGTGATTGGGGCGATGGGTTAGCGATCGCATTAAAGATTTATATCCTTGGAGGTCGGACTGATTAGCGATCGCCTGATTCAATTTTTGCCAATAGCTTTGCACCAAATCAGGGTAGTTTTTCATAAACCGGGCAGCGGCGATCGCACTCAAATTAGGAAATCGAATCAAACCTTCATAATCATCTTCCTTAAAAGACATGATTCCCAGGGATTCCGCCACACCCCCATGCTTCCAGGCCATCCGTTTCGTCAGTTCTAGGGCATTGAGCCGCTCTGAGCCATTAAACAAGCCCGGAAATGCTACGGCCATCACCTGCCAAAACAAACGCAAGGAACTGGTCGGCAGCCCACCCCCCTCACAAAAGCGATCGCGGTAGAGCCAGTTGGGATGCACCACACTATACTGCCCAGATATGGACGATCGCTCCCCTGGGGCCACCGGAATCTGCCAATTACGAGTATTTTTAATCGCAGATAACCCCTCCCCCAACCGTTGTTGTAGAAGTGGCCACCAGGTTCCCACATTGATCCTGGCGTAAATGCGCTCTTCCGTCGCCGTCGGAATGGGGATGGCGTGATTCGTCCCTTGGGCGAGGGTATCCTGGGCAGCTTTCCAGTCGCCATAATCTGATGTTGACCGTTTTTTAGCTAGAGATTGATCCGGTACTCCTAGGGGCAGGGCAATCCAATAGGTTTCCCAGGAGTGATCCAGTTGGGTCTGCCAGAGCCGATTCCATTCCCAACGTCCCCCCTGTGTCCAGCTTAAAAATTCATCTTTGAGGGCATCCCACATACCGTCAGGAAAGGCTTGATCAATCCAGTCTTGAATCTCATTGACTCTTTTGGGATCGCCATAGATCCCCTGGACGGTTTCCTTAATGCTATCCCGTACCTTGTCCCCGATCTCCCGCCATTCTGTCTGTAAAAACTGCTCCAGTTCTGGGCCCAGGGTGGTGCGATCGCCCGCCGGAATTAAGGCTGAAATCACATTGGGAAAACCCGCCGTACTTAAACTGGTAGATTCCTCGTTGTCAAACTGTTTCAGGGGATTTGGCAAGTTCAAATGATCAAAATATTCACCAAAGCCAGAATCGGGATCAGAATATTTTTGAATTAAAAAAGCATCAATGATTGCCTGCCCATGAAGATTGGGAGAAATAACCGCATCAGGGCCATACTTTTCCGCAAGATACCAACACAGTCGCGCACTGAGATAATGGAGCAGATAGGAACCTGCCCAAAAGTCTAGAAATTTGCGGGAGGCTTTAATAAACTCCTGTACTGGCGAGAAGGAAAACATCAGCAGCCAGGGATGGCCCACAGCAGCATTATTCTCCACATCAGTGGGAAACATTGCCCCCGTCAAGGCAGCGGTAATTGCATTGTGGAACATCACCGGACAATCTGGTAATCGCGTCTCCGCCGGCAATAGCAGGACATCGCGTTTATCTATTCCCTGATCACTGGCAATGGCATCTCCATAAAATCGCCACACCCACCAAAAGGCTTTTTTGGCCCCCTCTTCCCCTTTCAGGTCTTTGATCTTAATCCAAAGGGTACGGTTATCAATCTCGATGAGGCGATCATCTGTGTAGGTATCACCAAAATCAAGCGTTTGCTTTGCTCCGGTAATCGGGTGACAGACTTCAATGGTGGTCATTGCCTGCTCAACTGTGGCATCGACCTGCATATCCCGACGAAAACTGAGGCGATCGGACGCGGAGGAAATATGATCCGCAAGGACACCTCCCCCTTCATGATTGCTCCACCATGTCTCTAGCTCTGAGGCAACCTCAGATAGGCACGTCAACTGTCGCCATGAACCTTTTTCAGACTTATCCCTAAATAGAGCCTTGAGCAAGGGATCATGGAAAAGGGCAAAGAGCTTGCGGCGATAGTACATAACGGGCGTGAGGGTATTCACTTAGGTTTTCGACAGCTTAAACGCCAGACAGGAGTTAGTTCATGTTCTTTACAATATTTTTATATTGTCATCAATTTTATAAAGAATTATTAAATGGTTTTTTTCTTAATAATCAAACTTTGGCATGGCTTTTGTGAAGGTAGACCCGTTCCCCAAATCAGAATATGGGGTTCGGTATGGCGAGTGAGGGGATAAATTCGCAGATGGTCTTCTTAATGATGGGGGCGCGAAAGGGTTCAAGAATATCTGAGACTAGGGCAGGATGGCCATGGTGATTTTGGTGTAGACAACCCTGATGGGCATCAAAGCCACAGGTATCGAGGAGGCCAAACAAATGATTCCAGAGTATTTGATAGCCAAAACTCAGTAGGGCATTTATTTCGTTACCTGGGGGTCGGCGACTGCGGCCGCCAAAGGTCAGGTCTGGGTGCTGGAAACAGGCCCCAAGGGCTTCAAAGTAGCGATGGGCCGCGGCACCTTCAATGCCAGTCAGTTCTGAAAGGTCTTGAGCGTTTAAGCTCCGTTGGGTGGCAAGGTGCAAGTGATCAATGGCGTTTTGAATCGTGGGCTGGGGACGGCGGCGGTATTGGCGCATCAGGATGACGCGGCTATTGTGCAGTTTGGCATGAATCAGTTGGCGGGCAACGGTTAATTTTTGTGTGTCGGTGAGGCGATTTTGATAGGTTTGCAGGGAGTTTTTTCGTTTGCTGATGGGTAAAAGGCGGCCATAGCAGTAGCCAGATTGGGAAAGGTAAGAGATCGTTACCCCTCGTTTTAGGCAGGCACGAATGACTTGGGTGGTGAGTTGGACAGAACCAAAGACTAAAATGAGATCAATCAATTGGAGTTGGCACTCTTGGCAGATATCGCCTTTGTATTTGACGATGATTTTTTCTTGCTTGAGGCTTACGGAGCAGCCTTGGCGATTAAGATAGAGGGTTGTTGTCATAGGAAAATACTGCTGTGCAGCTTGAGCGCGTTTGAACTATATCATTAGTATATATACATATTTTATTGCTGACAACTCTTAATCTTTGGTTATATTTGGTTGGTTTTCGATTCGGATCCCTGCCGCTGTGGCTGGAAACCCGCATTATTGGGTAAAGGGGGCCGAATCCTTTGCTGGTCTGGGTTCCAGGTTTTTATTTTTATGATAAAAAAACTTTGCCCAGGGGTGTCCGCTGACCCCCTCGAAATGGGTGGCTCAAACCCAGGCCAGAGTTATGCTAATATACATAGCTATGGCTTCTATCCCAAGAAGTCGAACTAATGGAAACTTGTGTTTACTGAAGTCGTCCTTTTGGACGACTTGATTTCAATGGCTTCTATCCCAAGAAGTCGAACTAATGGAAACCTCGGCGGCTCCGCAGGGGGCAGGGCAATGGAACGCTCGAATGGCTTCTATCCCAAGAAGTCGAACTAATGGAAACTCGCCCCTTCCACGGCCCAATCCGCCACAATAGCGGAAAATGGCTTCTATCCCAAGAAGTCGAACTAATGGAAACTTAGGCGGTTCCGTCCGAATACTTTGCCTTTTGTGGAAATGGCTTCTATCCCAAGAAGTCGAACTAATGGAAACCACGGGCGATCTACCTTGAAAAAAAAACAAAATGCTTGAAATGGCTTCTATCCCAAGAAGTCGAACTAATGGAAACAATTTTGCGGGAAATTGGTTCATTTTTTTATCCTCATGGCTTCTATCCCAAGAAGTTGAACTAATGGAAACAGGTTACTGCGGAGACTTTTGCCGTAAAGGTTTTAGATGGCTTCTATCCCAAGAAGTTGAACTAATGGAAACTTTTTACTTCAAAAATATCGATAGCCCATTCAGCCTATGGCTTCTATCCCAAGAAGTTGAACTAATGGAAACAGTTGCTTCCCGATGGGCGTGGAGGCGCTGGAGATATATGGCTTCTATCCCAAGAAGTCGAACTAATGGAAACTGGAACACCTCTATAGAGCCGTATTGTAATCCGTAGGATGGCTTCTATCCCAAGAAGTCGAACTAATGGAAACGAATAAAAAAGCAAGTTAGTGTGAGTAGCATATACATGGCTTCTATCCCAAGAAGTCGAACTAATGGAAACACGTTGATCTTAGCTGTCATGCCATGCAGTATCTGATGGCTTCTATCCCAAGAAGTCGAACTAATGGAAACGAATAAAAAAGCAAGTTAGTGTGAGTAGCATATACATGGCTTCTATCCCAAGAAGTCGAACTAATGGAAACACGTTGATCTTAGCTGTCATGCCATGCAGTATCTGATGGCTTCTATCCCAAGAAGTCGAACTAATGGAAACGAATAAAAAAGCAAGTTAGTGTGAGTAGCATATACATGGCTTCTATCCCAAGAAGTCGAACTAATGGAAACGGCTTTGCCAATGGTTTAGGTTGAATCCACTTTTTAGAATGGCTTCTATCCCAAGAAGTCGAACTAATGGAAACCTTGGGCGATCGCATCCTTGGGAGTGCTACTGTCAAAGTAGCGAGAGTGAATAAGCCATGAGTGAGCCAGCCACTAGGTCAGAGATAGGGCAAGTATTAGATGCAGTCAAGTCCATGCAGACTGACATCAGGGCTATGCAGACACAGATACACGACTTAACCATAGAGGTGAAGGTCAGCCAAGCTGAGACTAGCGAAAAGTTCAACACGCTAGAGGAGCGACTATCTGGAGAGATCAACACGGTGCGGGCTGAAATCAAAGCCGTAGACGATAAGCTGTCGGGTCAAATCAAAGCAGTAGATGACAAAGTCATTGACCTTCAAGATCGCCAAAAGACCGTTGATTCGCGCCTTTGGGGATTTATTGTTACCCTCACTGGTGCGATTATCGCCTATCTCATTAAGCTGTCATTCTTTGATCAACGGTTGGGATAATTCATGAAAATCATCTTTAACCTAAGTTTGGGTAAATCTATCATTTCCCCCGAATCACCTTCCCTTAATCACTGAACGTCGCAGAGCTACCGTAGGACTTTCTTGGCAGGTATCTTGATTCACGGCGATCGCCATGATAGCCAAGGCTTGGGCATCACTAGGAATATCAATCCTTACGATTGTTTCCCGTTCACTATGGTTATCCTGGAAATCAAAATCCACCAGCCAGCGGGGCCCAGCAATTAAATCCCCTGTTTCTGCATTTGTAACCCACAACTTTACACAAACTCGTTCCTTACTCTGGCTAAGTTTGACGCGAATCTCCATCGATTCATTGGCAACCATATCTGCTTCGGGCAATGTGAGAATGGGGGGCAGGAGTGGAAAATCCTCTGCAATTGGCCCATCTTCATTCTGATAACCAACCTGGGAAGCCTCCACCTGGGCTAATCGTTGTAAATTTGACCAAAACCGCTCCTGGCTGCCAGCGGATGAAAAGGGAGGAGGTGTAACGGGCACATCCACAACTGAAAGCGGTTGGCAAAATGTTGGTAAACTCACCCGCCGTTGTCTCTTTGACTCCGAGATGGCTCCTAATCGAGGCGGTAAGGTGATCCCTGGAGATGGTGACGGAGTCAATTGCACGGGAGCCAATACCGGCAGTTCGGGACTACGGCGACGGGGCAGGAGAGGCGGGCTGGCTAAGGGTTTCACTAAGGGCTGATCCAGGGGCGATCGAGGGGGTTTCGGAGGATGCAAGGGTAAAGGTTGGGCAGGGGAAACCGGGGTTTGAATCACTGGAGAGGATTGGAGTGGCTTCACCGGTATAGTCGATTTAGACTCATCCTTCGGTTTCGGGGCGGTGGACGCAAGGGGTAAATCAGGGGCCGCTAAGATCGTCACCATAAAAGCTTGAGATTGGCGAATTTCCGATCGCCCCAGTTCCGTTGTTGGGATCACCCGTGCTTCACCAACCACCACAGAGATATGGGTTAATTGGGGCATTTCATAGGCAAACTCTAGGTTGGGAGCTACTCCCACTGGTTCAATAGAATCTTCAAGAATCACTTCGCGGGTAAGGGGATTCCGCAGGCGAATCACAACCGTTCCCGGAACTAGAACCTGGCCACGAATAGTTAAGGATTCATCGGAAAATACCGTATAGGCACATTGGGGCAAGGTAATCAGGGTGGCAGGTTGGGTGGGTTGTTGGGCCGTCTCCGCATCTAAGGGTTGGGGATCGGTCAAGTTTTCCACCGATTTCTGTGAGGTTTGGGTAATGGGAACCAACACATCGGATTCGGGGGAGGATTCAAGTACGGGTATAGCTGGGGCAGCAATGTCCCTTGATTCAGATGGCCCAGACCAACTTTCTTCCTCCGGTAACCCAGCGGATAACATCACGGGCGGTTCTTCGGTAGCCGTCACGGGAATTGTTGGCATCCAGTCCCAATCTTCCACTTGGGCTAATACATCCAACCTGATCTCAAAGGTACCCCCTTGAATGACACCCTCTTGAGTCAGACGACAGGACAATTCCCAGCGACCCGGCTCTAAATAGGTAAAGGGAATGATCCCCATTAGACCGGAGGGACTGGTGCGATGGGTGCGGCGTTGGTAGCGTTGCTTCGGTTGCCCCTCTTGCTCATAATAATGTTTGATTTGTACCTCAATGGGTGTTTCCGCCGATGGACAACGGGCCATGAGCCGATAACAGCCCTCTAAAATTTCCACCGAGGGGGGTTCAAGGGGGAGCCACGCACGATCGCCCTCCTTCTGTAATAAAAATTCCCAAGTCGCCATTACCGCACCCAATCACTCCTACTGCTTAAGATATTGCTACCTAAGGGTTCTTTTATGCAAACATATCTAGGAAAATCTGCCCGTATTGTAGGGGTAAGTCCCCTCCTTCGCCAAGGTGTCCTAGGCACTAAATTCCTTTGGAACTAGGATTTCCAAAGGCGATCGCCCACAAATGTAAAGTAAAATTAGCCACGATTTCTATATCTTTCCTAAACATATCTTAAGATTTTATTTAGATTTGGATTTTTATTGGTATTTCATGGTTTTTCATTAAGTTAATTTATAAAATGTTGAGAACACACCCCTTATTCCGTAACGTTTTTAACCTTATTCTTGTAATAGCCGAGTCATTAAACTAGCGATCTCCAATGGGGATCGCCCACCCTGTCTAATCTATCTCCCATTTCATTGCCAAATCCAGGTAAAATGCTCCCAGTCATAAGTAGCTCTGATTATTAAAATAATCTTTCTGTATTGTAAATATTGTCGTTTTGTAGTCCTTGTTACTTGTCTCTTACAGTAAAGAACGTTATAACAGTCCCATAAGCCAATACCCAGGTTAATTCAATCTTGACCTTTGGAGATCACTGTAGGTTTCAGCTATAGCGGAAATCAGTTACGAGGTATAGCAGTTTGTTAGGAGTTGGGCCGGAGCAGGATTTGCTAGAATCCACCGAGGTTCTAGAGCATCTGAGCATCACGGCGATCGCTGGGTTTATTTAATCTCATAAGAGTTTGATTATTTTTTTTTCAGATTTTTTATGTCGTTCCGACGGGATCACTGATTCTTGCGAGTTTCTTAAGTTATCGCCAACCTGGAACTTATTTTATCTGCGAGTATTTTTATACTCCTGTGGGCTTACCTAAATAATCACCGGACTGGTGTGATCCATATACCTCTTGTGTTCCTCCTTTTGTGGGATCAATTGGCCTATCGGTTTTATCAGTCGTTGTGTTCGTTTTCTTCGACCATGAGGATAATGCTATGAATGTTTCCCCTATGACTCGTTATTATTTATGCCACCTTCTCGCTGAACGCGGGGATATTGATGATCTCCTCCGTAATACACCTGCGTCAGTTCACAGAGCTTCGATGTCAGGGGAATCCCTTACCGTAAATCGTTTCCTAGAGCATTTGATTCATCTCATCCATCTGTCCGATCTCCAGACCGGTGAATTGGAGTTACTGGTCAACCTGCACCAAAAAATCAAAGATCGTCAATCCACAAAACCAGAACATCTCCACGAGTTAGAAACCAAATTGTTTGCCCTCCTCGGGCTGAGTGAGGCCCCCATGGATAGCCCGGAGGAGGAATTTACTAATTTCTTTGAACCAGACATGGCGATCGCGCCCCATCAGACCTATGCCTATAAACCAACAGCCATGCCCACCTTGGACGAATATTTAGAGTATTTTCAAAAAGCTGGCCAAATCGCCCAAACTTACCTTGGCAAGATGCTAGTGAGCAACTATTGGCTCGTCACCCGCCCCAGTCATCACTGGTTGCAATCCTTTAATGTGGTGGCCGTGAGTCCAGAGGTCAATCAGGTGACATCTCAACAGACTTGGACACAACAGCATCTTACCATTGAGGAAAAATCCCTGCTAGAATCCTGGCTGGCGGATTTTGTTGCCCGTTGTAGCCGAATTTTACCTCCCCTGCCCCGTCTGCTCAAGGCTGAAGGTATTCCGGAAGGAGTCTTAATGCCACACGGTTATCAATAAAAACCCCCTCACGCTCTCACGTAGGGGGATCGTTCCTTGGATTTCGTGGGACGCGGGACTTTGATAACTTAGTTTTGATAACTTAGTTTTGATAACTTAGTTTTGATAACTTAGTAGGTTTCCACGTGCCAACGGCTTTCCTTTTTCAGGGTTCCCTTGAGAAACTCGGTCCAGTCAGCCCCATTTTTAGCCGCAGCTTCAGTCATAGCTTGATCAATGCCTGGCTCCATGCCCTTGAGTCCGCACATATAGACATGGGTATTTTTCTTCTGGAGGAGTTGCCAAAGTTCATCGGCGTGTTCAGCAATCCGACATTGGATGTACATCTTGCCCCCTTCAGCGGTTTTTTGCTCCCGACTAATGGCATAGGTTAAACGGAAGTTTTCCGGGAATTTCTCTTGAAGTTCCTCTAGCTCTTGCTTATAGAGAATATTAGGCGTATAGGCAACCCCAAAAAATAACCAGGCTAAACCTTTGAATTGATAGTCTGCATGCTTCTCCTTGAACATCCGCCACAGGAATGCCCGGAAAGGAGCAATCCCCGTCCCCGTCCCCAGCATGACAATGGTTGCTTCCGGGTCATCAGGCAAGAGCATTTCTTTACCCACAGGGCCCGTAATTTTGACCTCATCACCGGGTTTTACCTTATTCAGGTAGGACGAGCACACCCCGTAAACCTTGTCACCACTCTCTGGGTCTTTGTACTCCAGTTGGCGGACACACAGGGATACGGTTTTATCATCCACAAAATCACCGTGGCGGGTAGAGGCAATGGAATAGAGGCGAAGTTTATGGGGTTTACCCTTAGCATCCGTACCCGCAGGAATAATACCAATGCTCTGACCTTCTAGGTAGCGCAGTTCTCCCTCAGAAAGATCAAAGATAATATGCTTAACGGTGCCTTCTCCCCCTTCCCGTACCAGTTCTTCATTGGAGATGACCTTGCCCATGTAGGGTTTATTGGGCCGATAAATATTAACCGGAATATCTGCCTTTGCTTTTTTCTGGGGTTCAACTGCTGGGGCTGATGTTGCTGCTGGCGGTGGCGGGGTGTCAATACCGAGGGGATAGATACTGACAATCTTGCCCCCCCAACGACTGATCTGTTGCATAAACTGATTCATGCGGCTGTAGGGCACATTAAAAAACGTACTACCACTGCGACGAATATCATAATCGGTTTGATCGGATTCACTCGTTTGACGCAGGCCAGTCACCTCATACCGGAATACGCGACTACCAAAGCCGGTATTTCCGCTGGTTGCACTCAAGTTATACATCAGTTACACCATCTCCAATGCTAAATTCAGCTTTACATTTTGCAACAGAACGTTCCTCTCGCCAACTACAATGTTACAGGCAACCGGTTGACTAGAATCTCTGCGAGGCCATTCTATACCTAGAATAGATGGGAGAACAGCTTAAAATAACTGGTCGTCTGGATAAGAAGTGTATATGATCATGAGTCTCACTCCTGACCAAGAAAGCTTTGTTCAAACCAAGCGTCAAGCTGGTACTTCCAAGTGTGAAGCATCGTTGGGTAAATTTCCATTGGCTCACTAACTCAGACTCCGTCTTTTCACCGCGAATGGTGGCCATGGCGAGGTCTCCATCCAGCTAGACCATTCAAACCGTTGATATAAATGGGTTTCTTCTGAAGCCTGTTCACGATATACCCCCAGAATTACCCCCAAATGATCGTTGCTTGGGAAAGATGGGAATAGACTTTTTAAGATACCGCCGGGCGTAAAGTCCCTGTCATTGGCGTTTCATCTGCCAGCCCCGGAACTGGTATGGACATAAGATGTCAGCTTATTATTTAGTTGTGAGGTTTTGAAGTCTCATTCAGACATGGGAAAATCACCTTGAGAATTTATTGAATCCACCCAGACTTGCAGGTCTGGGTATTTTTTTAGGCACGGTCAAACCAGAGAACCTTAATCACGCCACTGCCAACCAGAGTCACCAGGGCCACAATGAAGCCCCATAACCTTGCATCAGTCGTTTTCTGTTGTCCACGCAGTTCGGTAATGTCATCCCGCAGTTCAGAGCGTAAGCCATCAACCTTGTCATTGAGAGCCTTAATCTCGGTATGAACTGTATTAAATTGCCCCTTCGTTTCTGCAATGTGGACATCTAGCTTCTTATCCATGGATTGCAGTAAGTCCATGATTTGCTTGGCTTCACTGGCTGTGATCTGCTCACTCATGGCTTTGACTCCATAGAGGTCTTCCGTGGTCGCCCTCACTTACGCTTGGCAGGCTGCTCTGCCATCTCAGAGGATGGGGAAACATCCGCCGCCGGTGATGGGGTTGATGTGCCTGGCTGGGCGATCGCCCAGCCAAAGAAAAACATCCCGCCCTAGGCGTTGCATGGAAGCATTGCTATTACTATGGGCGAGGTCAGACTCGAACTGACATGGGGAAACCCCGCTACATTTTGAGTGTAGTGCGTCTACCATTTCGCCACTCGCCCGCAGAGGCTTATTATGCCATATTGCGTCCGTTAAGGGTACTCCTAATTTTCGCGTAAGCGGGGGCGGCTATACAATGTTAGAAAATAGCAAAATAAAAATTCGATAAAATTTTGAACGTCCACCCAAGCGATACCATCTATGTTTGAAAGCTGTCCCCGCTGTTATTCCAAAATCGGCCCCCCCTTGAAATCGGGACGGCAGGTATGTAGCAACTGTGGCTGGAGTGATGTGGTCATTGAGCGATCGCCCCAAACGGGTAAGCCCATTCCAGGAAATCAACCCAGCCAATCCCCGGCAAAACCCACCAATAAGACAGGAGCAGGGAATATTATTGCCCTGTTTTTTCGGATTATCCGCCGATTTTCAACCTATATTGGCTTAATTATTCGCCAAAAATGGACGCAATTTACAGTACTGTTCCGTAAAAAGAAATCCGATCCAAACCAGAAGCAAGGCCGATCCTCTAATCTCTGGAGTGATCTGTCCCAAAAACTAAGCCGTCTAGAAGAAACCATTCCCACGGCGGAAACCCTAGATAGAACGGTATGGATGACGGCGGAAATTGCCTTTAATTATCTAGGCGGTGATGTTAATAACCCCGAATCAGAAATTACATCAACCCAGGGCGATCGCGCCATCAAGTTTTCCCAATTCAAGCGATTAATTGACCCAGCAGACTATACTCAGTTTGGCCTGGAGTGTCATGTAGAGCGACGACGGCAAAATAAACCTTGGTTGCGTCTGCTACCCTCCAAGTAATCCATTGATTTTTATGGCATTATCAAACTCATGGGATTAATTGTTCAAAAATATGGTGGCACCTCCGTTGGTAGTGTTGAGCGCATTCAAGCGGTGGCTCAACGGGTCAAAGCGACGGTTCAAGCAGGGCATCAAGTGGTGGTCGTTGTCTCCGCCATGGGTAAAACCACCGATGGTCTGGTCAAGTTAGCCCAAGACATTAGTCCCAATCCCTGTCGCCGCGAAATGGATATGCTCTTGTCCACCGGGGAGCAGGTGTCCATTTCCCTACTCAGTATGGCCCTTCAGGCCCTTGGTCAGCCCGCCATTTCCCTCACCGGGGCCCAAGTGGGCATTGTCACGGAACCGGCCCACACCCGTGCCCGGATTTTGCATATTGAAACCCAACGCTTAGAACGCCACCTCAAAGAAGGCAAAGTCGTTGTTGTTGCTGGTTTTCAGGGGGTGACCGCCGCCGAAGATTTTGAAGTAACTACCCTCGGGCGGGGCGGCTCTGATACCTCTGCGGTGGCCCTAGCGGCTGCCTTAGCTGCCAACTGCTGCGAAATTTATACAGATGTCCCTGGCATTCTCACCACAGATCCCCGACTGGTGCCCGATGCCCAGTTAATGGATGCCATTACCTGTGATGAAATGCTGGAATTAGCGAGTTTGGGAGCCAAGGTACTCCATCCCCGTGCCGTTGAAATTGCCCGTAACTATGGGGTGGATTTAGTGGTTCGCTCCAGTTGGACTGATGAGCCTGGTACTCGGGTGATCTCGCCAGTGCGCCAACCTCGTCCCGTGGAAAATCTGGAACTGGGCCGGCCCGTAGATGGGGTGAAACTGGACACAGATCAGGCCAAAGTGGCCCTACTGCGGGTTGCCGATCGCCCTGGGGTGGCGGCCCAACTCTTTGGAGAACTGGCCCAACAGGACTTGGATGTGGATTTAATTATTCAATCCATCCATGAGGGGAACACCAATGATATTGCCTTTACCGTTCAAAAAGCTTCCCTAAACCAAGCGGAAGCGGTGGCAACGGCCTTTAGTCCCCTGCTGCGGAACAAAAATGGTTCTACTCGCGATAGTGCCGAAGTTCTCATTGACCGGGATATTGCCAAGGTGAGTATTACGGGAGCCGGCATGATTGGCCGCCCGGGGGTAGCTGCCCAGATGTTTTCGGCCTTAGCGGCGGCGGGCATTAATCTGCAAATGATTTCCACCTCTGAAGTGAACGTTAGTTGTACGGTCATGGCGGTGGATGCTGGCCGGGCCGTTGCCCTCCTATCCCAAACCTTTGATGTAGAGATGGTTTCCCAGCCAGATTGGCCTGATCAAACGACGGAATATCCAGCGGTGCGGGGGGTAGCCCTAGATGGCAAGCAGGCCCGTTTAGCCATTCGCGATGTACCCGATCGCCCCGGGATGGCGGCAACCATTTTTCAGCGTTTAGCCGATGCGGGCATCAGTGTGGATATGATTATTCAGTCCCAGCGATCGCGATCCTTGAATGGGGTGATCAGTCGGGATATTGCCTTTACGGTGGCCGAGGGAGACGGTGACGGGGCCCATCATCTGCTCAAGGATGCTCAAAGGGATTACCATTGGGGCGAGGTTCTACTAGATCGGGCGATCGCCAAGGTGAGTATTGTCGGCGTGGGCATGATCCACCGGCCGGGGGTGGCAGCTCAGATGTTTGCGGCCCTAGCCCAGGCCAACATCAATATTCAGATGATTGCCACCTCAGAAATCCGGGTCAGTTGCGTTGTTGCAGAAGCCGATGGTATTGCCGCCTTGCAAGCAATTCATAGGGCCTTTCACCTTGGCGCCTGAACTTAACCGATCAGGTTCTAAAATTTCTACAGGAATAAAGTTCTACGGGAGTAAAGTGGCAGGTAAGTGGCCTGTTTGCACATCCCATAGGTGACTATAGATGCCAGCCAACTCAATGAGTTCTTCATGGGTTCCCTGTTCGACAAATCGACCGGCATCCATCACATAGATACGATCTGCATGGCGAATCGTGGAGAGACGGTGGGCAATGGCAATGGTAGTACGGTGCTGGGTGATTTGGGCGAGGGAGCGTTGAATGGCCGCTTCCGTTTCGTTATCCACCGCTGAGGTGGCTTCATCCAGAACTAAAATGGGTGGATCCTTGAGAATAGCCCGGGCGATCGCCAGGCGTTGACGCTGTCCTCCCGATAGTTTTTGTCCCCGCTCCCCCACCACCGTGTCATACCCTTGGGGAAGCTGACGGATAAACTCATCGGCTTCCGCCATCTTCGCCGCCGTTATTACTTCTGCAAGGGTCGCTTCAAAGGTACCGTAGGCAATATTGTCGTACACGGTGCCATGGAATAGAAAAACATCCTGACTCACCAATCCAATGGCTGCTCTCAAATCCTTTAGGCGTAATTCATGGATTTCAATGCCATCCAAAAGAATGCGTCCCCCATGAATCTCATAAAATCGCAGCAGCAGTTTCGCTAGCGTGCTTTTACCAGAGCCGGTTGCGCCGACAATGGCAATGGTCTGACTAGCGGGAACGTATAGATCAATGCTGTGGAGTATGGTGTCGCGGCCACCGTAGGCAAAACTGACTTGTTCAAACCGCAACTCACCCTTGACGTCCTGGGGCACAAGGACGCGATGTCCCGGATGAATTCTAATTTCTGCATTCAGTAAATTCATCACCCGTTGGCTGGATGCCATTGCTCGCTGATATTGATCTAGGGTTTCTCCCAATCGAGTCAGGGGCCAGAGCAACCGTTGAATTAAAAAGACCATAACGCTATAGGCCCCCACATCTAAGCGGCCGGCGATCGCCGCAAAACCGCCTAAAATTAGGGTTCCGGTAAAGCCAAACAGAATCACGAAGCGAATTAGGGGTATATAGGCCGCACTCAGGGCGATCGCCCCACGATTGCTCTGGCGATAGGCCAAACTATCGAGGCGAAGACGTTCCAATTCATACTCTTCAGCAGTGAAGCTTTTAATTGTTTGCATACCCGCTAAATTATTGGCAAGACGTTCATTTAATAACCCTGCCTTCTCCCGAACTTGGGCATAGCGAGGGGCTAATCGCCGTTGAAAAATAATCGACCCCCAAAGAATAAATGGCATGGGTAGCATCGCCCAAATGGTCACGGTTGGAGCCAAGAAAAAGAAAATTGCCCCAATAACAATCACTGTGGTCGTCACTTGGAGAATTTCGTTCGCACCCTGATCTAAAAATCGCTCTAACTGGTTAATATCATCATTCAGAATCGAGAGGAGAACCCCACTACTGCGATCCTCGAAATAGGCTAATTCCATCTCCTGCAAATGGCTGTAGGCATCCAATCGCAAATCATGCTGAATCTGCTGGGCTAAATTCCGCCACAGGCGATCGTAGGCATACTCAAACAGGGATTCTAAACTCCAGATCAAAAAAGAGACTAGGGCTAAAGCTAAAAGTTGTTGCCGGGCACTAACAAGTCCCCAGCGGGCGAGGATAGAGTCCTGTTGCTCGACGACAATATCTACCGCAATCCCAATTAAGACCGGCGGCGCAAGATCAAAGATTTTGTTGAGTACGGAACAAGCAGAGGCTTGCCAAACCTGGGTTTGATACTGTCGAGTATGGGTGAGTAGACGAGCAAAGGGATGGAGTGAGGGCACAATCAGCACGAACCAATATTTTTTCTAGTTTAACCGAAGATGATATTTTAATCTAGATGAGAAATTGACTTAACGTATTAAAGGATTGATGAACGTCTTTGTGAATTTCATCTATAGTTATACTGGCTGTAACTATTTTATAATTCAACTCCAATGAAGTTAGCTGCATTGATAACTTATAAGCTTTAAGATATTGAAAAAGAGAGTCTAAATTTTCAAATAAGAGCTTTTTACCATTGACAACTTGAAAGATTTTCCTCCTAACACTTCTCCAGGATTGACCGGCTGAAAGAATAAGGTTCTGTTCAGCTTCCGGGAGCCACTTCATTGCTCATCACTGAGCGGAACAAAAGGATTAAAATCAAGAACATTGACATCACCGTAGAGTTTCAATGGATTGATTTTTTCTGTATTTTAACTATTTTTTTAGTGTAGTGCAAATTATTGTGTTGCCTCATATTTCTATGCATTGGCATGTAACTTTAGGAAATATTTTGCTTCACCAAACTCTTTAAAAACTGAAGTCTTCTTGCCTGCTTGCCGATCCCTAGGCTTCCCTGGGGCTATATAATGGAGCAGCATCTCCATTCAAAATTTAGTTTCAATTATACGGCATGGATATCCAAACCTTTTTTGAGCAAAGTGCGGGTCGTTGGTTTTCTCAACGCACGAGTCACCATTTGGCCTTCAAGCAGTCAGAATCGGGTAAATCTCAATTGACGATTGAATTTCTGAGTGTCACTGACCCGGCTGTTATTGCTCTGTGTAACCAATACGAAATTGATGGGAGTCAGGCTCTCTGTGGTGCCCGTGTGAGTTGGGACGGCACAATGGAATGGGATGAGGAAAAGCATGAAGGCTCAACGGTGATTGTTCCGGTGGCGGATGGAAAACATTCAACAGAAGGGAAACTGCTGCGGGAAATGGGCTATGCGGAAAAAGCTCCCGTTGCTGGTCGGTATGTCATGGGGAGTGATGGGGCCCTAACCTTAATTACGGAGTATGACACCATGTATTCCGAGGAGCGAATCTGGTTTGCCAGCCCCAATTTACGTTTGCGTACCAGTATTTTGAAGCGATTTGGTGGCTTTAGTATGGCATCCTTTTGCTCAGAAATTCGTTTGGGAGTGACTCAAGCAGCCACACCTACGGCGGCAACGGCCCAAGCCCCGGCAGAATAACCCACGGTTTTAACTCGGACGTAACTTAACCGGACTAACTTAACCATCGTGATTTCCGCTGTTCTCCATGTTGCGATTCATGTGACGGATCTGGAACGATCTGCCCAATTTTATGGCAATCTTCTCAGGTTGACTTTAGCCGATCGCCCGTTGAGTTTTCCGGGACTGTGGTATCAGGTGGGGCCAGTGCAGATCCATCTCATTGAAACGAATCAATGCTCAAATGCTTTGGCGGAGCGGGAACGATGGGGGCGAAATCCCCATATTGCCTTGGCCGTCAATGATTTAGAGGGGATAGGCAAGCAACTGACGGCGGCGGGCTACCGGATTCAAGCCAGTGCCTCGGGCCGTGCGGCGTTTTTCGTTCAGGATCCCGATGGCAATGTGATTGAACTAACGTTCTTGGCTAACAACGTTTTAGGCTAAACTAGGCACATGAGCACAGTAAGCCTGGAAAGCATAGCAATTCATAAGTTTAGGGGGATTCGAGATCTAGAACTAAAAGGTCTTGGACAAATTAACCTGCTCGTTGGAATCAACAACTCAGGTAAGACAAGTGTTCTTGAGGCTTTATCTATCTATTGCCATCCATTAGATATAAGGGTATGGCTAAGTACTGCGAGACAACGGGAGCAAGAGTATAGGATATCTCGTACCCCCTCTCTTGATGCACTTCAATGGTTGTTTTCACATGATTTTCTATTGAATAGTGAAAAACTCAAGACGGGTACCATCTCTATTTCTGGCAGTGGATCATTTGCAGTCAAGCAGATGAAAGCGACTTATGAGGAAATGGAGGGTATGTTTGTCTCTGAAAAGCGGAGAAGGTTAGCTGCTGGAGATGATCAACTTGCTGAATCTGAGGACGAGCAGATAGGTGAAAGCGAGGATCTCCTCGAATTGAGAAAAGGAATTGACCTAAGAGTCGATCTATACACTGAACAGTTGAGTTTATTTAATAGTGAGGAAGCTGATATTATCGAGGACTACCAGCTTTGGGAGCATGAGTTTTTTTCCAGAACAGGGAAAAGAGAACCTAGCCTACTTACTTCAGTTGTCACACCTGCATCTCATCGCTCAGATATTGGACAGTTTCGGCTGCTGTCAGAAGCTCGGTTTCATAACTTTAAAGCTGATGTGTTAGATCTGTTGCGTCAGATGGATCATAATATTTCTGACATAGAAATTCTTTTGTCTCCAGAGTCTATATCTTCTCGATTTAACATTTACATTCAACATGAAAGGTTAGGACTTGCACCTGTCAGTACATTCGGTGATGGAGTCCGTCGCCTACTGCATATAGCTCTTAAGCTTGCAAGTGTCAGAGGAGGAATTTTTTTAATAGATGAGCTTGAATCCACAATCCATACTGAAGCATTGCAAAATTCGTTCGGTTGGCTCGTTAAATGGTGCAAAGAAATGGATGTGCAGCTCTTTGCAACAACACATAGTCTTGAAGCTGTTGATGCCTTATTGGATGTGACTGAGTATGAATCAGATTTAGTTCTTTATCGCCTTGAGCCGAAGGAGATGCAAACACGAGTAGTGAGACATGACTGGGATAGATTGAAACGATTGCGTGAGGAATTAGGACAGGAGGTTCGTTGGTGAACCGAAGATGTGTATTAGTTGGGGTTGAGGGGAACCATGATCAAGCTTTTCTATGCAAAGTCTTACGTGAATTACTAGGATTTTCCCAATTCAATGACGATAAATCAAAGCTGGATTCTTTGTGGCAAAAGTTCATTCCTGTATATCCTTCGAAAACAGGAAGGCTGTATCTTAGGCTTGATATGCCGTCAATTCTATATACAGACACTTTATCTGTAGCTATATATGCGGGTGAAGGGAGTAGATTAGTAGATAACTTAAAAGACAAGTTGGCTGATATTGATTATTTGAACTCTTTGTCAGCATTTGCAATTGTAGCTGATGCTGACAAACAAAAACCTGCTGAAGTCGCAAAGAAATATTGTGACGGATTGAGTGAGTATTTTCCTGACTTTCCATCTGAAATTAGCGAAACTGGTGCTGTAACGAAAACTACGCCAAAGTTGGGAATCTATATACTGCCAAACAACTCTGACCAAGGCGTACTGGATACATTGCTCTGTGCGTGTGGAGAAGTAGCTTATCCTGCATACATGGAAAGGGCTAAATCCTACATTTCTCAATTTTCTGAAGAAGAAGTTAAGCAAATTGGCTGGAAGCCTTTTGACAAAGAAAAGGCGACAGTTGCAACGATTGCAAGCATTCTTAAGCCAGGTAAAACAAACACAGCAAGTATTTCAGACAATGCTTGGGTTAGCACTCAGACTGAGCAACATATTTTGAGTCTCAACAATCTGACGATCTTTTTGAGGGAGCTACTATCAATCTAAGTCATGTCTGCTAGTGGTTTTTCTTTAGAAAGATTTGATCTTGAAGCCCACGGACAAGCTTCAGGTTGCCTCCTTAAAAATTAGGGTAGAGCAGCCCAACAACGTGCTAACCCCCTAAGTCAAGTCGCTGGGCTTGCGGCCCTTTTGAACCTGTTGACCAACGCAGTAGATGTTCGGCCCGAGTGCCGACACCGATTCCTGAATGGATGGCTGAAATAGATTCCCCGATGGCTTGACGGGGAGCAAGGGTTCCTAGGGCGATCGCCCGATCCCAAGAGCAGATGCGCCATTGGACGAGATTTGTGACCGCCGCTAATAAGGGTAAGGTTGTCCCTGCCAAGGTTCCATCCTCTAGGCGGGCTGTACCGTTATCTATGGTAATTTCCCGTTCATCCCACGGGTACACCCCATCGGCTAAACCCAGGGGGGCAAGGGCATCGCTCACTAGAAAGGTACCGGCTTGATGGGGGCGATCGCAGCGGAGGAGAAGATTGATCATTAAGGGATCCACATGTTGGCCATCAGCAATCAAACCATACCAAACCCGTTCATCGGCGATCGCCGCCGCCAATAGGCCTGGATTTCGATGGTGCAAACTGGGCATGGCATTAAAGGCGTGGGTGACCATGGTTGCCCCTTGGTCAAAGGCTTGGCTGGCTTGGGTTGCGGTTGCTAAGGAGTGGCCTAAGCTGACCGTGATCCCCTGTTCCCGTAGGTAGGGAATGACGGTGCCGGTTTCATCTAATTCCGGGGCAAGGGTGATTACTTTGACGATAGGGCCGTAGTCCCCCAGCACCCGCTTCACCTGATCGATCGTGAGGGGCAGCAAATGTTTTTGGGGATGGGCCCCCCGTTTCTGGGGATTGAGGAAGGGGCCCTCTAAATGAACGCCCAGGATGTGGGCTTCCTGGATAGACGGCTGAGAGGAGAATGCGGTGGCTAGGGTTTCTAGGGCGCGGTGAATATCGGCGATCGCTGAGGTGACGAGGGTGGGTAAATAGGCATCAACCCCTTGATTCCAGAGAAACCGGCCAATCTCCCGTAGTTTGGGCAAATGTTGGGGCTGCAAGAGGGGAAAGGGTAGACCGAGGGCCCCATTAATTTGCACATCAATCCCACCCAAGGACAGGCGATCGCCCCCTAAATCTACAACCTGAATGGATGGATCGAACCATGGTAGGTCATTGGCTTCCGGCTCAATGGCAACAACCACCCCCTGATCAATGAGAAGTTGCTGGGGATGATCATTACCAATGAGGGTTGCCTGTCTCAGCCAATGGGCCACGGTTTTGACTCGTCGGGGAAAACCAACTAACTGGCGGGAGCCACTTCAGAGCTTGGGCCGGGCTGGGGGGCCATTTTAGATTTGCGTGCCTTTTTGCGATCGCTGGCGGTAACAGGGCGCATTTCAATATGGTTTAACAGGGTCGTAACAAAGGCAAAGAGCAGAAACGGCAACGTTAACACCAGAATCAGTCCCCCCACCAAGAACGCCTGCACAGGATTGTTGTAGAGGGTGACGGAGGCCGCCAGGCCAATAAATAGAACAATCAACCAAATGATAATTTGACCGTAAATATCACCAAAGGTGAGGGTGCAGACAAAACGGTATTTTTGAATGTCATTGAGCATGGGGGATTCCTCAAGGCAGTGATGAGAGCAAGAATTTACGTAACTTAACTTAATGACTTAAGTTAGGGAGTCAATGGGGGTCTGAGACTCAGATACAGAAAAACCAAAGTAATCGAATTCTAGATAAAAATTCTCAGAAATGACAGAGATTGCAATAAATGTATAAAGATGGGGGCCCAATCGGTACAATTCCGTGGGAATAATATTACAGACTGTTTCAATTTTTTCAGGTTTGGGCATGAATGAGACCACCTGCGTCGCCATTGTCATGGGAAGTGATTCGGATTTACCGACCCTTCAGGGGGCGATCTCCATCTGTGAAGATTTTGCCGTTCCCTGGGAGGTACAGATTCTCTCAGCCCATCGAACTCCCCTAGAAATGAACGAGTTTGCCCAAGGGGCCCATCAACGCGGCATCAAAGTTATTATTGCCGGAGCCGGAGGGGCAGCCCATTTACCTGGAATGGTTGCGGCCCTCACCCCCCTACCCGTCATTGGTGTGCCCGTACCGAGCCGTCATCTTCAGGGCGTGGATTCCCTTTACTCCATTGTGCAAATGCCCACCGGTGTTCCCGTAGCAACTGTGGCGATCGGTAATGCCCGTAATGCTGGATTACTAGCTGTACAGATCTTAGCGAGTCATGATCCTGCTCTCCTAGAGCGGGTCTGCGCCTACCGTCACGCCTTAAGAGAAACCATCAGAGAAAAAAATCATCAACTTCAGTCCCTGGGCTACCGTGATTACCTCAGTCAGATGTCCCTCTAGGATCGGTCTAATCTCTAGATGAATAGGCCATGGTCATGGATGGGGCTAGTTCAGTTCTATGGGATATTTCGAGGCGGATAGCCCTTTCCCCTTGGCCACAAGACTACAGTAGGCAGTGCGAATCCCTTGGTAGGGCTTGAGATAGTTATCCAGCAGGGCTTGATCAAAACTGCGGGGATCATTCCGTTCTCCGTAGCGATCGATGTCCTTATGAAACACCACCCGATCCTCAGCAACATGGGTACGACTAATCAGCCATGCCAACGAGCGATACTGGGCATCCGTATAGCCACTGTGGCTATCGTATTCGTGGATGCCATCATCGGGGGTTTCCAGGGAGATATGGTAGGCAAAATTATTTACTGATGCCGCGATCTCTGGATTCGTTTTCACGGATTCCCCCTGAAACTCAGAATTCCCTGCTCCGTAGGCTCGATTCTTGGCGGGTACGGTATGAATGAGGGTTCCATCCTGATCAATAATGGTGTGATAGCTCACCTGTTGATAGTCGTAGGGATGGTAGGTCTGAAACAGGTGAACGGTTCCCTCGGCAGGGCCAACGGTTTCATGAATCACCACTAAAAGGGACTCACTCACCGGACGACCATAGACATCTTGCCGGACGCGATCGCCATAGTTACTGGGATCTGCCCGCCGCCAAATTTCCTGGGGTCGATAGTGGGGCACTGTTTCCACCAGGGTATCTAGGGCAGCATCTATAGCGGGTGCTGCGGTAACTTCACACCGAGCGTCTACAGGCACGCCCGTTTCAATGGTGGGAACATAGCGGTTAACCTCCGCCCAAATTTGTTCCTGAACCTGAAGATTGGCTTCCTGACTCCGAGGCTGCTGGCCCGTCAGAGTCATCAGTCCTGCCAAACATAGCATGGTCATGCCCAGCGTCAAAGCAAATCGAACAATAGTCCAGCGCATCACTTCCATCTCACCCTGACCATCAGAAAATCACATATCTTTATTGAAAAACTGTAAACCAATGTACAGTGTGTCGTTATTCTGGCATTGAAATTAGCCTAGTAGGCTCACCAAGGGGCAGATTTTCGACTGACCGCTATACTCAAAGGAACAGCTAAACGTCAGCTATCCCTAACAATTGAAATCCTAAGCCAGTTTTTCGGCTGTCAAATGTTTAGAGTGCCAAAATTAATATCTAAATATCTTCATTCCCTTAACCTAAAACCCTTAACCTAAAAAAATAATGAACGTCCTCCTTCTCTATCCCAAATTTCCCCAGTCCTTTTGGTCCTACGATCGCCTCATGGAGATCGCTGGCTTAAAGGCAACCATTCCCCCCCTAGGAATTATTACCGTTGCCTCCCTTTTGCCACCGGAGTGGAATATTCGATTCTGCGATCGCAATGTCCGAGAAGAAACCGAGGACGATTGGGAATGGTGTGATCTCGTGATTCTTTCCGCCATGTTGGTGCAAAAGCCCGACTTTTTGGAACTGGTCAAAAAAGCCCATCAACTAGGGAAAAAGGTAGCCGCTGGTGGCCCCTATCCCACCTCTGTCACCCAGGAATCCATTGATGCAGGTGTGGATTATCTGATTCTTGATGAGGGGGAAATTACCATTCCCCTGTTCATTGAGGCCGTCAATCGGGGGGAGAGCCAGGGAACCTTTCGGGCTACAGAAAAACCCGATGTCAGTCAAAGTCCCATGCCCCGTTTTGATCTCCTGGATTTGGATGCCTATCTGATGATGGCGGTTCAGTTTTCCCGAGGTTGTCCCTTCAACTGTGAATTTTGTGACATTATTTCCCTCTATGGCCGTAAACCACGCACGAAGGAACCCCAACAGGCGATCGCCGAACTCCAGGCTCTCTATGACTTAGGCTGGCGGGGTTCCCTCTTCATTGTGGATGACAACTTCATTGGCAATCAACGCAATGTGAAGCGATTTTTGCGGGAATTGATTCCCTGGATGGAGGAGCGGAACTTTCCCTTTACGTTTATTACTGAAGCTTCTGTAAACTTAGCCGAGGACGATGAACTCCTAGAATTAATGGGCAAATCCGGCTTCTATGCGGTTTTCTTAGGCATTGAAACCCCCGATCAAGACAGTCTGCAAGTGACCCGCAAGGTACAAAATACCCGCAATCCCCTAGTAGAGGCCTGTAATAAGATCAATAAGGCTGGATTACTGATCTATGCAGGCTTTATCCTTGGCTTTGATGGTGAGCGGGCCGGAGCCGGGGAACGAATTCGCGCCTTTGTTGAGGAAACCAGTATTCCCCAACCGATGCTGGGTATTCTTCAGGCCCCCCACAACACAGCCCTTTGGGATCGCCTAGCAAAGGAAAATCGCCTTTTAGTAGATCATGAAAACCAAACCGGGGATCAAAATACCCTGATGAATTTCATTCCCACCCGCCCCATCGAGGAGATTGCCGAAGAGTACGTCCAGGCATTTTGGAATCTCTATGATCCGGCCCAGTATCTCCGCCGTTGTTTCAACCAATGTCTAAATATCCGCCTCGCCAATGCCAAAAAACAAACCATGCAGTTTCCCCTAGGCAAGGGATTACGCTTGATTGCCCAAGTGTTTTGGCTCCAGGGCATCCGTCGCCCTGAAATCCGCCAGCAATTTTGGCGGCAACTATGGACGATTTTCTGGAAAAAACCCCAAGTCTTGAATATGTATCTGGGCCTATGTGCCGCAGGTGAGCATTTTTGGGAATACCGAGTCTTGGCGCGGCAACGGATTGCAGAGCAATTGCACTATGATCCCTTGCATCCACCCATGAAATCTGTATCAGAACCATTGCTGCTAGAGCAGGCTTCCTGACCATAAAAACAATAAGAAATATAACGAATTCTTGACACATGAGGGGGCTGTTGACACAAGTCGCTAGAATGTTTCTTGTATTCCCACTATTTTATCTGTCAAATGTTAAACACAATTTGTCGGTGGTTCTCTCCTGTTGTGGCTCTGGGTTGCCTTCTTCCCTTACCTGCGATCGCCCAGATCCATCCTGCGGCTAACGCTACAAATACAACCGTGACGGTAAATGGTCAGCAATTTGACATTGGCGGCGGTGCATTTTCCAGGGATGGCAAAAATTTATTTCATCTGTTTCGGCAATTTGGTCTGAATGATGGTCAGATTGCCAACTTTCTCTCCAAGCCCAATGTTCAAAATATCCTCGCTGGCGTGAATGGCGGCGATGTCAGCTATATCAATGGTTTAATCCAGGTAATGGGGGGGAACAGCAACCTCTATTTACTTAATCCGGCGGGAATTGTTTTCGGGCCCAATGCCCAGTTAAACGTACCAGCAGCGTTCCATGCCTCCACCGCCCAACGGGTGCATTTTGACGGCGGTATTTTTGACATTAATGGGTTTAATGACTACGCCAACCTCGTCGGGAACCCCACCGGGTTTGAGTTTTTAAGCACGGGAATTATCGTCAATGAAGGGAATTTAGCCGTTGGTCCAGGGCAGAATTTAACATTGATGGGTCATCAGGTGTTCAATACAGGAACCCTATCGGCTCCGGGGGGACGGATCACAATTCAGGCGGTTCCAGAAACGGGCATGGTACGGATTTCCCAGGAGGGAATGATCCTTAGTTTAGAGATTCCAGCGGATCGGATTCCTGAAGATGGGGTGATTGAAGCGGTGGATTTACCCCGATTGATTACGGGAGGAGAAGATCGTCCACGGGTGAATAGTGTAGTACACAATGCCGATGGCACGATTAGCTTGGTTCATGACCCCAGTAAGGTGAATGTGCCAGTGGAGGGGGCAACAACGGTTGCCAGTGGCACGATGGATGTGTCGAATCCTGAGGGGGTGGGAGGACAGATTAATGTCCTTGGCTCTAATGTCGCCTTTGTCAATGCTCAGTTGAATGCCTCTGGTGGTGCGGGTGGCGGCACGATTCTGGGGGGTGGGGATTACCTAGGAGGTAGTGCAGGCACGGGTCGCCTGGATAGTAGTTTCAATGCCCAGAACTTATTTGTAGATAGCAACACCGTCATGAATGTCGATGCTGTGACTCAGGGTAACGGCGGGACAGTCATTAATTGGGCGGATAACAGTACGATATTTCAGGGAATGATCTCTGCCCGGGGGGGAGATTTGGGCGGTGATGGTGGGTTTGTGGAGGTATCGGGGAAAAAGTATCTGCATTTTGACGGACAGGTCAACACCCTTGCACCCCAAGGGCAAGCGGGGATGTTGTTGTTGGATCCCCAAGACTTGACTATTAGCACGGGAGCAAATTCGGGAGTGCCGAATGCGCCTAATGTTCTATTTACTGACAATGGCACGAACAATAGTGTCTTGAATACTGCCACCTTAAATGCAGCAACAACCAACGTAACGTTACAGGCTACACGCGATATTCGCTTTAATAACCCGGTGAGTTTAGCCAATTCAGGAGTTTCTTTAACGGCTCAAGCAGGGCGGGATATTTACCTGGATGCCAATATTACAACCAATGGTGGTGACGTTAGTTTACTGGCGGGCCCGACATCAGGCTATGGCTCTTTTGACCCCAATGGCATGATTCGACGAACAGGAACAGGAACCCCAGTGAGAACCATTCGGACAAATGGTGGCGATATTGTACTCAATGCCGCATCCATTGACTTGCCCAACCGAGACTTAAACACGAGCAATGGTAGCAATGATGCTGGTTCAATTACCGTAACCAGTACCGTTGGTAATATTACCCTAAGAAACCTAGCGGCTGGGGCCAGTTTAGCAGGAGCAACCGCTGACAATGTGGGTAATGGGGGGACAATTACCGTCAACTCTGCGGCTGCAATTACTACTGGAGCGATTACTGCAAATTCTAGTCGTACTGGGGGCGGTAGTGGCAATGCTGGAAATGCCGCTTCTGTTACTTTAACAGCCCAAGGGAATGTAACAACCACAGCAATTTCTACCAATTCCCAACGCACTCAGGGTGGTGCTGGTCATGCCGGAAATGCCGGAAATCTAACAATCACTACCCAAACCGGTAACATCCAAGTAGGTGCCATTAATGCTAGTTCTAATCGCGCAAATGCCGGGATTGGAGGTGCAGGTTTAGGGGGAATCATATCCCTGACGACGGCAAATGGCAATATTACTACCCAAGCCATTAATACCTGGACTAACTCTACTACTGGGGCAGCTAGTGACGGCGGTTCTATCTCCCTAACTACCCAAACTTCAGGAAATAATATTTCTACAGGGGCCTTGAATTCTCGTTCAACGGTTTCTGCTGCGACAAATAATCATAATGCTGGTAACGCAGGCGACATTACCTTTAGTTCTGCTGGAAGTTTAACTACGGCCGGTATTACGGCTAATTCGAGTCGCACGGGTGCAGGGGCTGGTGATGCCGGAAATGCTGGAAATCTTACAATCACTACCCAAACTGGCAACATCCAAGTAGGTGCCATCAATGTTAGCTCTAATCGCGCAAATGCCGGGATTGGGGATGCAGGTTTAGGGGGAATCATATCCCTGACGACGGCGAACGGCAATATTAATACTCAAGCCATTAATACCAGTTCTGCCTCTGCAACTGGTGCAGCTAATAATGGTGGTGCTATTTCCTTAACTACCCAAACCTCAGGGAATATTGCCTCTACAGGGGCTTTGAACTCTGGATCAACGGTTTCTGCCGGAACTAATAATCATGACGCTGGGAATGCGGGGAACATTACCTTAAATTCAGCGGGTAATTTGAATACTACTGGAATTACGGCTAATTCTAGTCGTACTGGAGGTGGGAGTGGCAATGCCGGCAATGCTGCTCCGATCAATCTATCCGCTGCTGGAACAATTACAACTGCTGCGATTACGGCTAATTCTAATCGTACTGGAGCCGGGGGTGGCAATGCTGGAAATGCCGCTCCAGTGACTTTAACAGCCCAAGGAAATGTAACAACCACAGCAATTTCTACAAATTCCCAACGCACTCAGGGTGGTGCTGGTAATGCCGGAGATGCCGGAAATCTGACAATCGCCACCCAAACCGGCAATATTCAAGTAGGTGCCATTAATGCTAGTTCTAATCGCCCCACTACTGGGATTGGGAATGCAGGTTTAGGGGGAATCATTTCCCTGACGACGGCGAACGGCAATATTAATACCCAAGCCATTAATACTAGTTCCGTCTCTGCAACTGGTGCAGCCAATAATGGTGGAGCTATTTCCTTGACCACCCAAACCTCAGGGAATATTGCCTCTACAGGGGCTTTGAACTCTGGATCAACGGTTTCTACCGGGATTAATAATCATAATGCTGGGAATGCGGGGAGCATTGCCTTAAATTCAGCGGGTAGTTTGAATACGGCTGCAATTACGGCTAATTCGAGTCGTACTGGAGGTGGGAGTGGCAACGCTGGGAATGCTGCTCCGATCAATCTATCCGCTGCTGGAACAATTACGACGGCTGCGATTACGGCTAATTCTAATCGCACTGGAGCCGGGGGTGGCAATGCTGGAAATGCTGCTCCAGTGACTTTAACAGCCCAAGGGAATGTAACAACCACAGCAATTTCTACCAATTCCCAACGCACTCAGGGCGGTGCTGGTAATGCCGGAGATGCTGGAAATCTGGCAATCACTACCCAAACCGGCAATATTCAGGTAGGTGCCATTAACGCTAACTCTAGTCGCATCAATGCTGGGATTGGTAATGCAAATTTAGGGGGGAGTGTTTCTCTAACGACAAACGGCAATATTACAACTCAAGGCATTAATACCAGTTCTAGCTCTGCTACCGGGACAGCTAGTAGCGGCGGCATCATTTCCCTAACCGCAGGAAATAGTCTCACCATAAGCTCGGGTAGTATTCTGTCAGGGGACAACCTGACGCTTATTGCCAATGAAATGGCATTGAATAATGGAGCGGTGAATGCCGGAACCCATCAGGTAACGGTGCGGCCCTTCAGCAATGGTCATGAGATAGATCTGGGGACAAAAACGGCGGGTAAATTGAGTTTGGTGTCTGCTGAGTTAAATAAAATTACGGCTGGAATACTGCAAATTGGTGACACCAACAGTGGTTCTATTGAAATTTCCGCTCTCCTATCGCCCACAAATACCAATACACTGCAATTGGTCACGGGGCAGGGGATTAACCAAACCGCTGGTGCAAATTTAGCGATCGCTAATTTAGGGTTAATCGCTCAGGGGAATGTTGAACTAGAGAATCCCGGCAATGCGATCGCCACCCTGGCCGGAAATACCACCGGGGCCATTAGCTATCGAGATAGTGGCGGCTTTACGATTGGCACCGTTGGTACAACAAATGGATTAACCTCTCAGGGGGCAATTACCCTCAATGCAGGGGGAGCCGTTACTCAAACCCAGCCGGTGGTTGCTCAAGGACTTGCCTTTTCCGGAAATGTTTCCTTTACCTTTGATCACACGGGTAATACGGTTCAAACCTTTGCCAGTGATGCAACGGGTGATATTGAATTTGTCAATTCAGGGACATTGATCATTGGTCAAGTGAATCCAACGGGGGTGACGGGTGCCAATAGCGTTAATATTCGCACCCAGTCAGGCAATTTAATCTTGAATGAGCCAGTGCAAGCCCAAAACTCAATTACCTTGGTTACTCCCAGTAGCTTTATTAATAATGCAGGTGCAAACGGAATTGAATCGACTGTGGGCGACTGGTTAGTCTATTCGTTTTCGCCAGCGTCCAATAGCAAGGGCGGGTTAGTGGGAGCCGAACAGTTTAATACGGTTTATCCAGATCCAGCCACCTTTACTGGCAATGGTTTTCTGTATCAAATCGATCCCAGCCAACTGAATCCTAATACTGTTCTCCCTGACCCTAGCTCCTCAGAATCAACGGCTATCAGCCCCACGCCAACGCCTTCCTCTTCTGTACCATCGGCTACCGCCAGTTCTCCAGTCACATCGACCAGTTTCGAGGCTAGTCCCCAGGTGGATGTCGTTCCCAACGATCCTGATACCAATGGCCCCTCGGATATTGCCACGATTCTTCAGGGACAAGAATCCGCCTCTAATGATGAAGAGGTGGTGTGTGATCTAGACAGCGAAGCGGAGGGCGCGGGTGGAACATTCAATGATCTCACCCCTGAGCAGTGGGCAGCAATGCTTGATGCCTTAGATTGTCCCTAGATTGTGCGTCTCCTGACATGAATTAATATCTAGAAATTACCAGGGTTGCAATACCGGTTCCCTCAAGAGTTCCTTTGTCCCCTGGCTCACCGTTAGAAACATCCCTCGGGGTGTTTTTGAAAGGATATAGATATAGCTCTGATTCACTGCCTCAAAGTAGTTTCCTTGGGGATCGTAGTCACTGAGTCGGAGGCGAATGGATTGGTTGCGATCGCCTTTGTTCATGGCTACATAGTAGGCAGGAAAATCACCGCCACAGATATTAACCCAGTAGTTTTTAGTTTCCGTTTCCACAAATGTGCTTTCTGTATTCTGGCACCGTAGGGGACGACCCTGACCTAGGGCAGGTAGGGGCACTGTCGCCAAAACAAGCATTACAGCAAGGAAATATTTCATGGTTTTTCACCGATAAACCCATCCCCTTGCGGGTGTAGGGGTGTTGACAGGTACTTTTGTAGGAAAATACAAAAAACTAGCGAACCTTTGTCGTAAAACCTGAGGCTTTGAACTGCTCCAAAATGAGGGGTGTGGGCTGATCGTAGGGAACACTCACGCGAATTTGAAACTCACTAATGCCGGGGGGGACTTCTTCAATGGCACCAAGGCGAGTGCGATTTTGCATTACTGGATTGCCATTGGCATCATAGATGCGCCCAAAGACATCGGCATCTACCACGGTGCGACCGGATTTGTTTTCCGCCTGACCAATAATCAGATAGCAATTTGCCCGTAGGGTGGTGCCACCGGGGGTCACGGCTCCCGCCCCAATCTCGGCAGGACAGTCTTGGTAAGTCAGATCAAAAAGACGAATTTGGGTCGCCGCCCAGGCAGGCAAGGGAGCCAGAAGCACCAAACAGGCGCAAAGCAGGAATCCAGCAGCCCACTTGAGGAGTCTGTTCCAGGAATAGTCACCGGAAGAAATAGATTGCCCCATGGATGTTCTCCTGTTTCCCTAGGGTTGATTTTTAGGGTTGGGTATCAATACCCCTAAGGGATCAGTGTGCCACAGCAACTTGGCCGTAGTCTAGCTTAATCAGGCGATCGCCCAGGTCAAAGTAGCGATCGTCATGGCTAATCACAAAGATGGTTTTTCCCCGTTCCTTCAGTTCCGGTAAGAGCTTGCGATAGAAAAAGTCGCGAAAGAGGGGATCCTGATCCGCCGCCCATTCATCAAACACATAGACGGGACGATCTTCCAGGTATGCCGTCAATAGGCCCAAGCGTTTTCGCTCCCCCTGGGATAGGTTCGTGGTGGAAAAGCGATCGCCCTGGAGTGTCACTTTATGGCTCAGGCGCAGCCGCTCAAGGTACTGGGGAACCTGTTCAACCAGGTGGGATGGCTCTAACCCCAAGAGGCGATCGAAGAGATAGAAATCACTAAACACCGTGGCAAACTGCTGGCGGTAGGCCTCGCGGTTGCGATCGTCAATTTTCAGGGCATCTAGAAAAATATCCCCTGATTCGGGGACATAGAGGCCAGTAATGATCTTGGCTAGGGTAGATTTACCGCTGCCATTCCCGCCGACAATAAAAATAATCTCCCCCGCTGCAAATTCTAGGTAGAGGGGCCCCAAGGTAAAGGTGATGGGCTGCTCTGCGCCGCCACTATGGTAGCTATGGGTTACTCCCACCAGTTGTAACTTTTGCCAAGGTTTTAAGCCATCGGTTTCATGGGTACTTAGCTGACTATCCTGGGGACTGTCTGCCAGAGTGAGTTGCAGAGACTCTACCTTGCTGAGGGCAACACTGGCACGGCTAAAAATGGGAATGGCATCAATCACCTGTTGCATGGGTAGCATCAAGTAAATAATGGTCAGCACATAGCCCGACAAGACCGTGGAGCTAACCCCTAAAATGTGGGGCAGGGTAAAGAGAAAAAAGCCAATGGTGACAAATAGAAGTAGCTGTCCCCAACTGGCGGCGATCGCAAAGACCGTAAAGCCCAATTGATTTTGCTGTCGGGTGATTTCCGCCGTCGGTTGCAGGTCTTCATTAATAAAAGCAACGCGGCGATTTTGATTGAGCTTCAGTTCCTTATTCCCCTCTGTCAGCGTCCGAAAATGCTGAAAAAGGTGATCCTGTTCATCCCGGGCCCGTTTGAGAAAGCGGCGGGCCTTGGAGGCCAAAAATAGGTAGCTACTCGTGCCAATGCCGATGAGGGCAACTAGGGCAAAAAACAAAATCGGGGAGAGCCAACCCATATAGAGCAGGCAGCCCAACACAATGGCGATCGCATTAAAGAGATTGGGCAGGGCCGAAAAGGAACGGGAGACCGCATCCACATCGTCCGTGAGGGTTGCCAACAGTTGGGCAGTACCAATCCCCTCCAATTGCCGCAGGGGAGAGGCTAAAATTCGCCGACTCAGGAGTAAACGCATCTCTAAGAGGGCCTGCTGGGCAGCCCGCACCAAGAGCACCTGGGAGGCAAAGTGGGTGAGCAGTAGCAGTAGGGCTAAACCTAAAAAAGCCCAAGGCAAAAAAGCCCCTAGGACTTGACTGTGGTGGAGGGCACCATTAATCAAGGCAATCAAACCAGCGGTACTTATCCCATTTAAGAGGCCGGCAATGGCTGCCCCGATCACTGTTTTCCAGGCAGCCCGTAACAGAATCCGAAAGAGCTTCACCTAGTTATGATCCTCGGGTTTCTTGTCGGTATCAGTATCCTTAGATAATTCTGTAGAGTTCAATTCTTTATCTAGTTCTTCAGTCTCTATTTTGGGAATAAAACTGGGCCGTTCGGCATCTTCCCAGCCTGGGGGACGTTTAGAATTGAAAAAAGCCACCAACCCCAATGTAACGGCGGCCACTAAACCCAATAGCAATACACCGTAGACGGGGAGTAAGTTTCCAGATACAGAACTCACCTCCACCCCAATTAGGGATAATGGGCGCGGAAAATAGGGTAATGTAACCCACACCATTACAACTTCCTCAATGGACTTAATGACCAATTAGTGACCAATTAACGTAATTCTTGACCAATAACCTAGCCTTACTAGGGTAGCACTGGCAGAGACCTAGAAATAGCCGTGAGGTTGGGTGCAAGGGGGTGCTGTATACTAGACAAGCATCATAAACCACAGGAATAGAAATGGCCAGTACCCAGGAATTGCCTCGGTTGTTGCGGGCAGCAAAGGGAGAAGTATTAGACCGTCCCCCCATTTGGCTAATGCGTCAAGCGGGCCGATACATGAAAGTTTATCGAGACCTCCGCGATCGCTACCCCTCTTTTCGAGATCGCTCTGAAATTGCTGAACTGGCCATTGAAATTTCCCTGCAACCCTTTCGCGCCTTTGCCCCCGATGGTGTCATCCTGTTTTCCGATATTTTGACTCCCCTACCAGGAATCGGCATTCCCTTTGACATCGTGGAAAGCAAGGGGCCCATTATTGATCCGCCCATTCGTACCCTGGAGCAGATCCAGCAACTCCGGCCCCTAGAGCCAGAAGCGGCCTGTCCCTTTATTCGGCCGATTTTATCGACCCTCCGCCAAGAAGTGGGCAACCGGGCAACGGTCTTAGGATTTGCGGGGGCCCCCTGGACCTTAGCCGCCTATGCCATTGAGGGGAAAAGTTCTAAGGACTATATCCAAATTAAGAGTATGGCCTACCGAGAGCCAGACCTGCTCCATCAATTTTTAGGCCATTTAGCCGAGGCGATCGCCCAGTATCTCTGTTATCAAATTGACAGTGGTGCCCAGGTGGTGCAACTCTTTGATTCCTGGGCGGGTCAGTTGAGTCCCTTAGACTACGATACCTTTGCCCTGCCCTACCAAACGGAAGTGGTGAAAAAGGTAAAAGCGGTCTATCCAGAGGTTCCCATGATCCTCTATATCAATGGCAGTGCGGCCATCTTGGATCGAATGCCCAAAACCGGAGTAGATATTGTCAGCCTTGACTGGACTGTGGACATAAAAGAAACCCGGGAACGTTTTGGCCCCCAGGTGGGTATTCAAGGCAATTTAGACCCCGTTACTCTTTTTGCGCCCCCATCAATTTTGGGCGATCGGGCTAAGGATATTATTCAAGCCGCAGGTCAGCAAAAGTACATTTTTAACCTTGGTCATGGTGTCCTCCAAGGCACCCCTGAAGCTAATGTTGCCTATCTATTTGAATTGGTAAAGTCCTTAGGTAAGGATTAGAGTAGAGTAATGGAGAGCTAAAACTCCACGGACGCATAACGGTGAAGTTGTGCGGCGGTACCCATTTTTGGGATCCCACGGACAACTGTTCTGCTGTTCTGCCATCTCCCTCCCACTTATTTTTCTGCACGAAGTTCTTGAAGTTCCTCCTGAAGAACTCGGCGTAGTGTTTCTTCATCTAAGGGCTGTTTGACTTTTTCTAAATACTGCCGTAAAGCCTCATTCATCATAGTTTGATAACCTTTTCCAGCAGACTCACTCCGCTCTCGGAAGGTTTCTAGCACATCATCATCAATATAAATCGTGATGCGTGTTTTACCTGTTTGGGGAATAACAGCCCCTTGTTTAGCTTGACTAAAATCATATTCCACTTTCATACTGTCTTTTCTCAGAACGTGTTGCAGGGCGGGCTGAAATCAAGCGAACGCAATTCCCTCGATCTGTATAAATCACGACGAGCAATCGCCAGAGATGACCCATTCCAATCACGACAAATCGCTGTTCTCCTTGAACGGTTGTGTCTTCAAAAGAAAGCGCATTTGGATCATACAAAACTGCCTCAGCATCCGAAAAGCTTACACCGTGCTTTTTTAGATTAATAGCCGCTTTATTAGGATCCCATTCGATTTCCATGCATACATTATATGTATAGAAGCGAGTTTTGTGTTAAATGACTAGATATTGGAACGTTATTCAGCACTACAACGAAACATTGCATTTGGCAGCGACAATGGCATGAATCGCTTATTTCTCTCCATCATTTACAAAAATAGATTACCGAAAAAATAACGCTATGGTAACAACGGCCAGTTTATAATTGAAGCCGCCGTGGGTGATTTTTGAGGAGAGTACATGGATGCTCATGGTCAAGAGAACATGGCCCTGCGGGTTTCAACGATCGGTACGGGCTGTTTAGCGTTGTTGGGAATAGGGTTTTCCCTATTTATTAATTCTGATGCAATACTATTAGATGCTTTTTACAATGCGCTTAGTTTTGTGATGTCTTTGGGCACCCTTTGGGTAACGTGGTTAATACAACAACCCGAAAATCAGTTATTTCAGTTTGGGTATATGGGTTTTGTGCCCTTGACCAATATTCTCAAGGGTCTACTGGTCAGTATTGTTTCTCTCTTTGCCGGATTTTCAGCAGTACAGGCAATCATAGCGGGAGGACGAGCAGTTAATGCTACCTTAGCAATTATTTACTCAGTCATTGCTGCAACAACTTGTTTATTGATTACTCTGTATCAATGGAAGGTCAATCAAAAAGCCCAATCCATACTATTACAGGTAGATATAAAAAATTGGCTGTTGAATGGTTTGATTAGCTTGAGTGTTGGCTTGGCCTTTACCATAGCAGGCTGGATTCAAAATACGCCCCTAGCTGGCTTAGTTCCCTATATCGACTCGATACTGGTGCTGATTGTAGCGGGTTTGACCTTACCGATGCCCCTAAAAGTTGTCATATTAAACCTGCGTCAACTTCTTTGGGGCGCGCCCAGTTCTGAACGCCAGACCCAGATTAAAAGTAGCTTTGATCAGTTGATCTCTGCACTTCCCTACCAACATATTTGGGTTCGTACCGCTGAAATGGGTAAGTTTGTCTATATCCACGCCTACTGGTTATTGCCCGAAGAACTCTCCTTCACTCTCCCAGAACTGGATCAAATGCGATCGCAGGTTACTCATGCCCTACAGAAGGATATTCCTGGCCTCGAAGTAGATATTATTTTCACCCAAGATGAGGAATCTATTGCCATCATTAATAAAAGTACTTGTCTACAATGGCTTCAAAATGTGTCGTAACCTGTTCAGCCTTGGTTCTGAAGCCATTGAGGAAATATCGGGTTTACCATCCCCAACTTCCAGGTATTCCCTTAAAGGGGCCAATAATATCCGGTGTAATCCACCCCCCATAAAAGCGACCTGGCTGGGGAGTCACTAAAATACCATCCACATAGCAGACATCCATCCCGTCGGGGTAAAAGGCTATGTAGTCCCTAATGGTCGCAAAGGTCGCAGTTGGCTGGGGGTAGAACCAGGCGGCATCTTGAATCCGTTGAGCCGTTACACAGATATGATAGTAAGCCCCTTGGCCTTTCCATTCGCAGTAGGTTTGTCGGGGCGATCGCTCTAGGTACGCTACTTTTACATCTTCTGGTGGGAAATAATAAACGGGGGGATGACTGGTTTCAAGAATGCGCTGTCCCCGATGGGTATCGGCAATGATGACCTGGTTGAAAATAACTTGTAAATGCTTGGATGTTGGCTCTAAGCGCGGTGGACGGGGATAGTCCCAAACGGATTCTTGGCCTGGTTCTATGGGAAATGGACGAGGATGCATAGGTATGATCAACAATTTTTAGGTGTAATGAACAATTTTATAGAATACCGATTTAGATATTTAATTTAGATATTTAACTGAGACAATTTGGCTCAAACATTAAAGCGAAACAGCATGACATCCCCTTCCTGAACGATGTAGTCTTTTCCTTCACTACGCACCAGGCCTTTTTCCTTGGCGGTGGTCATGGAGCGGGTGGCCACTAAATCTGGATAACTAATGGTTTCTGCCCGAATAAATCCCCGTTCAAAATCTGTGTGAATTGTTCCCGCTGCTTGGGGAGCCTTGGCCCCTGCAATAATTGTCCAGGCACGGGTTTCCTTGGGCCCGGTGGTAAAAAAGGTTCGCAATCCTAAAAGGGTATAGGTGGAATGGATCAAGGATTTGAGGCCCCCTTCACTGACCCCTAAGCTGTCTAGGTAATCCTGGCGATCGCCCTGGGGGAGTTCCACGAGTTCCGCCTCCACTTGGGCAGAGACAACGACCACTTCCGCCCCTTCTCCTTGGGCAATGGTTTTCACCTGTTCGACCCAGGCGTTGCCAGTGGCGAGATCCTGCTCGGCCACGTTTGCAGCATAGACCACGGGCTTACGGGTTAACAGTCCTAAAAAGCGGGTGGCTTCCTCTTCGTCTTCGCTGAGGGTACAGAGGCGGGCCGGTTGGCCTTCATTGAGAATGGCTTCTAGTTTTTCGAGACCGGCTAATTCGATCTGGGCTTCCTTGTTATTTCGGGCCGTCTTGCGGGTGCGATCGATGCGACGTTCAATCTGCGACAAATCTGACAACACTAGTTCCAGGTTGATCACTTCAATATCCTGCTGGGGGTCCACCATCCCCGCCACATGAATAATATCCTCATCATCAAAACAACGCACCACATGGACAATGGCATCTACTTCCCGGATATTGGCTAAAAATTGATTTCCCAGACCTTCTCCCTTACTGGCTCCTTTTACCAATCCGGCAATATCCACAAACTCAACCCGCGTAGGGACAATCTCCGCCGAGCTAGAAATGTCTGCCAGGACTGCCAAACGTTCATCAGGCACAGCCACAACACCCACATTGGGTTCAATTGTACAAAAGGGAAAGTTAGCCGCTTCCGCTTTCGCATTGGCCACGAGGGCATTAAACAGGGTGGATTTTCCCACATTGGGGAGGCCGACAATTCCGGCTCGCAGCATAATGGCATCTCAATCACTAGGGGGCTTGGGGACGGGGCATCCGTTGAGCCAACATTATAAACCCTATTCTAGTAAGGGTTACAAGCCCTGCCTAAAAAATCTTGCCTAAAGTTTGCCTAAAATCAGCCCTTGATCCTCAACTTTTTGGTAGTTCTGCCATCACTTCATTCCACAATTCCCCTAAGAGGCTGTTTAAAAAGAAAGATTAAGCAGGGGCAAGGTAGCGTAGTGTCAGGTGAACCATTACCGCATAGATGGCTGACTCAGAGACTTCAGGCAACAACTCGTAGTCTTTACTCAATCGTCGATAAAAATTCAACCACCCAAACGTACGCTCTACGACCCAACGCTTTGCGCCCACCTCAAACTCTTCCTTGAGATTCTCTCGGATTTCTACGGCTGCTCAATTGGAGGATCATTATTACCGCTCCCTAATTTCACCCATTTCCGCTTAATTTCACTGTCCACTTTTTCGAGACAAGGTCACCCATGTCCGAGTGAATCTTCAAACTTTTACAACAAAATGATAAGCTGACATCTTACTGTCCATAATGGTTCTAGGGCCGGCAGATGAAATGCCATCGACAGGAAGTCTACGCCCAGCAGTATCTCAAAACCTCTACTCCCATCTTTTCCCAGCGACAATAATCTGGGGGCATTTTTGTGAGCACATTAAGACTCACCCTCCATGTGAACCCAGTCATATAAGTTGTTTCAAGTCCTATTTACAATGACTCTCTCTCCGTATAACGCAAATTTCATCCTTCTGTTATTTACTCAATCAGCCTAGGGAGGCATGGGTGAATCCCCTTTGTATTGAGCAGTCCTATCGATCAATGGCCCATCTCGTCATGACAGAGGGGGATACCCTAGAAATCTCAAAACAGTTGCCCAATGCGTCTTTTCAGTTAATTATTTCATCCCCCCCCTATAATCTTGGCAAAAGCTATGAAAAGCACGTCGGTCTGGATGAATATTTAGATTGGCAGAAAAACATACTAAGGGAGCAGGTTCGTCTCTGTTCCAACCAAGGAAGTATTGTTTGGCAAGTGGGGAATTATGTACAAAATGGCGAAGTGTTTCCCCTTGATATTTATGTTTATCCCATTTTTAAGTCTCTGGGAATGCAGTTACGCAATCGTATTATCTGGCACTTCAATCATGGTTTGCACGCTTCTAAGCGGCTATCTGGGCGGTACGAAGTCCTTCTCTGGTTTACTAAAACAAAAGACTATACCTTCAATTTGGATGCAGTGCGTGTTCCCGCCAAATACCCTGGTAAACGCCATTATAAAGGGCAAAATATTGGTAAACCGAGTGGTAATCCCCTGGGAAAAAATCCATCTGACTTCTGGGCGATCATGGAAGAAGAATGGAGTCAAGGCATTATTGATATTCCCAATGTAAAATCCAATCATCCCGAGAAAACGATTCATCCATGTCAGTTTCCAGTGGAGTTGGTTGAACGATGTGTATTGGCCTTCAGTAATAAAGGGGACTGGGTGCTAGATCCCTTTGGTGGCGTTGGCTCGACATTGATTGCTGCAATTAAGCATGATCGACGCGGTATGATCATTGAACGTGAACGTCAGTATATTGATATTGCCAAAGAGAGGATCAATCAATTTCAAAGGGGTGAATTAAAGTTGCGCCCCCTGGGTAAACCTCTGCACCAACCCACGGGTAGAGAGAAAATTTCTAGAGTTCCTGATGAATGGATTCAGGGAAAATCAATTAACGAGAAATAACTTAAAATCATTGCCTCAAAAAATCGTTGTTATTTTTGTATTAATTTTCTAGATTCAATTTTAGGGCCGCTTGATACAATTTTCGTCGTGATAAACCCATTTCCTGGGCGAGTTCACGGGTAGCTTGGGAGAGGGGAATACCTTGCTCTAGGCGATCGCGCAGGTGATCTTGCCATTGATATTCTTCCATTGAATTTGGCTGCCCACCATAGCCACCAATGACTAAGGTTATTTCCCCTTTGGGGTCTTTTTCACCATAATTTACTAAGGCTTGGGTCAAACTACCGCGCCAAAATTCTTCATAGCGTTTGGTGAGTTCTCGGGCAATGACAATGGGGCGATCGCCCCCGAAACTATCGGCTAAGTCCCTGAGGGTTTTGCGTAAACGGTGGGGAGCTTCATAGAGAATCATGGTGCGCGATTCCTGGGCTAACTCTTGGAGGCGATCGCGGCGATGACTCGCTTTGCGGGGTAAAAACCCTTCAAAGGTAAAACGATCCATGGGTAAACCGGAGGCTACCAGGGCCGTTAAAGCCGCATTGGCCCCAGGAATAGGACAGATGGCAATCTGGTGATCAATACCGACACGGATCAACTCATACCCTGGGTCTGCCACGCCGGGTAAGCCCGCATCACTAACCAGGGCCAACCGTTGCCCCTGCTGGAGGCGATTCAGTAATAGAGGCAGGCGTTGGGCGACATTATGCTGATGAAAACTAACCTGGGGGGTTTTAATCTGAAAATGTTCTAACAGGCGGCCCGTATGGCGGGTATCTTCGGCGGCAATTAAATCAACCTGGCTCAATATTTCCAGGGCGCGGGGAGTTATATCCTGTAGATTGCCGATGGGGGTTGCAACAATATATAGTTGTCCCAATTTAGGGTCGAGGCGATCGCCCGTATCGTTTTCAACCAAAGAGACGGACGGCTCCGAGATCACAGAACTTTCTCGCCACTGAGGATAAAGATCGGCTCCACTGCCGCAAAAATTTGATGACCGCCCCGAGTTTCTAGGCGATTAATTACCGACTGCACCACCTCTAAACTACGGGCTTGAACGGCGGCCAATGCCTCAGAAATAGCATAGAGATTCTCCAGGCTACTGGTGGTAGTCACTAACCGACCTCCGGGAATCAAGTATTGCCAGGCCTGCTCCAAAATGTCTTTAATGGGTCGCCCCCCCTCCAAACAAATTCGCTGGGGCGGAAAGGCTAACTGGGCCAGGCATTCCGGGGCACTATCTTGAATGATCTGCACATTACTAACACCAAAGCGATCGCAATTCCGTTGAATTAAGCTGGCCACTTCCTCATCCCGCTCAATGGCAATAATTTTCCCTTGGGATGCTAATAAACCGGCTTCCACGGCGATTGTGCCCGTGCCCGCACCAATATCCCACAGTGTCGAGTCGGCCTCTAGGCGTAAATGGGATAGCATTAGTAGTCGCGTTTCCCGCTTGGTTAAGGGAATGCCTGGTAAACGCTCAAACTCGCGATCGGGGATTCCAGGAGTCACGTAGGGCCAAGCTGAGGCAACCATAAAATGCGTACTAACTCCGATGGGTAAAAATATTGACCAGTTGAGGAAACGATTGCATCTGTTAACCTTGGGTTTAGATGACTTTCCCCCTGATGTCTCAATCATACCCATAACCCATAGATATTCAGAAAAACCCCTGAATCGACTTAATTTTTGTTGGATTTCCCCTGAATCCGCAGGGAGAATGTCAAACTGGAAGTAGGTATTTCACTGCTGGTCACAGCCTAATTTTATCCCACAAGATAAACGTCCCCTGGGATACTTTTGTCCTTTCACCTCACTACTGACGGTATGATTTCTTCTCCTAGCACCACCCTTTCCTCGGGCATTCCTTCTGGGGCGATCGCCGATGCTGCTATTCCCCCTTTGGCGGCCAATCAGCAGTTACTTCCCCTCACTGCCCTTACCAACAGCCGCGGCCATCTGGAAATTGGTGGATGTGATGTGGTGGATTTAGTCCATTGCTTTGGCTCTCCCCTCTACATTGTGGATGAGACCACGTTTCGCACCGCCTGCCAACAATACCACCGCACCCTAAAACAACAGTATGGCGGGGAAAGTTTAGTTCTCTTTGCCTCGAAGGCGTGGAATTGTCTAGCTACCTGCGCCCTGGCCCACAGTGAAGGTCTAGGCATTGATGTGGTCTCCGGTGGTGAACTCTACACCGCCCTAGAAGCAGGAGTACCCGCCGATGCCATCTATTTCCATGGAAATAATAAATCACCGGATGAACTGCTATTTGCCCTAGAGGTGGGCTGCACCCTGGTGGCCGATAACTGGCTAGAACTGGAGCGTTTAGCGGACTACGGCCAAACCCTAGGGGGGACACCCCCCCGGGTGATGCTGCGAATTACCCCCGGCATTGAGTGCCACACCCATGAATAT